>CAYWLN010000033.1:4570-7961 GCA_964459475.1 uncultured Bdellovibrionales bacterium | reverse complement strand
AGTCTGTCGTCTCCGCGTCGATTGAAAACTGGATTGGGACGGTGACCATGCCTGGCTATGAATTTGGACAACAGCTCGAGAAGCACCTGAGGGCGCAGGAGAGTATTGAGATTAAGACGGGGGAGAAAGCAACCAAGATTTCTGCGCGCAGTGAAGGTGGCTATGTGATAGAAACAGAAAAAGGGGAGCGCTACGAAACCAAAACGGTGATCATCGCGTCCGGCGGTCGTCATCGCCATCTGGACGTACCAGGAGAAGAAAAATTCAAAGGCAAGGGAGTCGTCTATTGCTCTACCTGTGATGCGCCATTTTTCCGTGAGAAGAAAGTGGCGGTGGTCGGGAGTGGCAACTCGGCCCTCGAGGCCGTGGAGGACTTGCTCCCGTATGCCAAAGAAATCGTGCTCTTGGTGCGTTCCGGTGAACTCAAAGGAGACCAGGTGACGCAAGACAAGATCCTCGCTTCACCGAAGGTGAGTGTCATGTATCAGGTGACCACTCAGGCGATATTGGGTGAGGGGCATGTTACTGGAGTGACACTCCGTCATACTGATACGGATACGACTGAGGATGTGATGCTCGACGGCGTTTTTGTCGAAATCGGTATGGTTCCAAATACGGAATTCGTGAAGGAACTCCTCACGCTCAATGAACGGGGCGAAATCATCGTGGATGGTCGGACCGCCGCGACCTCGCATCCGGGCATTTTTGCGACAGGGGACGCAACTGACATACCGTATAAGCAAAACAATATTTCCGCCGGCTACGGCGTGGTGGCCGCCCTCTCGGCGTATGACCATGTCCGGAAGGGGAAGTAGGGTCTGGACAAGCAACAAAAAACGTGCTATAATGGATGTACAAGTGAGAAGACGGGTGCCCCAGAGGGGGGAACCCGTTTTCTTTTTCCGAGAGAGTGCTTGGCAGAGCCCTCTCTCGGGGAAACCCGAAATACCGCTCTTTAAAAACAAAAACCCCTGCCTGTCAAAGGCAGGAAAAACAAAAACAAGCAGGGTATGTTCCCATACTCTCGCCCTTTGCAGGGCAAAAATAACGACCAGTCGAGACACCGTTCTCCTGGTCGTTTCAAATTTCTATAGGCTTGTTAAGCCTGTTTTTTCGGGCTATACTGAGCCAGTGATGTGGACGGTTTTTAAAGGATATTTTATGGAAGTTTTTGAAATACAGGGTAGGAAAAAGCTCTCGGGAACCATCGCGGTAGCGGGGCTCAAGAATGCCGCCACGCCCATACTTGCGGCGACACTCCTCACTAAAGAAACATGTGTGCTCAAGAATGTTCCTCGGATTGAGGACGTGTTTCGGATGATTGAAATCCTTGAGAGTCTCGGGGCAACCATCGAGTGGCAGGGGGATCATGAGGTTGCTATCACCGCGCGAGATATTGATGTGACCCGGGTGGATCAAGAAATCGTCAAGCGTCTCCGATCGTCCATCATGCTCTTGGGAGCTCTCTCAGCCCGAGTTGATCATTTTGAGATTCGTCAGCCGGGTGGCTGTGTCATCGGGGCTCGGCCAGTAGGGACTCATATTGATGCTCTCGAAAAACTAGGTGTCCATATCGTCGGCGATGGCAAGAGCTATGTCGTAGATGCCACGCAGAAGAAAAGCGCTAAGGTAGCTCTCCGAGAGCTGTCTGTGACAGCTACAGAAAATGCTATGCTTCTTGCGGCGACCCTGCCTGGAACGACGGTAATCAAGGTCGCTGCCTGTGAACCGCACGTAGAAGACTTGGGGAAGTTTCTTCAGGCGCTCGGCGTTGAAATCACGGGGCTCGGCACTCATACCCTGACTATTGTCGGGAAAGTGACCCTTGGAGGAGCGACCTATACCATCATGCCGGATCACAATGAAGCCGCCACCTTTCTCGTACTCGGAGCGGTGACCGGAAGCGAACTCACCGTGGAGAATGCCCGTGAGGATGATCTCAATATTGTCTTGGAAAAGATGAAAGAGTTTGGGGTGAGTTTTACCATTGAAGCAAATAGCATAACGGTTCATCCAGCTGAGAGACTCCGGGCAGTAGCCAAGGTTGACACCCGGACATATCCTGGAATGCCTACAGAAAATCAATCACTGTTCGGGGTGCTCGCTACGCAGGCTGAAGGTGACACTCTTATTTTCGAAACACTTTTTGAGGGGCGATTTAATTATGTGCCCGAACTCATCAAGATGGGGGCACGGGCTGATATTTTGAACCCACATCAGATGATAATTCATGGCAAGACACCTCTTCGTGGGACCGTAATTAAAAGTTTTGACTTGCGGGCTGGTGTGGCGCTCATCATTGCTGCTTTGGCAGCCGAGGGTACCACCATCATCGAAGAAATCTATCAGGTGGACCGGGGCTATGAGCGGATTGAAGAACGCCTCCAGAAAATTGGTGCCAATATTGTAAGAAAAGAAGTGTCATGAAATGGGACATGCAATCATTGTTTTTGCGAAAAATTGGGATTGACCTCGGTACGGCCAATACGCTTGTGTTTGTGCCGGGCAAGGGTGTGGTGATCAATGAGCCGTCGGTCGTCGCTATCTCGCTCACGGAAAACAAGGTGCTCGCGGTCGGAAATGAGGCCAAAGAGATGCTCGGGCGGACACCCGATACGATCGTGGCGAGTCAACCCCTCCGCGATGGCGCGATTGCCGACTACCGTATCACTGAGGCTATGCTCAAGTACTTCCTCGGTAAGGTAGCGGGTCGGGTGCGACTCTTTCGTCCGGAAGTCGTCCTCTCGATCCCGGCCGGTATCACGTCGACGGAGCGTCGCGCCGTGATCGATGCTGCTCTCAAGGCCGGCGCCAAGGCTGCCTATGTGGTGAAGGAGCCGATCCTTGCGGCGATCGGGGCAGGCATCCCTATCCATACGGCTCAGGGCAACATGATTATCAATATCGGTGGCGGGACATCGGAGATAGCCATTATTTCACTCGGGGGCGTCGTGGCGTCACACAGTGCCCGCGTGGGAGGGAACAAGATTGATCAGGCAATTTCTGACTATATCAAACGCAAGTACAGCCTCGCGATCGGGGATCGGACAGCCGAGGAAATCAAGATGAAGATTGGATCCGCTATTGCCCAAGTCAAAGAAGACCACATGGAAGTACGAGGACGCGATCTCATGGGCGGACTCCCGAAGACGGTGACCGTCTCGTCGAACGAAGTGACCGAAGCCATCCAAGACGAACTCCGTGAAATTATCAATGTTATCAAGCAGGTGCTCCAGGAGACACCGCCAGAATTGGCTGCCGATATCATGGACAAAGGGATGGTTCTCTCGGGTGGGACAGCTCAGCTCCGCTATCTCGACCAGCTCATCTCAAAGACTATCAATGTGCCTTGCTACGTGGCGGATGACCCAGCGTTTTGTGTGGTGAAGGG
>CAYWLN010000033.1:0-4470 GCA_964459475.1 uncultured Bdellovibrionales bacterium | reverse complement strand
CTATCAATGTGCCTTGCTACGTGGCGGATGACCCAGCGTTTTGTGTGGTGAAGGGCACGGGTATCGTGCTCGAGAATCTCGATATCTACAAACGAAGTATCATGCTCGCGAAATAGCGAATAGGTCTTAACTTATAGCTTATAGAAATCTGATACGTTTTATATGGCATTACTATCAGCTAAAAGCTATCAGCTAAAAGCCCGTGTTATAGGTATAGACGCTTCACGGGCCTTTTTGAAACGAAGGACGGGGATTGAAGAGTACAGCTATCAGGTGATTAAACACCTGCGGGATACGCTGTCCTCGGACGCACAGGTAGTTTTGTATGTCCGTAAGAAATTCTCTTTTATAGGGTGTCGTCTCCAAATGAGTACGCCGGAGATAGACTTTGAGTTACCGATGAACTGGACGGTGCGGGCGCTGTGGGCGCCTCGATTCTGGACCCAGCTCGCGCTATCACTCGAGATGCTCTGGCGGGCTCCAGATGTCCTCTTTGTGCCAGCTCATACGGTACCGATTATTCACCCGAAGAAGACCGTGGTGACAATCCATGGCCTCGAGTATGAGTTTTGTCCTGGAGCGTACTCGCTCTGGGAGCGGATCTATATGCACTATTCGATCAAATTTTCGTGTCGCGTGGCGAGTACCGTCATCTGTGTATCAGAAAATACCAAACGTGATGTGATGGCGCTCTATCGCGTGGCAGAAGAGAAAATTGCTGTGATATCAGAAGGATACGAACAGACAAGAAGCATGAATCAGGAAGCAGGAAACATGAGCGAAAAAAAGAAGCCATACCTATTATTTATAGGACGACTGGAGGAAAGAAAGAATATCGTGAGAATTGTAGAAGCGTTTGAGATATTGAAAGAGCAGTATCGGATTCCCCATGAACTGTTATTAGCGGGCAAACCTGGTTTTGGCTACGGCCGTATTGCTAACACGCTACAAGCTATAAGCTATAAGCAAGAGATTAAGGAATTGGGTTATGTGAGTGAAGAAGAGAAGTGGGAGCTCCTCAGGAACGCTGATGTGTTCTTGTTCCCCACGCTCTACGAGGGGTTTGGGATACCGGTCCTTGAGGCCCAAAGCGTGGGAGTACCGGTAGTAACGTCGAATACCTCGTCCTTGCCAGAAGTAGCTGGGGAGGGAGCAGTATTAGTGGACCCTACGAGCGTCGAGAGTATCGCTGAGGGCGTACAGAGGCTCCTGTCGGACCAGGGGCTCCGAAGTGGTATAATAGAAAAAGCGACCCACAATGTGAGCCGCTATAGTTGGGCGCGCTGCGCGAAGGAAATAGCTACTTATCTTGTTTGAATATGGATCAAACGTCTCATGAAAAAACGATACAGTCATCACGTCGTGTACCCAAGGTAGCCTTGGTGCATGATTTTTTGGTGTCCTACGGGGGAGCGGAGCGGGTGTTTCAGGAGCTGTGCGCTCTGTATCCGGAGGCGCCGATTTATACGTTGCTTGCCAATCCTGAGCTTGTCGAAGGGCACTTTAAAAATAGAGATATGAGAACCTCATGGCTCGGCCGCTTACCTCGCTTTCTCCAAAAGCGCTACCGGTTGTTTCTGCCATTTTTCCCGGCTGCGGTGGAGAGTCTCGACCTCCGGGAGTTTGACCTGGTGATTTCTTCTTCGGGAGCCTGGAGCAAGGGAATCATCACGCGTCTTCATACCACTCATATCGCCTATCTCCATTCGCCCATGCGCTATGCTTGGGACTACCATGAGAGCTACCTCACGGAGCTTGGTGCTCGTGGACGGAGAAGCATCTTGACCCGCATGCTCATGAGCTATCTCCGGATCTGGGATCGCCAGGCGGCTGAGCGGCCAGATGTGCTCCTCGCCAACTCCCACTACACGCAGGCTCGTATTGCCAAATACCATCGGCGTGAGGCGACCGTCATCTACCCGCCCGTATTGCTTTGCGAGGAGACCCCGAAACAGGTTCGGGGTGATGGCGAAAAGCGCCATCATTTTCTCGTGGTATCCCGGCTCACCAAATCCAAACAGGTAATGGCGGTGGTAGAGGCATTTAACAAGCTCGGTCTCCCCCTCGTGGTGGTAGGAACTGGACCAGAAGAGGCACATCTTCGTAAGATGGCCAAAGACAATATTACATTCACGGGCTTTCTTGCAGACACTGAGCTGGCCGAGCGCTACCGTACGGCGCGAGCGCTGATATTTCCATCCGAAGAAGACTTTGGGATGGTGGCGGTAGAAGCGCTGTCGTTTGGGGTGCCGGTGATCGGACTTGAATACGGTGGGTTGTCCGAGATCCTCTCCGATGGTCGGATGGGCGAGACGTTTCATAGCTCGGCGCCCGAGATCATCGCTGAGGGGGTACGTCGGTTTCTCGAAAAGGAGGGGACGTATGATACGACACTCATGAAAGAATCAGTCAAGAAATTTAGTAAGGATGCCTTTCGGCAGCAGCTTTCCGAAGCTATCTCCAGACTTTCGTAATCCTCAAGTGTAGTATGCATATCATTGGTCATGAGCATGAACGGGCCCGGCTCAAACAGTCAATCGAGGGAGAGATGGTCCAATCCTATCTCTTTACGGGGCCCCGCAGTGTCGGCAAGGCGCTCTGTGCGCTTGAGTTTGCTTCGACCTTGGTCGGCGAGCCATCCTTTGAGCCGAGTTCAGACAAACCGACTCCGTATGATGTGAGAGTGCTCCGACCGCTCGAAGAGACGAAACGTGGTATCACCAAGAAAAAAAGTATTCCAGCAGAAGAAGTGCGCGAAGGGCTCTCATTTCTCAGTCAGTACCCAGCGAGAGGGCGTTATCGGGTGCTTATTATTCTCGATGCTCATCGACTCTCGGAGACCGCTCAAAATGTACTCTTGAAGACGCTTGAGGAGCCAGTATCGTCAGCGGTCATTATCCTGGTGACGCATGAGGTCGGGGCAATACTCCCGACCGTGCTCTCACGGGTGAAGTGGGTACGGTTTGGTTTTGTTTCGGAAGGAGAGCTCCGTGATGGTGTCGAGGGTCTGCCGGGCGATACATCCGCTATCGCCCCATTTTTCTATGGACTAGGTCGTCCAGGTATGATCATGTCAGCGCTCGAGCGTCCCGAGGACTTTGCCACCAGTCGGGAACTCCTCGGCTCACTCTATCGACTCTCTACGTTGTCCCTCGCCGAGCGGATGTCCCTCGCCGAGCGGTTGGGGAGTGAAACCGAGCGAGCAGTAGAGCTCCTCGAGTGGTGGCTCCCGGGTCTCCATGAGCAAGCCAAGGCGATCAAAGAACGTCCGCTCGCCACACGGTACTATGCGCTCCTCGAGAATGTCACGGAGACGATGCACCTCCTCAAAACGACACAGAGTAATGCGCGATTGCTCCTGGAAAAACTATTTTTTGCCTTGTAACAGAGACGAGTGAAAATATGCGTTTTTTGTGGAAAACACAATTGAAGCAGGAACGAGGACGGTTTGTTCAGAAGGAACTGCCGGCTCGGAAAAAAGTACGGAAAAGTCCGGTTTCGGATACCAGGAACACACTGACCTTTGTGGGAGTAGCGTGCCTCTGGCTCTTGTTTCTCGGAACAGCCGGATACCTGGTTCTCTTTTCGTCGTACCTGTCGCTTGCCTCGCCGACGGTCTCTGGCCGAGAACATATCTCTGCCGAGGACTTTGACTCAGTGCTAAATCAGGAACTGAGTGAGCGGTATTTCGGTCGCATAGAGCGGGCTCGCTTCTTTCTCCTTCGTCCACGCGCTCTTGAGCAGACGCTCCGAGAGCGCTTCCCACTCATCCGTGAGGTAACCGTGACGCGGACTTTCCCGACAGGTCTTACCGTCGTGCTCTCAGAAAGAAAAGACATCATCGTGTGGTGTGCGGCTCATACCTGCCATCATGTCCTTGAAGACGGCACCGTGCGCTCAGTCACGTCCGTGTACGAGGAAGAAGAGAATCGAGTACGTACCCTCACTATCACCGATGAAAGTGGTCAAGCGCTCCCAAACGAAGGCAAGATTCTTGAGCCTCAATTCGTCGCTTTTCCGGGAGAGGTGCGTACGGCACTTCGGGAGCGACTCGGTCTCGAAACTGATCAAAGGATGCGAGTGACGTCGCGTTTTGGTAATGAACTCCGGGTCAGGACTGAAGGTGGTTGGGAGATATTTTTTGCGACCGATATCCCACTGGAGACCTCGCTCGATGCCTTGTCACTCCTCCTCGATAAGGAAATCCCTGCCGAGCGTCGCGCCGACCTCTTGTATATCGACCTCCGGACTGAAAACAGAGTCTTCTATCGGTTCCAGGAGGGCAAAGAGACCAAGGAACCCGAAGTGGCGCCAGTCACAGAGACAGGAACCAAAGAGAGTAAGAAGAAAGAAAAAAAGTGAGTAATATAAGCGTGCTACTTTCCCAATAAACAACTCTCTTGTGTCCAAGAGAATTTTTGTTGGAAAGCACAATATCTACTTATTCTCTTCGATGTAGTAGATGAGGAA
>CAYWLN010000032.1:5878-8051 GCA_964459475.1 uncultured Bdellovibrionales bacterium | reverse complement strand
CGGCATCGTTCCGTGGCGGGGGTTTTCTTTTTATGGTAAAATTCCTCATTATCTTTGACATCAACTGCTATGTTGCCAAAAAAGGGGACCAAGGCCAAGAATTTTGCTTTGCTCGATCAGGACGGGAAGCTCCACACGCTCAAGGACTATCTGGGCAAGTGGGTCGTGCTCTATTTCTATCCCAAAGATGACACGCCGGGTTGCACCGTCGAGGCCTGCCAGTTCCGGGATAATTTCCCCAAGTTCAAACGCTCCAAAGCAGTCGTGCTCGGTGTGAGTGCCGATGCGGTCAAGAAGCATGCCAAGTTTGTGGGGAAGTATGAGCTCCCGTTTACGCTTCTTGCTGATGATGAGAAGTCTGTGGTCAATCTCTACGGTGTGTGGGCCGAGAAGAAGTTTATGGGTCGGAAGTACATGGGGATTCTCCGGACGACATTTCTCATTGCACCCGATGGCAAGATTGCCAAGGTCTATGAAGACGTGAAGCCAGATGGGCATGCGGAGGAAGTTTTGAAAGACATGAAGCTGCTCAGTAAGGGATAGTACCGACATATATTTCTGCGCAGTTTCTGATCAGTGCTTCATTTTCTTTCTCCGGGTAGCGTCGGAAACATATTTGTGTAATATCCTCCCATCACATAAGTAAATTTCGGACTATGAATATCAGAATTGTTGACGGAAAGAAATTGAAGAAAGGAGTACTCGACGTGCGATTGGAGAATGAGGGGAAGGATGGGGTGGTTGAAGTAAAGAATGGCGAGGAGACGCTCGTGCTAGCGATTGGTGAAAAAAGTAAAACAACGAGACGCAAGCTGATGCTCCTCGCACGGCGTGTGGTACGTGAGGCTCTGGCCAAAAAGTATACAGAGATTGCTATTGATTTCAAACAATTCCAGTTTGGGCATCTCAAAATAGCTCCGGCTGATTTGGCTGAGCTCCTCGTGGTCAACTTCATCATGGCCGAATTCTCATTTCAGGAGTTTCTCACTGTACCCAAAGAAGGTTTCCCGACAATAAAAAATATTTATTTGACTGGTGTTGAGAGTAACGTTGTAAAGATGGGTATCGCTCGGGGGATGATTATCGGAGAGGAGGTCAATCGCTCGCGCCATATCGCGACGATGCCTGGGGGAGATATGACCCCGGAGATTCTCGCTCGTCATGCGCGCGCATCGGTGCGAGGACTGCCGGTCAAGGTGACCGTACTTAACGAGCGAGAGATGACCAAGCTCAAGATGGGTGGCGTCCTCGGCGTTGGTCAGGGGTCGAGTGCTCCGTCACGGTTTATTATCCTCGAGTATTTCGGGACCAAGAAATCAGAACAGCCGATAGTACTCGTCGGGAAGGGTGTGACGTTTGATACCGGTGGGATCAATTTGAAACCGAGTGACTACATCCTTGGGATGAATATGGATATGTCTGGTGGGGCTGCCGTTATCCATGCGCTCGCAGTTGCTGCTCGGCTCAAGCTCAAGAAAAACATCGTGGTCCTGGTACCGGCGGTCGAAAACATGATGTCCGGGGCGAGCTATCGTCCAGGCGATATCCTCCAGTCCATGTCAGGGAAGACTATTGAGGTGCTCAATACTGACGCTGAAGGCCGGATCATCCTCGCCGATGCGCTCCACTATGCCAAGCGCTACCACCCGTCGCTCGTCATCGATGTCGCGACTCTTACTGGCGCTGCCATGGGAGCACTCGGAGAACGGGCGTCGGCACTCTTTACGGCCGATGAGAAACTCGAGATGAAGCTCCGTCACCTCGGCGAAGAAAGTGGTGATCATGTCTGGCCACTGCCACTGTGGGACGAGTACGACGAGGAAATCAAAGGTACCTTTGGCGATGTGGCCAACCTCGGTCGTACGCGCTATGGTGGGGCCATCACAGCGGCCGTGTTCCTCAAGCAGTTTGTCGACCAGGCGTACCCCTGGGTCCACCTCGATATCGCGCCACGCATGACGACGCTCCCGGATGAATTCCTGGCCAAAGGCTCCGCCGGCGCCCCTGTCCGCCTCCTCGTGAAAGTCTTGGAACGACTGTAAATCTATCGTCTTTTTCTAAAGAACGGCTTGAAAAGGCTGTTTTTTTGGTGTATAACTTTTGTGTTGACGGGTGCATGGTGGTGGTATAAAATGTGGAGGTAGATAAGAAAAGTGGGTGAAAGTGGGGAATT
>CAYWLN010000032.1:2795-5778 GCA_964459475.1 uncultured Bdellovibrionales bacterium | reverse complement strand
TGCTCGAAGAGACGAGAGAGATGTTGCACCTTGAAAAGGGAATGACGGTAGTGGACGCAACCCTAGGCGGTGGCGGCCATACCGCGATGCTCCTCTCGGCGGTTGCGCCGGGACGCGTCATTGCGATAGAGACGGACAGCGAGGCGATTGCTCGTTTTGGCGAGCGCGTGGCGACTGATCCGGTCCTCGAGCAGGCAACTCGTGAGGGGAGGCTCATCGTCGTGAAGCGGAACTATTCGGAGCTCAAGGCGGTGTGCCAAGAACTCGGTATCACGACCGTTGATGCCATCCTCGCCGATCTCGGGTACTCATCGGATCAGATCGAGACACCAGATCGGGGACTCAGTTTCCGGGAAGATGGTCCACTCGATATGCGACTGAGTCAGGATACTCCGCTCACCGCGCGTACGGTCGTCAATACCTACGAAGAAGACGATATCACTACCATCCTCCGTGAGTATGGCGGTGAGAGTGAGGCGCGACGCATCGCGCAGGCTATCGTGAGAGAGCGGGCTGTGAAACCGATCGAGACCACACATACACTGGCGACCCTCGTCACAGAGGCCTACCCCAAGAAGAAGCGGGCCACGATGAAAATCCATCCGGCCACGCAGACCTTTCAGGCGCTCCGCATCGCGGTGAATAGTGAGCTCGCTCATCTGGAGACGTTTCTCGCTGACGCCGTAGAGTGTCTCGCGCCAGGGGGACGCTTGGCCGTCATCGCGTTTCATTCGGGTGAAGATATCCGAGTGAAGCAGGCATACCGAGAGGCCGAAGGCGAGTGTATCTGTCCACCTAATTTCCCAGTTTGTCAGTGTGGGCAGGTGCCAAAAGCGCACATCATTACCAAAAAACCGATTGTAGCAGGAGAGAAAGAAGTCGCAGAGAATCCCCGAGCGCGCAGTGCCAAACTGAGAATACTCGAGAAGCGCTAGGAGAAGAGAGGGAGAGGAAAATCCAGCCCGAGGCTGGTCTCCTCCAGAGGCGGACAGGCGCCCTGGCAGAAAATAAAAATACAAATAAATATGGCAGTGGTTCGAAGAAAAAATTTCATGACTTCATGGGCGCCCAAAGAGAGTAAACGCGAGCTCTCTGGTTCGGCGCACCTCTTTCTCCTCGGTGTCTTGTCGGCACTGTTTGTGTCTGGGGGATGCTATCTGTATTCGGTCAACCAAAGTGCCGTCCAGGGGTATCATATGCGGACACTGGAGCGAGAAATCGATCAGTTGAAACAAGAAAATGCTGAACTCCGCATCACCGAGGCGGACCTCCGCTCCCTCCATCGGATTGAGGCTTCCAAAGATGAATTGAAACTTGAGAAACTGGACGCGGTGAAGTATCTCGAGGAGCGTGATGGACAGGTAGCCCTCAAATAGCGAAACGAGAGTGGGGAGGAATCGCTCTGAATTCAATACGATATGCGAAACAGCCCCAAATTTCAGGTAAAAAAGAAGCCACTCTCTGAGGGTGGATTTTCTGGTGTGGCCCGGGTACACTTTCTCATGCTGGTCATCGTGGGGGTAGGCTTCGCGGTCGTGGCTCGACTGTTCTTTCTTCAGGTGCTCTCACATGACAAGTGGGTGGCGCTCGCTGAGGGTCAGCACAATGCGTCGCTCGAGCTCTCAGCCGATCGAGGGGAGATCTATATGCATGATGGTGACGCTGATCGCTACCCCCTCGCCGTCAATCGAGAGTATGAAACCGTCTATGTCGTTCCCAAGGACGTCGAGGAAAAAGACACCGTCGCGGTCGAGCTCTCGCGGATCCTCGGCATGGATGCGGGTGAGATTCGCGATAAGCTGGACCGACCCAATGATCCCTACGAAGTAGTGAAGAAGCGTTTGACCGATGAAGAGGCTACCCGTGTCCGTGAATTGAAGCACAAAGGCGTAGCGCTCCTCCCAGAAAAGTATCGCTACTATCCTGCTGGCGAACTCGCCGCTCAGGTGGTTGGTTTTGCCAGTTTGGGAGAAAAGGGCGGAGCTGGCGGATACGGGGTGGAGGCGTCATTTGACAAGGATCTCCGAGGAGAGACGGGGACACTCAACCAAGAAAAGGATGCGAGTGGTCGCTGGATCCCACTCTCGGACCGCGATATTATGCATGCCGAGAACGGGGATAGCTTTGTCCTTACCCTTGACCGAGTCATTCAGTATGAGACGGAGAAGCTCCTCAAAGATTCGCTCGACAAGTATGCTGCTGATCGGGCGACGGCTATCGTGATGGATCCGAAGACGGGCAAGATTCTCTCCATGGCATCGGTGCCCCAGTTTGACCCCAACAATTATTCGAAGGTTGAGGATTATTCGCTCTTTCTCAATCAGGCGGTGAGTACGGCCTATGAGCCAGGCTCTATTATGAAACCTCTCACCATGGCTATCGGCATCGAGGAAGGCCAGGTGTCACCGACGACAGAATATGTCGATCCGGGAGCTGTAGTGGAGGCTGGGTACACCATCCGCAATGCTGAAGACAAAGTCTATGGTAGGAGCAATATGTACAAGGTGCTCGATGAGTCTATCAATACCGGTGTCATCTACGTCGAGAAACTGGTCGGCAATCATCTCTTTGGTGAATACCTCCATCGGTTCGGATTTGGTGAACGGACGAATATAGCGCTCCCAGCAGAGTTGCCAGGCAATTTGAAGAACCTCCGGAATGAACGAGCCACCATCAACTTCTTCACGGCCTCATTTGGTCAGGGGATTACGGCGACTTCCATCCAGATGGCGACCGCCTATGCGGCACTGGCCAATGGCGGGAGACTCCTAGAACCAGTTATCGTCGACAAGGTCATCCACGCTGACGGGACAGAAACCGTCACAGAACCGAAGGAAGTCCGTCGAGTAGTGAGTGAGGAAACGAGTCGACTCATGGGGCAAATGCTCCGGAGCGTCGTCGTGAATGGTCATGGCAAGCGCGCCGATGTCCCGGGGTACCTGGTCGGTGGCAAGACGGGTACGGCCCAAGTCGCCAAAACGGG
>CAYWLN010000032.1:0-2695 GCA_964459475.1 uncultured Bdellovibrionales bacterium | reverse complement strand
ATCACCGGATCAGTGGGCAAAAGCTCGACCAAAGAAGCGATTGCCCTCGTCTTGGGCGTGTCGTATCGTGTGCGCAAGGCCGAAGGGAACTATAACAATGAAATTGGTATCCCGCTCACGGTCATTGGGGTAGAGAGCGGTGGGAGCTCGCTTTTCCGTTGGTTTGGGGTGTTTTGGAAGTGGCTCCTCCTTATGGTATTCCCGGCGAAGTACCCGGAGGTATTGGTGCTCGAGATGGGCATTGATCGACCAGGGGATATGGCCTTTCTTCTTGAATTTATTCCGGTCAAAATTGGCGTCGTGACCCAAGTGTCGTCGAGTCACATCGCTTACTTTGGGACACTCCAGAACATTGCGCGTGAGAAGGGATGGATCATTGCCAGTTTGCCCGAGGATGGCATTGCGGTCTTGAATGCTGATGATCCGAGGACTCTCAAGATGCGCGACAAAACCAAAGCCAAGGTTATCACCTACGGGTTCGAGGAAGGGGCAGATATCCATGCTGACAACTTTGTCTTTCATCGCGAAGCCAAGCGAGCCGAAGGGTTGTCATTCAAGGTCAACTTTGATGGTAAGACCGTTCCGATTCGTCTACCCAAAGTGGTCGCCAAGCACCATATCCCAGCTGCCCTCGCGGCTCTCGCTGTCGGTGTTGCTCTCAAGATGAACCCGTTTGATTTGATCGAAGCGCTCGAGCAGTTTGAGCCGCTCCCTGGTCGACTCCGTCTGCTCCCAGGAAGGGACAATACCTATCTCCTTGATGATACCTACAATGCATCGCCCACGTCTACGAGGGCGGCACTTCAGGTGATGACAGAACTCATGGCGCCTCGGAAGGTGGCCATCCTTGGTGACATGCTCGAGCTCGGGCCAGAATCCGATGCGGAGCACGCAGCACTCTCTCAACCACTCCGTGAATCAGGCGTCCATATGGTTATCACCGTCGGCGAACACATGCGCGCCCTCCATGAGCAGTTGCTCGCCGATGGCTTTTCGCGGAAGCAGGTACTCTGGATGCCTGATCCGATGTCGGCCGTAGAGGCTGCGATGAACACGGTGCGCTCGGAGGACCTGGTTCTCATCAAGGGTTCACAGGGATTGCGCATGGAGCTTGTCACCGAACAGCTCCTCGTCGATCCACGCACGGCTAGCACGTACCTCTGTCGTCAGTCCGACGCCTGGCGCAAGAAACCTTTTGTGGCGCCGGCTGAATGGACCGTATAACTTGCTGTTACCTGATTCATGGAATTTTTTTCTGCGGTTCTGGTGATTCTCGGCTTAGTACTTTTTGAGACTGTCTCGAGCATCGACAATGCGGTCATCAATGCCGAGGTGCTCTCGACCATGGGCCAGAAGGCACGCCGCTTTTTTATGACGTGGGGGATGTTCCTCGCGGTGTTTGTGGTGCGTGGGATACTGCCATGGCTCATCGTCTTTGTGACGATTCCGAGTCTTGGGTTCTGGGGATCACTTACGGCGACATTCTCCAATGACCCGGCCGTGACGGGGGCACTTCAGTCATCGGCGCCGGTGCTCCTTATGGGCGGCGGGGTGTTCCTCCTCTTTCTTTTTCTTCACTGGTTGTTTCTTGAGGCCAAGCACTATGGTTTGCGAGCCGAATGTTTCTTTATGGAACAGGGGGTCTGGTTCTTTGCCTTGGTCTCGATTCTCCTCGCCACCATTGTGTGGTATGCCCTCAAGGAGAGTCCGATGCTTGCTTTTGGGGCGGTAGTGGGATCGACCGCGTTTTTTATCACTCACGGATTTCGACAGCATGCCGAAGAGACCGAGCGCAAGCTCATGGGGAGCGGTATGTCGGACGTAAGCAAGATTCTCTATCTGGAAGTCATCGATACAACCTTTTCGATTGATGGGGTACTCGGGGCCTTTGCCTTTACCCTCTCGGTACCCCTTATCTTGATCGGGAGCGGTATCGGGGCCATCATCGTCCGGGAGCTCACCATCGCCAACGTCGAGCGGGTCAAGAAGTATGTCTACCTCAAAAACGGTGCCATGTACTCGGTCCTCTGTCTCGGACTGGTGATGATTGCCGAGGGGTTTGGGGTGCATGTGCCGGAGTGGCTAGCGCCCGCTTTGACGTTTGCTATCATTGGCTATTTCTTTCAGCGATCACGGCGGGAAATACTCCGAGCCGTGGTTGCGGAATCAGGTAAAAAAGAGTAGTATAGACATAAGGAGGACCTCTCCTTGGTCTCTCTTAAAACATAATTAATCCGTGTGGCTATAGTCTTATGACTGACAATGCAATGAAGGATCGGGATTTTATCGAGTACGTCGTCAAGATGCTCGTCGATAATCCAGACGATGTGAAGGTAGAACGAAAGATAGACGAAATGGGCGTACTCATCACGCTTGATGTGAACCCGCAGGATATGGGGATGGTGATTGGCCGCGAGGGGATGACCGCCAAGGCTCTCCGAACCCTCCTCCGTGTTATCGGTGCGAGAAACAACGCTCGGGTCAATCTCAAGATCAACGAACCAGAAGGATCGCTCCGTCCGCCACGTGAGCCGAGAGAGTCTCGTGAATCTTTTGCTGCTCCGGTCGCTGATGCACCGAAGTCGGTAGAAGAAAAGAAGACCCTCGATGACGTGATGAATGACATCCGCCTCTAGTCGATCCAAACCGCCCGCAAGGGCGGTTTTTGCTATTATTCTGGGGATATTTTAGAATA
>CAYWLN010000031.1:2030-8140 GCA_964459475.1 uncultured Bdellovibrionales bacterium | reverse complement strand
ACCCCGTGAGTGACACTGAAAAAAGCGCCTCTTCCATCTGCTTGAGACGGAAACTAGGCGCGCTTGGGAAAAGCGATTCAAGTTTTTGACGACGGGAAATTGGGGTCATAATCACACTACTGTACCCCAAAATTAGCCATCTGTAAAGAGTGAACGATAGAAACCCCGACCCTATTTGAGAGACTGGCCAGAAAAGAGATCTCTTGTGAGCTCTGGTGTCTCCTCATGGGACGATGCTCGTTCATCGAGACGAATGACAAGCGTATCAAACTGTTTCTCCTTGAATACCGTCTCCTTGAAGTGCTGTTCAATAAACTGTTGCTTACTCTCATCGCTCCACTGATAGGTATGAAGATATCGGTACCAGACCACCGCCCCGATACCAAAAACAACCACGAAGCCACCAAAAAACAGTATCTTATAGTGGCGGTACCATGAGAACATGACAAACCGGAGCGAAAAGTACTTTTTGATATTTGGTGGAATGACCAAAGATTTCATAGGTCGCTCTGCTTATTGATATAGACAGCCGTTTCGATTGTAGCCTCCAGAGAGCCAGGAATTGCCTGCTCTTCTTCCGTTTCCGTAGTTATCGTTTCACCCTGTGCCAATATCAGAAACGGGTTTCGGCCCGGACTAGATGGTTTAGTCACAATTTCGTCTATCTCTCGCTTCTTTACTTTCATGCCGATGACATCAAGTCCGTATGGGAGCGTTTCCATCCTATAGAGAAAGGTCACAATATTTTCATACTCACCGATGAGGACGACACTAATGGGGAGATACCTCTCATAAGGCAATGACTCAGCAATTTTTGGGGCCTCCTTCTTTTTGGGTGTCACTTCTGATTCATCTTCAGTCTTGTCATTTACCTTACGCGCTAATCGGGTAGCTTTGGGAACTTCGACGATACCATTACTATCACGTGCCTGGATTTCCACATGGACATCCGACTCGGTACCGAGCCGTTCGAGCGTTTTGACGAATCCCACGATCTGATCTTCTGGAGTCAGAATCCGAATCGTCTGTTCTTGTGCCAAAATATGTTCAAATTGCTTCTCAAGATCAGGTAACCGCTTGATCTGACGCTCGCGGTTCTCACGAAAAGCATAATACTCCTGAATAGCATCAGCCTTGTCTTTGATAAATGTATGAAACGGACGAATACCAAACCAGGCAATGAGACCCATGGCAGTAAAGAGCCCGATCATAACCATGATTGGCATATACTGCTTATTTTGTTCAAACCATGTTTTCATAGCTTTTTGAGACACTCAGGGAGGATAGAAAAATCCATTTGAAAATCAATGTCTTTCTGTGAGAAGAGATTGGAGATGGGAATATTGACATCAGTGACACACTCTTTGGCTGACTTGAGTCGCTCATCAAGCATGAGGAGGTCATCACGATCCTTGGCTACCCCCGCGAGTGACACCCGATACTCCACTGTCGCGAGCTCATTGATAGTAATGCCTGATGTAAGCAACGGATCGAGAATCTTGAAGACTTGGGAGAAATAGAGGTGAGAGGCATCGATGCGCGCTACGTCCTCAACCAACGCATTGGTTTCTTCAAATGTCTGTTCGTATCCAGAGAGCCGTTCTTCGTCCTCCTGCGAAGCGAGAGGTGACGATGCCTCGAGTCCTTTCAGGCTCTTCAATTGATAATCAAGAACCAAGTAGGTACTCACGAGCATGGAAAGATAAAATACTTCGAGAACAAACACCAAAAACAACTGCCACAGAAGGAATCGTGACCGGAGGCGGTTTTGGATGGCGTCTTTCTTCTCCTCAGGGAGAAGATTAAGCAAAGTCTTCATATTCGTCCAAACCTCTTAATGCCAAACCGATAGCCGTCGAATACTGTACCGAACGTCGTTTGTCGATGATCGGTATCTCCCGTCCTAGCTGCACATTCACCCAAGGATTGCCTGATTCGACTGGTTTACCGAGACGCTTGGTCATGTACGGGAGAAATCCATTCATATTGGAGCCACCTCCACAGAGCACAATTGAATCGATGCCACTCGAGTAGCGGAGACTATTGACGTAGAAATCAATCGAGCGCTCTATCTCGACCGCGATACTCTCAAGAACGGGTTCGGCCGCCTTGAGCACTGGACTCTTCATAGCAAGCGACCCGAGACCATGCTTAATCTTGATCGCCTCCGCTTCATCAAAGGAGATCTTGAGCTCTTTGGAGATGGCTTCGGTTACCATCTGAGAAGAGAGTGGCACCGACGACGTAAAGCACGGTGTGCTCCCGATGGCAATGAGGAAACTCGTCCGACGGTCACCGATATCGACGATGAGCGTGGTGCTTTTTTCATTCTTTTCCGGTAAGAGACTGCGGGCCTGAGCGATAGACTCGGTCTCAAGACCGATCACTTCGAGACCGGCGCTCTCAAGCACTTCCGTAAACTGATCAACGACGCTCCGCGCGACCGCCACCACCAGGACATTCATCTTGCCCTTTTCGCCCACGACATTGAGATCGAGAATCTGCCAGTCGTAGTAGACTTGATCGAGTGTAAGCGGAATATTGGCCTCTATTTCCCATTTGATAGCTTCTTTCACTTCTTCTCTCTCCATCCGAGGGAGCGAGATAATTCGGAGAAAGGCCTTGGTTTCAGGAAGCGAGCAGATGACTTTACGTGTACCTATGCGTTTCGGACCAGATTTTTCTAGTAGGCTTTCGATGGCACTGCGGACAGCCTCCGGATTCATGATTTCGCCATCCACGACATTGCCGAGCGCGAGAGGTACCGAGCCAAAACTCACCACCGAATCATGCTTGCCAGCGCGATCAAGCCACACCGCCTTCATCGAGAGGTCGGACAAATCAAGACCGAATGAACTCGGAAAGAGATCAAAGATTTTCTTACGAAGAATATTCATTGGTTTTTCTATTGGTGTTCTCCCCTATTGTATCACACTCTCTCTATCGCTCTTCCCAAAGATCCATCTCATACTGCGTCCCCGTCGGAAAATACGGAGGTGGATAATAGAGGAGGTTGTTGTCATAGTACAAATTGCGGGTGATATACCCCGTGCCATCCGTCCACGAAAACCCATAACGCTCATTGGTGGCAATCGCACCATTGACCGTAATCACCGACTTTGAGTCCGAACCGTAATCTTCTGCATAGTGTTCGCGCCCCACTCTGCCCTGCTGTGCCAAAAGCGCTGCATCTATTCGCAGATCGTTTTCACTCGCATACGCAATCTCGATATTGTCCTGCCCGATGATACCGATGATGTCCCGGCCATCAGTATTGGTATAGCGAATGTCATTCAAGATATAGACCGACGGAGCAGAACCACCAATGAGATTGGCGCCAACGACTGTGACTCGACGATCGTTCACTGTCCCTGAAACCCAGACGTTTCCCTCAACATAGATGACCCCGTCGTCAGGAATCGTATGATTGGTCGCGGCGCACTGGCCACTACAAGTTGCGCAGGTCCCCACGCCAGAATTCCTGGCATAGCGAGTAATAGAATTTCCTACATTGACTTGATTTACCTTGCACACATCATAGGTGCCGTTGGTCCGGAGCGTAATCTGGCGTCCTGCTGCACCATTGCCACTGGGCAAGAAATATGACGAGGTGGCCTGAGCTGCCGTCTTCATAAGACTCAGGTCACCCAACACACCGTTGAAATCAACCGTAGCTTCAGGAAAACTCCGTCCCGCTTCAAATACGTCCGAACGATCTGGGAGTGCTGTCGGGGGAAGTGGATCCGTCGGTGAATCATGGGTATGAACGGCATACTCATTACCGCCACTATGATCGGGATCATCGTAGGTTGAGAGTGAGCTCGTTACGACGTTGTGGGCTACACCATCAAACCGGATGCCATTATTCGAATGGATCTTGCCGAACACTTCAGTTCCCGCTCCAAAACGCATCTTGTCATTGGCAAGCACAGCACTCTCGCTCCACGACGGGCGACGAAATCGTACCTCGATAACTCGGAGCTGCTCCGGATAGCGATAGGTCCAACCCGTGGAGCGGACGGTGAGCATAGTGGAGCCAGGCTCCGGCGGGGTCACTTCGAGACGGTAGCGCCCGATGGCATCCCCACCCGGGTCCGTATACTCCACCTCATAATCCGACGCGACACCGTAGGGATTGCCGGTGTTCCAGAAATCCTCCACCTGCTGGGCAGTCCGCCCTTCTACCTGATGGGCCAGATACCAACGATAGAAGTGGATACCCGACTCCGCGATCTGAAAGGCCTGCTCCCGAGCATGGATCTGAAGGGCGTACTTGGTCTGTGATGCGATAAAGCTAATAATAGATGACAAGATGATAGACACCATGAACATAATCACTAGTCCATAGGCCAGAATCGATCCTTTGAGTGCTCGCGATTTATTCATAGTCATGGAGGTTACGGAGGTCGACAAACGACTCGATGTTGACATTGTTCGGCGCATGAACGGGATCGATATTGATGAGAAGTTTGACCCGCACCATCTGGATATTGCCGACGCTTGCTGGAGTATTGAGTGGGTTATTGGTCGTATCACCAGGATAATCGTCGTTGTAATAGTAAAAAATAGGATTATCACTTTCATTGACCACAAAACTCGTCACCGTCGTGACTTCGCTGTCACCCGATGGATACGTGACTGGATTTGTGGCCAAGGGGTTACTCACACCGAATTTGAGCTGATCGTTCACCTGATCCAGGTAGTAGTGTACTTTTTCCACAACTCCATCATCATCCACATCGGCATAAAACTCGAGGTCAAAGTCATCTGCCGACTCCAACGGATAGTCCCCATTGTCAGCCTGTTGTACGCCACGGAGTTGGATGACTATCTTGTTCGTCGCCCGGGACGCAGCCGCCGAAGCCAGCCCCTCTTCGATGATAAACTTGTTGGTGTCCCAGGTTTTGAGGAACAAAAGGGTAAACCCCTCCATAGCAATAAACGCGATAGCAATTGCTACCACTACCTCAAGGAGGGTCATTCCCCGCAATACTAAAACAGGCTTCGTCATACTAGTTGGCAGTCATCTGAATAGTTGTCTCGAGGAGCGTTGTGCCGACCGTTACCGTTGCTGCCTCATCCTCATAGCCAGAAAGTGTCACATCAATATCGTAGTTATCAGCATCGAGCTCAGGCAACGCTGTGGGAAAATATGCATACCCATATTGGTCAGTCGTGACCGTCGCATCATAGGGTAACGTGGTATTGGACAATTGCACGGTGGCGCCAGCAAGCGGCGTGCTGTCGGCTTGATTCTCTACCTTCACCAATACCGATCCGATTGACTGATCAAGGAGTATAAGCGAAACATCACTCGCCACTCCGGCGGACGCGGTAAATTCATTCTGGAGGGCACTCTCTGGGGAGAGTTTGTAAAACCGATACCCCGATTTGGTCGCCGAGAGTGTGTACTGGCCATAACTCTCATCTGGATAGAGCGCGACCCCAGAGCCGTCGGTCGTGCCTGTCACATCGAGACCAAAAACGCTCGCGCTGGTCACAGGGTCCGCCCCGATGATGCGACCGCCCTCGAGCGTAAAGTCAACACTCGGTATTGCTGTCCCAAAAGGATCCTCCGTAGTGAGGGAGATGTCAGACGATTGGTCCATCACGATCGTTTTCTGATTGAGTACGCCTGCTACCACCGACGCATGGACATCGACCGGATTAAAAGCAGAGGTTGGGTACGGCGGATAAGTTGTCGCGCCATAGTGTCCACTCTTTGAGACGATGAGGGTATAGGCCTGTGTCCCGGCAGGAGCACCTGGGAGCATCAGGTTGCCCGTCGAGTCAGTGGCACCGGTTACATCAACACTGGATGCGGCGTTGATGAGTCGCACACTCGCCCCCGAGACACCGGCTCCTCCGGCATCGAGCACATTAATCGAGAGTACTCCGCCGCCGCCAGCGGTTTCCACGCCACGTGGTGAAAAATTACCAAAGATATATACCGTCTGATCAGGACCCTCGTCACCCCAAGATACGGAGATGCGGACGCGCTTGTAATCCGTCGGAATCGCGTCAGCTGGACTCCCAGAAACCAGTCGATCAAAGGGATCATCCACATACTGCACAAAGGTATGGACATGGTACAGCAGAGTGTTGACGCT
>CAYWLN010000031.1:0-1930 GCA_964459475.1 uncultured Bdellovibrionales bacterium | reverse complement strand
GGGAAAATCACTGGATACTTCCCAATCACCTTGGAGAGTTCGACACCCTTCTGAATCTCGCCGATAGACTCACCGAGGGCATCCTTGTAATACGGATTGGAGAGCGTCTTTGAAACAATCGTGAGGGCATTGACTACTGAGATACCAGATTTGAGGAGCGAACTATAGATACGAGCAAAGCGAGCACAATTCACTTTGACCACGATGTTACCAACAATCGGGAGTCGTACAAAGAGAAAACCAAAGAATCTTTTACCTGGCACCGTCCCAGCAAACAGTTTCGTCCCGACGATAATACCAACTGAAATCAGTGTCGTAATGACCGAGTGTTCTCGCACAAAGTCTGAAATGGCCATAATGACCTGGGTCGTCGCCGGGAGTTCTACTTTCATGTCTTTGAACACTCCCGTGATCTTGGGGAGGATATACACGAGCATGAGGATACCGATGCCAATCATCGCCACCACGATCACAGCCGGATAGATAAGGGCGCCTCGGACCTTGGAGAGGAGGTCGTTTTCTTTCTCAAGCTGGAGTGCCAGGATATCGAGGACTTCCTCGAGATTACCAGACACCTCACCGACGTATACCATATTCACAAAAAGCTCGTTGAAGACCGTCGGGTACTTACCGAGTCCCTCCGAGAGCGTCTTGCCACCCTGGAGATCATCATTGACGCTCTCCAAAATCTTTTTGAAAGTCGTGTTTTTGGTCTGAAGCGACAGGTTATGGATAGCTCGCGACACGGTGAGGCCTGATGACACCATGACAGAAAGGTTCCGGGTAAAGGTCATCTTCTCCTTGAGTGGCACGCGCTTAAACCGATCCAAGAATCGTATCTGGAGCGTCGAAGCCACTTCTTCTTCTTTGAATGACGTAAGGAGGAGTCCCTCAGTTCGGAGATCCTGAGCCAGAGACTTCTCATCTTTGGCATCCATCTCACCTCCGGAAGTTTCGCCCGTGGTGGCGTTTTTGGCAGTATAGAAAAACTTTGGCATATGCCTATGTTGATTTTTGTTTTGTACTGCTAGTATATCACAATTTAGAGAGGAATTCTCTCGCGTAACCGTTGTTTGAAAGCGTCAAAAACACGCGGGCCACGGGGACGAGGCAAAAAGACAAGTGCCTGACTCGTGGCCTGGATGAGACTGCCCTCCATCTCTGTCTTGGGATTCCGGGCAATCTTCTTGATTTGCCAAGACGCCAGCCAGTTCTCAAGTGGGAATCGGTCGATGAGTGACTCAAGTCGTACCTGCCAATACTTCATCGTCGCAGACTCAGGCACAGACCAGCGTGGCGAGATGAGTGTAGCTTCATGATTAGGCTTGTAACGCTTCATCCAGTGATTGACCCGCTCAAAACGCTGATACGTAGCAAATGACAAGAGTGGGATAAGAAAGCGATACTCATGGGCCGAGAAGAGATCCTTGGTCCCAATCTCGAGACTGTCATCAGTCACAAAGTAGTTGAGACAAGCGCGATTGCTGATCCATTTCCCATGACGGCGCTTGCCAATCAAGTGGAGGAACCCAGTGAGGATGGTCCGTCCGAGAAACATCCGGCCTGCCCGGAGGACTACAAACATATCCCAGTCACTCCCACGCTCGCCATGCTTCATCGAGAGACTCCCCGTCGCCCCGATCATCCGGAGATACGGGAGAAACCGGAGCCACGAGACGAGCGTTCGCATCCGTTTCAGTTTGCGTACCGAGAGTTTGTCCCGCCTAATCCGTTCCTCTATGAGTGACTCGCGACCCTTGAGACAGTAGAGACCGTCCCGCTCCGTGATCCGCTCGGCCAACTGCTGTGAATGGAGGATATCCCAGATGTCCGAGAACGCGCTCGGTTGCCCCACCTGCTCGCTTTCATACTCGATCAGGTGTTTCCATATCTCAAACGACGTGAGTGGATAATCCATCACGTCATAGTA
>CAYWLN010000030.1:0-8360 GCA_964459475.1 uncultured Bdellovibrionales bacterium | reverse complement strand
TGGCGACTTTGATCTGCTCCCACTGGAGGAGGTACGGGGCCATGGCATCACGATGGGCATCACTGGTCCCGCCATGGAGGTAGGTCACGGTGTCGCCATAAAACATGACGAGATTGGCCGCGATGATGACTCCCTGATACTCGGCTACAAAGAGTCGACACATCTCCCGAGGAAGCGCCTGAAAAAACGTTTCGTAGTACGATTTGGGATGCGAGGTGATACCCTTCCGGCCCGAGGTCGCGGTGATGAGATCGAGAAAAGCCTCGATATGTTTCGCCTCCCGCGTCTCATACACTCTTACTCCGCGCTTTTCGGCCAGGCGAATATTGTAGCGGGTCTTGGGCTTCATCCCCGCGAGGAGCTCTTCTTCAGTTTTGGAAATATCTATTTTGAAAATCTCCCGCGGTTGCATATCATGGGGCGCCAGCACCACTCGCTTAGAAACTATCGCCTTGATGGCCTCTAGTGCCTCCTCTGTCTCCGGCTCAATCCGCACCCACTTCATCTTTTTCTCCCGCGCCTTCTCCGTAAGCTTAGAAATTAAAAATTGAAAATTAGAAATATCACCCCTTGGTCCTCTTGGCACATACAAGTATGACCCTACCACTGGCAACGTATGTACTATCCCGTTCGCCACAAAATCCCCCTCTTCCAAAGGAATGACTCCCTTCCCCGTAGCCTCCTGCAAACGAAGCCACTCTCTAGATTGCAAAAATTCTGTGTTCATTTCTCCACGTTATTTCTTCCCCAGGGTTTTGAGAGCAGCACGGATGCGAGCGCCGACCTCTGCCACGTCAGCGGGAACGAGCTTAAGAGCCTCACGGGCCTGGGTCACCGAGTAGCCAAGTGAGGTGAGCGCTTCGAGCGCGTCCTGCCCTGCCACCGCGTCACCGTCTTCGTCTCCGGCTACGGCCGTCACTTTGTTCTGAAGTTCTACGATCAGCTTCTCAGCGGTCTTCTTGCCGACACCCGAGACACGAGTGAGGAGAGATGGGTCCTTGTTCACGATAGCGAGCCGAATGGTTTTGATATCGGCAATAGAGAGGATAGAGAGCCCCATCTTTGGGCCGATACCGGAGACTGAGATGAGGAGCTCAAACATATGGAGTTCCTCTTCGTCAAGAAAACCAAAGAGATTGAGCTGATCCTCCCGCACATGAGTGTGGATATGGAGGAGAACCTCGTCACGTCCGGCTAGTTTGCCGAGAGTATAGGTCGAGACAGCCACGAGATAGCCTACCCCGCCCACCATGAGGACGACGCTATTCCCCCGTATCCCAGCAAGAGTTCCCTCGAGTTGTGCAATCATTAGAATAGCATTTAGCTTCATTAGCTCTTTGCTTCTTAGTTTCCGAACCGGATATCCCGGCTAAAAAGCTTTTTGTATTGTATCACGCTCATCTTTCACTTCAAATGTGCTTATTCTTGGCACGTCGCTTCGCGAGCGACGGTGCCTTGCCAAAAAACGGCTTTCGTGATACAAAAGAGAGGTCTCAGATTCTCTCATTTCGATTTTTAAATTTGTTGTAGCCCTATGCCAATCAAGAAATCCGCCGTAAAGTACATGCGCGTCACTGCCAAGAACACCATCAGGAACAAAGTTGCCAACGGTGTCGTGAAGAGCGCCATCAAAAAGACTCGCGAAGCCGTCACTGCCGGTAACATCGACGAGGCCCAGGAGACCCTCAAGAAGGCCATCAAAGCCCTCGACAAGGCTGCCCAGAAGAAGATCATCAAGAAGAACACTGCTGCCCGCAAAAAGTCCCGTCTCAATGCTCTCGTGAAGAAGGCAGTAAAAGCCTAGCCTTTTACTGTCCCGTACTTGATACGGGATCTTCATAAAAACCCGGAGTCACTCCGGGTTTTTATATTGTCTCGCTCAAATCCACCCACGTCGGGTTAATAGATTCTACCAACGCGTCTTTCCATGAACGCTTCCACTCCTTAATTTGTTTTTCTCTCTGTAATCCCTCCCTTACTCCTATAGCCTTTTCAAAGTAGACGAGCTTGTTCACTTTGTATTTATGAGTAAAACCCGTTTTTCCTTTAGCGCGGTGCTGTTTCACTCGATTCTTCAAATCTTTGGTGCTTCCTACATACATCACTTTGTGATTCCAATTTGTCAGAATGTACACATAATTAACAGAGTCCATAGGATACAAGACCCCGTATCAAGTACGGGGTAGCTTACGCTAAAACTTCCACACAAAGAGATCGAGAGAGACTTCGGGGTCGGCTTTGCCTTGCTTGAGTGCCGTATCGATATCAGAGAGGAGGGCGAGGCTCTTTTTGAGTCGTGAGAGTGGGAGTTCTTGGATGACGTCCATGGCCTTTTGGACAGTAAAGGGTGGGAGTTTGGTCGCGCTCGCTATATCAGACGGTCGCCGTATCCCGTGGTCATATGCCTCCCGGATAGCGAGGAGCCGGCGTATCTGCCAGGCACACATCGAGAGGACTGGGTACACTCCCTCCCCTTTCTCGGCCTCACGCCGAAAGAGGATGAGAGCCTCATTGGGACGACCTCGTCCGAGCGCATCAAGCGCGCCCCAGATGTTTTCTTCCTCAGCTCGAGGGAGGAGGAGTGTGATGTCATCACTCGTAATCACGCCCTCGCTACGAAACGTGGCGAGCTTCTCAAGCTCCGTCATCATCTGAGCCGTGGCACCACCCGTAAGTGCCAAGAACAGTGGCATGGCTCGCACATCCATCGTGACTGCTGGATTGATGCGAGCGAGCTCTTTTTGCACCAACTGGCGCAGGGCCGTCCCCTCGGGCGCATCATAGACTTCTTCCTTATCGAGGTGCTTCAGGAGTGCCTTGGCCAAAATATCTGTTTTTTTGAATTTACCCGTCTCAACAAAGAGGAGAATCGTTCGTTCGGGCAACTGCCCCGCCTGGTCCTTGAGAAAGGTCGCGAGGAGCTTCTGTGACCCCTCGGGAAGCGTCATGGCTCGGAGAAAGACAATCATCTTTTCGGTAGCAAAGAGTCCGCCCTCACAGGCTTCGAGTGCTCGCTTCACATCCTCTGGTCGGCCCGCATCTTGGAAATCAAAGACAAAGACCTCACCGCCAGTATATTTGGCAGTAAAAGCCTGGGCGAGCGCTTGTTTGCGCCGTCCGACGAGAAAGTCATCTTGGCCGTGGAGGAAAATAATCATACAGCAGTCAGACAAAGAATACTCCCATTATACACGCCAAACAAAAAGCGGGCACCTGCCCACTTTTGTCGCTCTTTGCTGGCTGATAGCTGCTTACTGGGCTGGAGTCCACTCAAACTTCTGCCCAGGCACCATCACTTGAACCCAGATTTGTCCCGGCACAAACTTGATTTCGCTTCCTCCTTCGTCGAAAAAGGCCAGTTTGCTCTCGGCGCTCGACTTGTCTTTCTTCCAGGCACCCCGGATCTGTTCACCGTTTAGGTAAAAGTAGGCAGTCCCGCTATCTTTGGTATCAAACCATGGATCACCAAACTCGAGGTTGTTGTAGCGACCGGAAATATTCTTGGGACCCACTTTTTCCCACTCCTCGAGACCAGCCCACGGATCCTCTACTCCACGAGCCTTGTAGTTGGTCTCGGCGAGGATCTGCTCGTTCTCAGCGATGGCGACTACGATATTCTTCGGGGCGATACGCTCTTTGGTGGTTCGGTCAGTGTCAGGCACTCCGCCCCAGGTACGCTTGTAGCTATTGGTCTCACGATCATAGTCATACTCAGCCTCCATAATCCCAGGATAGCCGATGCGGAGGTGTCCACCCTGTGGACGGGCCTCGAGGGCCTTATCCTCCTGGTGAGGATAGCCTGCGAACTTGCTCTCCATGCGATAGCCAAAGTTCTTGGCTGCTTCAAGAATCTTGGCAAATTTGATGTACCCTGTGTCTTCGATGCGCATCGGACCAGTGCGCTCCTTGCGGAAGCAGTACGAGCTCGCGCTCTTGCCACCCTGGTCGTTACAGTCGAGGTTATCAATGACTCCCGCATCCAGCTTGGCCAGGGCAAAAGCCGATCCTCCCCAACCGACAAAGATGGCATCGAGTCCCTTGGCGACACTGATATAGTCATGACGGGCACTCCGGATCGAGCCGACCTCTTCCGGGGTTTCACACTGGTAGACGCCCATGAGGCGTGTCACAAAGATACCAGAGGCAGGGTTCGGCATCTCAAACACCATATCGGCATCGGAGAAGCCAGCGACGGGGCGAGCCTGCGAGTCCACTGGTTGCATCACCGCCACTGGGCGACGATTCCAGTTTTCACAGGAAACACCCGAGATAGCACCAACCGGGCCGGTGTTGGCTGGGTCCTTCGACACCGTCGGGAGCGACTGATTCTTGTTGTTGAGCTCGATTGGCTTGCGGGCCTCCTTGCCACCAAAGAGGAAATACCCGACGACACTCACGAGAGCCACGACGACCAAGAAAATGACCAGTTTTTGTCTTCCACTCATAGGAACGCGCTAAAGATAAATTAGTGTTGGCAGTGCGAGCAGAAAAAGACGCTCCGACTGCCAATTTTTTTTCGTTCTATAATTGTACCACATTTCTTGCAGGGCAGACCGGTCCGGCCATAGACATAGAGCCGCTTCTGAAAACTCCCCCGTTTCCCCGCGGTGTCTCGGAAATCACCGTCGGTCGTCCCTCGGAGTCTCACCGCTTCTCGTAGGACCTCCTGGATCTTTTCATGGAGTACCCGGATCTCTCGGGGTGTTAGTGTCCCCGCGTGGCGGTGTGGTAGTATCCCGGCACGGTAGAGGGCTTCACTCCGGTAGATATTACCGATACCGGCGATCTTCTCCTGCTCGAGGAGAAGCATGCCGATGGACTTCTTGGGAGTACGCGCACAATACTCTCCGAGGATCTCGGGCCCGAAATCTCGAGACAAGGCATCGACACCCAGCTTTTCGATATGCCGGTGATTCAAAATTTCCGCGGTCTCGCAGATATCGACCCAGCCGAACTTGCGCATATCCGAGAAATCGACGTGTGATCCATCCTCAAAATTGAAGCGATGATGGATATACTGATTGGTCGGATCCTGCCATTCTTTGGCTCCCCGGTTCACCTCATCCTTGTAGAGGAGATGTCCGGTCATTTTGAGATGGATGACGATAGAATAGGCGTTATCGAGATCAATCACAATTGTCTTCCCAAAGCGCCGGGTCCCCAGGACCGTCGTTCCCTTTACGAGCTTCTTTACTTTGGACACCGGCTCAAGCACTTTCTTGTCCCAATCAGTCCAAAAACCGACCAGGGTTTTCCCGGTAATCTTTTTCCCGATTTGCGTGACAACGGTTTGGACCTCTGGGAGTTCAGGCATACTCTCTACAATCACCAATTACCAATCCGCCGGTTGGCGGAACAATTTCTCCGCCCAAGGCGGACCAGCCTCGGGCTGGCAATGTATAAGCATACCACATATATTTTAGTCGCTTGCCCTGTGTAATCCGGCTCTGCCGGCTCGCCTCTGGCGAATTACACAGGGTGAATTGACTTTCGGGCTTTTTTCTGCTATACTAGGAGAGTAAAGAACCGGGTGGACCTGGTTTTTTCTTTTTAAAGGGTAATTCGTAAAAGAAATATATGTTCGAAGAACTCGGAAAAATCTCGCCAAAGAAAGCAGAAGCCATGAAGAAATTGCACGAACAAGGAATTGAGGCTCAAATTTCACGGGCAGACCTCGAAGAAATCGATGGCATTCTCAATCATATATCTGAAGCCATTCTGGAAAACCCAGATCTAGTAAAGGACCCCGGAGCCCGAAAAAAAATCGACGCTGCGTCTAAAAGATTTAAAGAACTCGTCGGTATCAGAGACACCAACGAGTCAATCCATTAAAATTTAAAACCGGCCAAGGCCGGTTTTTTCTTTTCTTTTTTTCTATAAGTTATTGGCTTTCCCTAGATTTCTCCCCAGTTCTTCCCAATCTCCGTCTCCGCCAAGAGCGGAACACGGAGCGGATAGACACCGGCCATGACTTCCTTCACCGCGACTCCAAATTCCTCGGCCCGTTCTGCTTTCACTTCACAGATGAGCTCATCGTGGACCTGGAGGATCATTACCACATCATCGGCAAAGCGCTCGGCAATCAGTCGCGATACCGCGAGCATGGCAAGCTTCATGATATCAGCGGCGAGCCCCTGGACGGGCATATTGATGGCCATCCGTTCGGCCCCCCGTGCCACCTGGACATTGGGACTCTCTATCTCCGGAGTATAGCGTCGGCGTCCCAGCTCTGTTTCGACAAAATGATTCTTCCGAGCGCCCTCTTTCATCTCTTCGATGAACTGTTTCACGCCGGCAAACTTTTTGAAGTACTCGACGATAAATTCGGCCGCGGTCTTCTGATCAATCTCGGCCGCCTGAGCCAGTCCATAGGCCCCCATCCCATAGAGGATACCGAAGTTAAACACCTTGGCCTGTCGGCGCATATCGGGCGTCACGTCCTCAGGCTTCACCTTGAACACCACCGAAGCAGTCGTCTTGTGGACATCTTCGCCATTCCTAAAGGCTGCGGTTAGTTCTTTATCTTGGCTCAGATGGGCCATAACTCTCAGTTCTATCTGAGAATAGTCCGCGCCCACGAGGACGTACCCAGGGGCTGGTTCGAAAGCCCCGCGCACCCGCGTACTCCATTCTCCGCGCGCTGGGATGTTCTGCAAATTCGGATCTGAGGAGGAGAGCCGTCCGGTCGCCGCCACTGCCTGGTAGTAGGTCGTATGGAGACGTGATGTGCTATCGACGAGGGTCGGGAGTGCATCAAGGTACGTCGTTTTCAATTTGAAAAGCTCCCGGTAGTGCTCGATCTTTTGGACGATGGGGTACTCTTGTAGTTTCTGGAGTTCCGACGAAGCCGTCGAGATCCCCGTCTTCGTCTTCTTGATATATTGCGAAGGTATCTGGAGGTCGACAAACAAAATTTCCGAGAGCTGCTTCGGCGAATTGATATTGAACTCACGACCGGAGAGCGCATAGATATCTTGCTCCAAAGTCTTGAGCTCACTCCCCAGCTCATCGGAGAGCTTCTTGAATTTTTGGGTATTCAGGATGACTCCGCGCTCCTCCATAGCAAAGAGGACCGGAAGGAGTGGGAGTTCAATTGTTTCGAGAACAGTGCGAAGTGTCTTCCCTGCAATTTGGGTTTTACTCACTTCACTGAGCTTTTCCTCATAGCGTTCATGGAGCCGGAGGATATATGGGGCTGGGAGATAGGGAGGCTCATCGCCAAGCTCCACCAGCACCAGATAGTCAAGCGAGACGTCACTCCCTGAGTCGAGGAGGTAGGCCGAGAGCATAATATCGGAGACGACCCCACAGAGCATGATCCCGTCTTGCCACAAGAGATGCATGAGTGCCTTGGCGTCATAGACTATCTTTGCTTGTGCCTCATTTTCAAGAAATTCTTTGATGATCTCTTTGTGGTCCGCCCAGGCGACGGCATAGCTTTCTTTGGACGAGAGCGCGAGGTGGAGTGACTGGAGCCCTGCCCCAAAAAGTGATTCTGTTTCCTTTTTGACCCACACGGCGACCCGCTTCCCCTGGGCTTTCTTAAAAAAGTCTTTGATATCTTTTTCCGTCTTCAGCTCCTTCTCTTTTTTTGCCCTGAGCGTTGTCGAAGGGTTACTCTTCCGCTCTTCATTACTCTTTGCTCCCTCGCCACCGAGCCGCTTGATCAGACTGAAAAACCCGAGCTCCTGAAACAGTCCCGTCACCACGCTCCGGTCATAGTCACGCGCTACACACGCGGGCAGGTCGAGCTTGACCGGGGCCTCACGATGGATGGTGCCGAGCTCTTTGGAGAGAAAGGCGTTCTTCTGGTCCGCCTCGAGTTTCTTCCGTACGGACTCTTTGACTTCCGAGAGGTGCTCATAGATTGATTCGAGCGTACCAAATTGCTGGATGAGGGTGGTCGCGGTCTTGGCCCCTACTCCCGTCACGCCCGGGATGTTGTCCGAGGTATCCCCGGCGAGACCCTTGTAGTCTGGAATAAGGGCTGGACCAAAGCCATATTTGACGAGCACCGCCGCCTCATCATAGAGAGCAATATCCTTGATGCCCTTCCGGAGCATGAATACCTTGACCTGGGGCGTCACGAGCTGGAGCTCATCACTATCCCCTGTCACGATGATGACCTGGATATCCTCCGTCTCAGACTGCTTGGCCAGAGTCCCGATCACGTCATCAGCCTCGAAGCCCGCCTGTTCATAAATCGGGATATTGAACGCTCGGACCAAATCCTTGACCCGGGGAATTTGCGCGTAGAGATCGTCCGGGGCCGAGGCGCGAGTCGCCTTGTACTCGGCGTACATATCATCTCGAAAGGTCGGGCCCTCGAGATCAAAGGTGGCCGCGATATATTCCGGATG
>CAYWLN010000029.1:5132-8427 GCA_964459475.1 uncultured Bdellovibrionales bacterium | reverse complement strand
TTGCCTGGGGAGCCAAATCTTGCTACACTCGGAGTCACATTCTCTGCTATTGTTTTATGGAAATCCAAGCAGAATTGAAGCAGTTCAAGTCCCGTCTCGATCCTTTGATTGAGCAGTTTTTTGCTTCCATTATCGATGGCATGAAGAAGGAAGATGATCTCGTGGCCGAAGCCATCGGACACGTGCAGACCATCGTCCTTTCGGGTGGCAAGCGTCTCCGGTCAGCTTTTATGTACTATGGTTATGTCGGAGCGGGTGGGACGGACACCGAGCGGATCCTCCATACGTCTATGAGTATCGAGCTCATTCACTCATTTCTCCTCATTCACGATGATATTATTGACCGAGATGAGATGCGCCATGGTGTGGAGACACTCCACAAACGCTACGCTGACTTCGGTCGGCGCTATTTCCCTGTAGCGGACGTCGAGCACTTCGGGAACTCGATTGCGCTCGTGATGGGGGATATGCTCTATTCTCACGGCAACAATATCATTTTCCGCTCAGGATTTCCGCTCGAGCGCGTGTTTGCAGCACTCTCACGACTCCAAGACATTGTCTCCTATACGGTCGTAGGGCAGGCCCGTGATATCTACATGGAGTACAAGCGTGAGGCGACGGAAAAAGAAATTCTCAACATGTATCGAAACAAGACTGCCAAGTATACGGTGGAGGGGCCACTCCACCTCGGCGCTATCCTCGCGGGAGCGAGTGAGGAGCATCTCGCTCACCTCACTGCGTATGCGCTACCACTCGGTATTGCATTTCAGATACAGGATGATATCCTAGGTATGTTTGGCAGTGAAGAACGGATTGGCAAACCAGTGGGATCAGACATTGCCGAGGGCAAGCTCACTATCCTTGTCGCACGGGCACTCAAAAATGCTAACCCAGGGCATCGTACGCGGATCAAAGAAATTCTCGCTCGCGGTGCGGCATTGACCGAAGCGGAACGGCTTGAGTTTTGCGAGATGATAGAGAAGACGGGCGCTCTCGCCGAAGTCAAAGCCCTGGCTGAGGAGTATATCGTAGAGGGGAGGCAGGCGCTCCGGGCCCTCAAGGGACAAGTCGCTCCTCTGGCGTATGAATTTCTAGAAGGGATAGCAGAGTATATGACCAAGCGTGAACTCTAAACATCATGGGAGAAATGAGACCACTTGATATATTGCCTCGACACCTCGTCATCATCCCTGATGGGAATAGACGCTGGGCGACTCTGCGTAACCTCGAACCCTGGGAGGGTCATGAGGCTGGAGCGGAAAATACCGAGAAATTGATACGTGAAGCCAGGCGACTTGGCGTTCGTGAGATTTCATTTTGGGGATCGTCACTTGAGAATCTGGCCAAGCGACCACTAGCCGAGAGTAAGGCACTCCTCCGTATCTATGAAACGTATTTCAAAAAGCTTTTGGGGAGCGAAGATATTCACAAGGACCGGGCCAAGATTCGCTTCATCGGACATTGGGAAGAACAGTTTCCGGCGTCACTCAAAAGCGTCCTCTATGAATGCCTCGAGGCCACCAAGGAGTACGATGACTATTTCCTCAATTTTTTCTTGGCGTATAGTGGGGATGATGAGATGCGTCTCGCCATGGCCAAGGTAGCAGAAACGCTCGAGCCTGGTGCGAAAGTTACCGACGAGATGATCAAAGCAAATCTCATGACCCGGGACATGCCCCCGGTGGACCTCCTCATTCGTACGGGTGGCGAGCCACACCTCTCAGCAGGATTTATGATGTGGGATATGGCCAATGCCCAGCTCTTTTTTTCCGAAAAACTCTATCCGGATTTTGATGAACAAGCCCTAAAAGAGGCGCTCCTCGACTATGGTGAGCGGGGTCGACGCTTCGGAAAGTAGCATCTTTTGGCTGGGGTTTGACAAAATTTAGACTATACCCTACAATACAACCACGTTTTGAAAAACTGCATAGATACAGGAAAAAGAGAGGGTTTGCAAGAAAGCTTCGCAGGAACGAGGATAGAATTGCTTACCGGACAAAAACTTCTCTGTTTTTGTGTTCTCAAGAGCTCTCCTGAGCTCATTTCTCTGTGTTAGTGAAGTCTTCATACAATATATGGCCAACAACAAAGAATTGATTCGCGTCGAAGGAGAGGTCTTGGAGACCTTGCCGAGCACGACTTTTCGTGTACGGCTCGATAACGGTCATGAAGTTTTGGCCCATATCTCTGGTCGCATGAGAGTCCACTACATTCGTCTCCTCCCGGGAGACAAGGTAACGCTCGAAATGAGCCCGTATGATTTGTCCAAGGGGAGAATAGTTCACCGCAATAAATAGTCGTACTATGAAAGTAAGAGCCTCCGTCAAGAAAATCTGCGCGCAGTGCAAGATCGTAAAGCGCAAGGGCGTTCTCTTCGTCATCTGCACGAATCCCAAGCACAAACAGCGTCAGGGCTAATCTCATCTTTTTGTAAACTAAGTCTCCGCTCTATGGTACGTATCGCAGGCATCAACATTCCGGACAACAAAAGAATCGAGGTTGCTTTGACCTACGTGTATGGTATTGGTCTTGCCACCAGTCAAAAAATTCTCAAAGAACTGTCTATCAGTCCCGATACTCGCACCAAGGACCTCTCAGCCGAGGAAGCCAACAAGCTCCGCGACATGATTGAAAAGAAGTATCGCGTCGAGGGCGAGCTCCGTCACATCGTCAAATCAAACATCAAGCGTTTGAAGGAAATCGGCTGCTATCGCGGTACTCGTCATCAGAAGGGTCTCCCAGTACGTGGTCAGCGCACCAAGACCAACACTCGTACGGTGCGTGGTAACGTAAGAAAGACGATGGGCAGCGGTCGCAAGAAGTCTGATGCCAAGACCTAAAAATGTACTCCAGGTTCCGTCCAAAAGATTTTAAGAGAAATTATGACCGAAGAAGTGAAAACAACTGAAGAGACCGTAGCACCGGAAGTCGTGGAGGGCGTCGCTCCCAAGACCGAAGAAGTGGCTGTCAAAAAGGCTAAGAAACTGAAGCGTCAGATTCAAAAGGGCCGAGCCAGTATCCAGTGCACCTACAACAACACCATCGTGACTATCGCTGATATGAATGGTGGCGTCCTCGGTTGGTCTAGCTCAGGTCACTTGACCTTCAAGGGTGCCAAGAAGTCCACTCCGTATGCTGCGACTCAGGTGGTCGCTGATGTGACCGAAAAGGTCAAGAAATACGGTGTTCAGGACCTCGAGGTGTTCGTAAAAGGGGTCGGGAGTGGTCGCGAAGCTTCGATTCGGGCCCTCGCCAACAACGGTTTCAATCTCGTGACGATCAAAGATATTACTCC
>CAYWLN010000029.1:0-5032 GCA_964459475.1 uncultured Bdellovibrionales bacterium | reverse complement strand
TTCGGGCCCTCGCCAACAACGGTTTCAATCTCGTGACGATCAAAGATATTACTCCTATTCCGCATAACGGTTGCCGTCCGCGCCGTCCGCGCCGCATTTAAGAAAATAGCTTATAGGCATTAGCTTTTAGCTGATAGGAAGACTCGCGATGAACTTCTTCGACTAAAAGCTAACAGCTATAAGCTAAAAGCTAAGATATATATGGCAAAAAATCTCGACTCCAAATGTAAGCTCTGCCGTCGTGCCGGCGAAAAACTCTTTTTGAAGGGTGATCGTTGTTTGTCGCCCAAGTGTGCGATGGTACGCCGTCCGTATGCTCCTGGTATCCATGGACACAATCCGTCTCGTGGTGGCAGTGAATTCGGCAAGCAGCTCGCTATGAAGCAGAAGATTAAGCGTCTCTACGGAGTCATGGAGCGCCAGTTCCGCAACCACTTTGACGAGGTGCGCAATGTCCCGGGTGTGACCGGTGATCAGCTCCTCGGTCGTCTCGAGCGTCGTCTCGACAACGTGGTGTACCGTCTCGGCTTTGCCCCATCTCGTGTCTCGGGGAAGCAGCTCGTCTCTCACAAGATGTTTGAAGTGAACGGCAAGCGCATGAATATCCCATCGGTGGAGGTAAAGGTAGGGGATGTCATTGCTCTCAAGGCCATCAAAAAAGACAAGACCTACTTCAAGAATATCGCTGAAACTTTGAAAAACAAGAAAGATGTCCCCCACTGGCTCGAGCTCGATGTCGACAAGATGGTCGGCAAGGTAGTCGCCCTCCCCACACGTGAGGATGTCGGCGTCCACGTCGATGCTCAGATGGTAGTCGAATATTACTCCAAGTAAGCCTAATTTAAATACCCTCATAATTGTTTCCGGTGGACGGTCCATGAATCATAGGTCCGACAGCCCATCCGAAACCCAAAATGGTATGCAGACGATCAATAACCCAGAGAGCCCGAAGTATACCGAACTCGCCCCAAACCACGGGAAGTTCGAAATTCTCGGTTGCTACCCAGGATACGGTACGACGCTTGGTAATGCCCTCCGTCGTGTAGTCCTTTCGTCTCTCGCTGGTGCGGCTGCTCGTTCCGTCAAGATCAAGGGTGTATCCCATGAATTCTCGACCATCGAAGGTGTCATGGAGGATGTCGTACAGATTATCTTGAATCTGAAGCAGGTCCGATTCAAGCTCCATGGCGATGAAGAGGGTGTCGTCAAGGTATCGCTCAAGAGCAAAGGTGAGGGTCCTGTCACTGCCTCGATGATCAAGACTACTTCGAATGTGGAAATCGTGAACGGAGATCAGGTGATTGCTACCGTGACCGACAAGAAGACCGAACTCGAGATGGAGATCGAAATCGACCGTGGTCTCGGCTACGTACCGGTAGAGAGCCGTGAGCGTGATGATGAACGCGAAATCGGAGTCATCGCTATCGACGCCATCTATACCCCCGTCAAGCGCGTGAACTACGAAGTAGAGAACATGCGTGTCGGAAAGCGCACAGACTATGACAAGATTACCCTTGAAATCGTGACTGATGGGAGTATTACTCCCGAAGAAGCCTTTGCTAAGAGCGTGAGCATTTTGGTTGGTCAGTTCTCTTCTCTCGCGACGAAAGAGGGAGAGACAGTCGCGCCAGCTGAAGAAGCCGCCGTGGAGGCTCCCGAGAAGAAAGCCAAGAAAGTTTCCAAGAAGAAAAAGACCGAAGAAGCAACTGAGTAACCCCTGCTAGCGAGTATACTGTACTATGAAGCATAGACACCAAGGCCGCGTCTTAGGACGTGTCAGGAACCAGCGTAACGCCCTCATCAAGACCCTTATGGGGAGTTTGGTGATGCATGAGCGCATCATGACCACCGAGGCCAAAGCCAAGGAAATCAAGAACTACATCGACCAGGTCGTGAACAAGGCCAAAGTGGCTCGTGGTACCGCCGAGCGTCGAGTAGCGATGATTCGTGAGATTCAGAAGTACGTGCCGATGATGGCGACTAAGAAGCTCCTCGGTGACTTCAGTGTCCGTTTTGAAGCCAGAAAGAGTGGCTATACCCGTGTCACCAAATTGGAACAGCGCAAGAGCGATGGTGCTAAAATGGCTGTGATCGAGTTCGTCTAAACTTACCCCTATGGCAACCAAGCAAACCATGATTGATCGAAAGTATCACCTTTTTGATGCAAAGGGGAAGACGCTCGGCCGTCTTGCTACCGAGATAGCTACCATTCTCATGGGCAAGAACAAGGTGTCTTACGCTCCCCATATCGACGGAGGCGACTTTGTGGTGGTTGTGAATACGGACCAGATGGTAGTAACTGGGAACAAGGCCGAAGCCAAAATGTATCACCGCTTCAGTGGCTACCCAGGAGGCATCACTTCGATAAGCTTTCAGGATCAGATGAAGAAGGATTCACGCAAGGTTCTCCACGCCGCTCTCTACGGGATGCTCCCCAAGAACAAGCTCCGCGATCGGATGCTTACTCGCCTCCATTTGAATAAAGAAGGGGAACACACCGAAAAGATCATTCACGTAACCCACGAGTAGTATGGCAACCACCGAAACAACTGAGACAACAGAAGCCGAGGTCAAGCCGAAGAAAGTTACCAAGTCCACCAAAGGCGGATCCGCCTCAGGAGGAAAAAAGGTAGCTACCAAAGCTGTGGCCAAGGTCGCCAAAGATGATACCAAGCGGTACCTCTATGCTGTCGGGCGTCGCAAGACGGCGGTGGCTCAGGTGCGCCTCTACCCGGTCGACAAGACTGAGGGTGTGACTATCAACAAAAAGACCGCTCTTGAATACTTCGGTACCCCAGCGCTCGTCGCTCAGGCTCTCTCACCACTCAAGCTCGTTGGTCTCGAGGAAGCTTTCACTGTGACGGTCGTGGTCCGTGGAGGTGGGCTCCATGGTCAGGCTGATGCCGTCAAGCTCGGTGTCGCTCGTTCGCTTATCAAACACGATGTGCTCCTCCGAGCCGCCCTCAAGGCCAGTGGCCACCTCACTCGTGACGCCCGCGCCGTTGAGCGTAAGAAGCCAGGTCTCAAGAAGGCCCGCCGCGCTCCACAGTGGAGTAAACGGTAGCGTCGAATATAGAATTTCGAATGTTGAATATAGATCCCGCCGAAAGGCGGGATTTTGCTTTTTTAGAGCTAAATAATACAATTTGCTCTGGACAAAACATAGAAAAAGGTGTATAATTGTTAGTTTGGTGGATTTTCTGCCGAACGTGGGCTTTTTGCTCATTTATAACTCACACCCCTTACGAAGGAGAGTTTCCATGGCGCATTATGCTGTCGGTCGCTTCGAACGTGGCTGGAGCGGTAGCCCCTACCAGTTCGTCTGCAAGAAGGTCTGCCCAGCAGGGCCGTTCGCCCTTCTCGACATCAATCTGAGGAAGATCAGTCCGCCTCAACGCGACTGGTACCTCTTCGAACTCGAGGACTGGCACTCCATTGATCAGCGCAAGCAGTTCGTGATGCGCCTGATCGCCACGCTTACCGATATCCGTACAGCTCTCATGGAAGCGCTCAAGGGCGCAACCTGGGAGATGGTGCAGGAAGAGCGTCGGCGCCGGAAGGTGCAGATCGCTGGTCGGGTCCTCAAGACCCAGTACGGCTACTTCGTCCCGGAATACCACAATGGCCTCAATGCCTTCGGTCCGGGCCAGGACATCGATCCCTGGATCACCTTTGAGCCCTGCCCCAAGTCCGCCGAGAATCCTTACGGCGACGCGTGGACGGCTACGTCGGAGGAAATCCGGAGCCACTGCCTTACCTGCATCGACGAAGTGGAAGTCAAGCGAGCGGGAGACGCTTTTGTGGCCAAGGAAGGCCTCGGCGAGCTGTTCCGCAACCATCACGGTTTCTGAATCTTCAACTCTCAGGAGTCAAACATGGCAAAGCGTTTCGTGGTTTCGTTCGAGCCCGGTCACGACGGTCGTCTCATCGGCAAGCGGCCAGGAGACGGTGGCGACTGGGTGGCCCCGGACCGCTCCAACACGGAGCCGGTCGATCCCTACAAGAAGTATCTGGTAGAGGTGGTGAACGCTCTGCCAGGGAAGCGCCTGCGCTTCGTGCGGGTCGTGATGAGTGCCAAGGACTTGTTCTTGGAACTCCTGCCCAGGCTTCTCGAAGCCCTGTGGCAGCGAGGGAAGGATGAATTCTCCAGTCCTTGGACAGAGATCCGCAGTCTGAACTGGGGCCTGGTGCGAGCGGAGTTTCACGACTCACGCAATCGCCACGGCCAGCACCGGTATGCCTATGTCACCATCGATCCGGAAGGCGAACGCATGTCGTTTGAAATCGGATCAGGTGATCAGGTGGACCTCGACCAGGTGGCTCAAGTGGTCGCCCGTACCGTTGGTCCGGTTGCCAACTTGGCAGCCGTGATCAGTCGTCAGACGGAAAGTCGCCGAGGTCGGGAGTACTGGAAGTGATAAGTACCTCAATTGTTGGCTCTACAGACCGCGCACACAAGAATAATAATTCCAGTGCGCGGTTTTTACTTTGTCTCAAATTTTTTCTACATATTCGCATGCACATAGTACCTGGCGATCGCCCGCCTAGACGTCGAGGCTGGTGAGCATGTGTGTGCGTGGGGGAAAGACTAAAAAGGAAGGGATGAGGGATAGCAATGAGGGAGTTTAGAGCCCGAGGAAGGTGGCGAATTGGGGGAGAGTGATACGGAAGACCGTATTATTGGCTTGGGCCTCGTCCTCTGCGTCTGTCACCACGTAGAGGGTATCTGAGCCAAAGCGTGGGAGGAGCTGGAGAGGGGCGGTACTGAGGGTGAGGAGGTCGGAGAGGTTACGCCTGTCACGGTTGTCGAGCTCGATCATCTTGACGTTCTTGCCGAGAGAGAAGATGACATGCTCGTAGTCTTCGGCCCACTGGACATTGCGTACTGGGGTCGAGAAGCGAGCAATCTGGACGATACTATCAGCTGAGCGGAAGGGCTGCGCCTCCCAGTCACGGTTGAAATAGACCGAGATCTCATTGTCGCTATAGAGGAGGAGTTTTTTGCCGTCGTCTGAGTACTGGATGCTCGTGA
>CAYWLN010000028.1:0-8731 GCA_964459475.1 uncultured Bdellovibrionales bacterium | reverse complement strand
CTCGTGACTCGGTTTTCATCTGGGGCTTGGTAAAACGAGTCCGGACGAGCACATCTTCGAGGACCGGGAGTGAGAGACCTGGGGCAAGCTCCTCCCCGAGGATATGTGCCAGGAGAGCAGACTGGTTGAACCCGCGATAGCGGAGGCGCCTCGGGTGAAGTGGGACCGGGATGAGGACGTCTGGGAGGGGGAGCGCCGATCGCGACAGGGAGTCGATGAGGAGCTGACCGAGCGGGAGGGCAAGATCAGGGATAAAGCGGTATTTGTAGGTGTGGAGCGCGCGACTCATGAGTGGGTCGTGATAGTGTGCGACCACAAAGACGCCATCGAAGGCCGAGGGTGCGCTATCACGACAGGAGAAACAGACGGCGCCGAGCGGGGTGAGATGATGACGACAGAGGGGACACTCTTGGTCGAAGCGACGCTCGATCCGACTGGTACAGGGCCGACAGATCCAGTGTCCACCTCGGCCACAACCGAGGCAGCGGAGTGGAAAGAGCGTGTCGAGGACGGCCTTTTTAGTGGCTTGTGCGAACAGGGCCAGTTGTGATCGGGTTAGGAGCACACAATGATACCTTTTTTAAGCGTGAGATGAAGAGATTTTTTGACTTTGCCTTTGAGGAGGCGTTCACCGATAGGCTTCTCGACGAGATTTTGGATAGTTTTGCGGACCAGACGGGCACCTTGCTCGGGAGCAAAGCTCTCGTGGGCGACGTGTGAAGCCACGTTTTTGCCGATGACGAGGGTGTAGCCTTTTTTCTTGAGACGCTCAGTGAGGGTAGCGAGCTCGAGAGTGACGATTTGTTCGATGACCTGGGCGGAAAGCGGGCGGAAGACAATCGTCTGGTCGAGGCGAGCGAGGAGCTCGGGACGGAGTTCTTTCTTCAGTTCAGCGAGGACCTCTCGTTTGATGGGTTCAAACTGATCGCCATGACCGCCATCAGGAGTCGTCCGGTCAAATCCAATCCGAGCATCGCGCGTAAAGGCAGTGGTACCGATGTTTGAGGTGAGGATGATGAGCGTGTTCTTGAAACTCACCTGGCGTCCTTCGGCATCGGTGAGGGTGCCCTCATCGAGGATCTGGAGGAGGATGTTCCAGACATCGGGGTGAGCTTTCTCGATTTCGTCGAACAAGACGACCGCGTAGGGTCGGCGACGGATAGTTTCAGTCAATTTACCACCTTCGCCATGGCCGATGTAGCCAGCCGGGGCGCCGAGCATCTGGGCGACGCTGTGGCGCTCCATGAACTCACTCATGTCGAGCCGGATGAGGGCTTGCTTACTCCCAAAGAACTCTTCGGCTAGAATCTTGGCGATATAGGTCTTGCCGACGCCGGTGGGGCCGAGAAAGAGGAAAGAGCCGAGCGGTCGATCGGGATCGCCGATGTTACTCACTGAGCGGACGAGGGCCTCGGAGAGGGCTGTCTTGGCCTCATCTTGGCCGATGAGACGGTCATCGAGTGCCTGATTGAGACGGGTAATCTTTTCGCTGGGGTTTTCCTCGGAGAGCTTTTCGAAGGGGATACTAGTCATGTGAGCCACGGTGCGGAGGAGGTGCTCTTCGGTCACGACTTTGGTGTGGCGATCAGCTTCTTCGTGGTGCTTTTTGCGTAGAGTGGCGATTTTCTTGATGAGTTCTTGTTCCCGGGCGTACCACTTGGCCGCATCATCGTAGTTCTCGTGCTCAGTAAGGGATTCCTTGAGTGCCGTCGCAGCGCGAAGCTCCTCTTCGAGCTGAAAGAGGGCCGTAGCAAAAGGAGAGCGATCCTTGCCTTGTTTGGCGAGAGCCGAGGCTTCGTCGATGATGTCAAAGGCTTTGTCCGGGAGAAAGCGGTCTGGGATATAGCGGATAGCGAGGTCGACGGCGTGGTCCGTGATGTCCTTAGTCAGGGTGACATTGTGAAACGTCTCATAGCTCATCTTGACGGACGAGAGGATGTGCTTGGACTCTTCGGCAGTCGGCTCGGCGATGACGAGGGACTGGAAGCGCCGGTCGAGAGCAGGGTCCTTTTCGACGTGGCGTTTGTACTCTGAGAGGGTGGTAGCGCCGATACAGGAGATCTCCCCTCGGGCGAGTGATGGTTTCAGGATATTGGCGGCATCGAGGCCACCAGAGGTGTTACCGGCCCCGACGATAGTATGAATTTCATCGATAAAGAGGATAACATCTTTGTTTTGGGTGGCTTCCCGGATGATTTCTTTGAGGCGGGCTTCAAATTCACCCCGGAAGTTGGTCCCAGCAACAACCAGAGTGAGGTCGAGTGAGAGGATACGCTTGCCAAAGAGGGAGTGTGGGACATCACCTCGGGTGATCTTCTTGGCGAGCGCCGCGACGAGGGCGGTCTTCCCGACTCCAGGCTCACCGATGAGGAGCGGATTACTCTTGTTTTTACGGGTCAGAATCTGCACGAGACGATCGAGCTCTTTCTTGCGACCGACAAGCGTGTTTTCTTTGGTAGTGATATCCTCGGCCATGTCCGTTGTGAACTGGTCGAGTGAGGGGGTGGCACGACCAGACTTCTTCTTGGAGGGGGCATCCGAGAGTGCATCAGGGAGATCGAGCATCTTGGAGAGCTGAGGAAAATGATCGAAATTCATGTGGGCTTCGATAGTCGACTGAATCTTTTTCTCTTTGATCTTGAGTGCGAGGAGGATGCCATCGAGGGCAGGGGTACGAGACTCAAGGAGCGCATAGACCAAGTGCTCAGTTCCGACGTAAGGGTAGTGGAACTGGTTGGCGAGGGCAAAGGCGCGACGCAGACTCTCCTTGAGAGCGGGAGAGAGAGGGAGTGGATGGGTCTTGGGGAGGGCTTTGGCGCCGGTTTTCTTCTTGAGGCACAGTTTGGCGAGACTCTCTTTCTCAAAACCGATGTTTTCAAGCAAAATACCACCGAGACTGCCATCCTCGAGGAAAATAGCGAGAAGGAGATGTTCGGGCTCTATCGTGGTGTGGCGGGTATAGTGGGCAATTTCCCGGGCTTCCTTTAGGCTATGCCGGGCGTGGAGGGTCAATTTCTGGCTAAAAGTCGTTTCAAGCATGGTGGTAAGAGAGGCGAATAACGTACCTCTATTCTATGGTTTTCGTGAGGCTACTGTCAAACCTGAGTCGAGAGAGAAACTTTTGAAAAAAGAGCGTGAGTATGCTATCATACTCGTTAGAGATTCTAAAAAAGACCAAAAGAAAAAACATGCAGTTCGGTATCAAAAAACCATACTTTCTTGGCATTGATTTCGGCACCTCGCTCGTGAAGGCGGTGGAGCTGACACTTGAAGAAGGCAAGCCCAAACTCGTGACCTACGGTCAAGTGGATTTGGCGCGTCTCGAAAAAGGTATTGTCACCGGTCAAAATTCCTTTGACGATGAGCTCGTCCTCTATCTCCAGGCGCTCTTGGGTCGCCTCAAGTCCAAGGGGGAAGGCGTCTATGCAGCTATGCCGGCTTTCACTGGCCTCATTTCGCTCATTGAGCTCCCTGAGATGAGTGAGGATGACCTCAAAGAGGCTATCCAGTTTGAAGCTCACAAATATATCCCATCATCGCTCGATGATGTGGCCTTGAGTTGGGAAAAGGTAGGAAGTTATCAGCCAGAAGAAGGTGGGTCGGCCAAGATGGAGATCCTCTTGGTAGCAGCGCTCAATAAGGAGGTGACGCGCTATCGGAAATATATCGAACAGGCTGGCCTCCAGATGAATTTTTTGGAGCTTGAAACGTTTTCGATGATTCGTTCGACCATCGGACATGATTTGGGTCTTTACTTGGTGATTGATATCGGGTCACGGGCCACCAATCTGGTCCTCGTCGATGATGGTCTCGTCAAAGTGAGTCGCAATCTCGATATGGGTGGCAAAGATATCACCCGGACACTCACCGATGGTCTCGGCATTACGACGGAGCGGGCCGACGCCCTCAAGAAAAGCGACAAGGATTTCCTCAATCAGGCAGAGTCCAAATTGACCTTTCCGGCACTTGAGATGATAGCCACGGAGGGTAAGCGCATGCTCGCGACGTATCAGGGGAAGTATCCGGAACAGACGTGTTCGGGGATAGTGCTCTCGGGCGGGACGGCTCAATTGACAGGCCTCACTCAGTTCTATGAACGATTGTTTGGTCTCCCGGTGCGAGTCGGTGATCCGTGGCAGCGAGTGATGGTCCCTCCAGCCGTGGAGGCTGATGTCAAACGTCTTGGGACATCGTTTTCGGTGGCGCTCGGTCTCGCGCTCGCAGGGATAGACGAGATGACTCAGAAATCAAAAGAGAGTTTCTTTAAGTCATTTTCAGTGGACGTGCTCAAAAAAACGCTGATGAAAAAAATATAAATCTTTTTACATACGATCATGCTCGGGGTGAATATCGCACAATCGCAGAAAGAAGAAGAGGAAATCAAGCCAAAGCGTGGCGGGTTCTTTGATACGGGAACCATTGTGAGTATCACCCTCATTGTTTTGTCCCTTAGTGGATGGGGGGGTACGCGCTACTACGTGAGCACGCTCGATAAGAGCATCGCTGAGGCTGACGTGACACTGGCTGCCGATATGCCAAAATTGAGTGGCGACGCGATAGATGAGATAGCTGATTTTGAAACAAGATTGGTATTTTTTGGTACAACGGAGAGTAGTCTCTATGAACCGGCCGATATGCTGAGGAAAATCGAGGCAGCTATGGTACCCGGAGTTGTGCTCACCAAGTACAAGTATGACCATGTAGAGGCAGTGACAACCATCGAAGGACTGACGGATGATTTTAGAAAATTAGCCGAACAGATACAGGGATTTAAGTCCCAAGGTATATTTACTCAGGTACATGCGCAGAACATCGGTCGAAACAACGATGGTAAAATTACGTTTATCTTAAAAGCCAACTTTTAATCGGCATTACACGTACCTTATGCGACTTAAAATTCTCGTCATACCATTTTCCATCCTTATTGCCCTCATTCTTGTCATTGGTTATATCAAGCCTGACATCACCGAAATTCAGGAAAAGAAGGTTGCTTTGGAGGGCAAACTCTCACAGGTTGCCAACGTGGGAACTCTGGTTGGCAATATTGCGACTCTCTCAAATGAACTTGCGGAAAAAAGTGGCGATCAAACTTTCGTCAAAGAATATATTCCGAGCGAGATGGATCAAGAGCGGGTCATGGATATGTTTAATTTCTTGGCTAGTCAGTCGGGTGTCTTTGTGTATGTGATGGGCATGAAAGAAGTCCAGGTGAAGGCCGTGGCAGAAGAAACGCTCCAGGTAGTGGCAGGCACACCGATGATTACAGACGGTGTGCTGGCTCCCGTTCCACAGGCTAAGCCCAAGATCAAGGCGTACACAGCACAGGTTGAAGTGCGTGGAGATTATGAAAACGTTAGAGATTTTTTTAACCGTTTGTCGCACATGAATCGTCTCGGTAAGATAGAAAACTTTTCTTTATCCGCGAGGGAGGACAAGGTAGAGGGTGAGGCATCAACGACACTGACAGGCGTGTTTCAGGCGGAGTTCAGTTATTTTCCGATGCAAAAAGTGGCGAGCGCCCTCAATATACGTGTCTTCAGTAAAGCAGAATTCAGTAGTAATGAGTTAACGGCGCTTCGTACGTGGGCCAAAGATGTTGTGGCTCCACTTGAAGACCCAGTCACGGGGCGACCAAATCCATTACAGTAAAATCGTTTGATATGACGGCTCCACCGGTGGCCGGATCAGACACGGTCGCTCTCCCCAAAAGCATAGCCGAGCAGGCCAAGGCGCTCGGTGTGCCACTCCTTGAGAACGTGCCAGCTACTCTCAGCAAAGAGGTATTGTTGCTCATACCAGAGGATTCGGCACGCAAGTATGGGATGGTAGCCTATCAGAAAACGGGAGATACTCTTTTAGTCGCGATGCTCAATCCGCAGGATTTTGAGGCGCTCAACGTGCTCCGATTTTTGGCGGAAAAGGAACGTCTCGGTATTGAGGTGTCTCTGGTTGGAGAAAAAGTGTTTAATGAAATTTTGAAGAGCTATACCGGCGCTGATATGGCCCTCAAAGAGGCGATACTCTCTCTCAAAAAAGAGGATGAGAATATTGCCCAGAAAGAAGAGCTTGCACTCAAAAAAAAGTCCGGAGACGCTGATATCTTTCAGGATGCTCCTATTGCCAAGCTGGTGGAGGTAATAGTGAAGCATGCAATCGATGGTCGGGCCAGCGATATTCATATCGAACCGATTGATAGTTCGTATCGGGTACGATTTCGAGTGGATGGACTCCTCAGAGCCGACCTCGTTTTTCCACGGGAGGTCGGGCGAGCTGTTATTTCTCGGATCAAGATTTTGGCCAATTTGAAAATTGATGAGAATCGTAAGCCTCAAGATGGCCGTTTTCGTTTTGAGAGTAAGGAGGGCGTCGTGGACCTCCGTGTCTCTAGTCTCCCAGTAATGGAGGGCGAGAAGATAGTCATGCGTGTCCTCGAGAAAAATTCGGGCGTGAGTGACCTCGAGCACCTTGGCCTCTGGGGACGCAATCGTGCTGTGCTTGAAAGCAAGATTCGAGAGCCATTTGGTATCATCCTCATCACAGGTCCGACGGGTTCGGGGAAGTCCACCTCGCTCTATGCGTTTCTCCAAATCCTCAACAAAGAGGACCGCAACATTATCACTCTCGAAGACCCAATCGAATACTTTATGGAGGGTATCAATCAGAGTCAAGTGAGGCCGGAAATCGGCTATACCTTTGCTGCTGGACTCCGCTCTATCCTCCGACAGGACCCAAACGTCATAATGGTAGGTGAGATTCGTGATAGTGAAACGGCCGAGCTCGCTATCCATGCAGCACTCACGGGTCACTTGGTCTTGTCTACTCTCCATACGAACGATGCTATTGGGGCTATCCCACGATTGGTAGATATGGGTATTGAGCCTTTTCTCCTCGCGTCATCGCTCCAGGTCGTAGCGGCTCAGCGTCTGGTCCGGCGCATCTGCGAACACTGTCAAGAAAAAGCTCCTCTCTCCAAGCTCCAGGAACGGACAGTGACCGACATGTTTCAGGCGATTCCCCGAGAAGAAGTGGAGGCGTATGGGCTCAAAACGGATCAGGCGGTCGCTGTGTTTCATGGTAAGGGTTGTCAAAAGTGTGGTCTCACGGGCTACAAAGGACGGATTGCCCTCTATGAGACAGTAGCTGTAGACGAGACGATGCGGGAGATCATTGCAGACAAACAAGGCAATGAAACAGCGGTGAAAGAAGCAGCGCTCGGTCAAAAAATGCTCTCGATGCGACAAGATGGAATCCTCAAAGTACTGAAGGGCATCACCACGCTTGCGGAAGTGGAGCGGGTGACCGAGGGCAAGCTCCTCATCGATGAAGAATAATGATATACTGAGAGCGTTGTCGATCAAAAAGAAAAACAAACATGGAATCGTTGCATGTAGAACAGCGGCTGAAAAATCTCCTCTTGTTGGTGGGTCAACAAGGGGCTTCTGATTTGCATCTGGTGGTAGGTCGCTACCCCACTCTTCGGATCGATGGCAAACTCCATCCGGTCGCTCAGGAAAAAATTCTTACTCCTGCCGATACCAAAGCGATGAGCGACGTGCTCCTCACAGAAGAAAAAAAGGAGGAGCTCATTGCCGTGGGCCAGACGGACTTCTCCTATAATTTTGAAGATCGGGTGCGATTTCGCACCAATATTTTTCTGCAAAAGGGCTATGTGAGCGTAACGATGCGTTTTGTCATGGACAAATTGCGTAGTCTCGATGAGCTCAATGTCCCGAAGGCGCTCTATGATTTCGCCGGACATTCGCAGGGACTCGTCCTTGTGACTGGACCTGTCGGTCATGGTAAGTCGACGACTCTCGCCGCTATCATCGATTATATCAATCATAATCAGGACAAGCACATCATCACGATTGAGGATCCGATAGAGTTTGTCTACAATCAAGACCGGTGCATCATCAACCAACGTGAAATTGGTCGAGATGCCAAGAACTTTTCCGATGCTCTCCGGGCTGTCTTTCGTGAAGATGCCAATGTCGTACTCCTCGGAGAATTGCGCGACCTAGAGACCATCAGTACAGCGATGACGGCTGCTGAGACGGGACACCTCATCTTTGCTACGCTTCACACCAACGATGCCGCCCAGACTATCGACCGTATCGTCGACGTGTTTCCCGCCCATCAGCAGAATCAGATTCGTATGCAGCTCTCAAGCGTCCTCCTTGGAGTGGTCTCGCAGCGCCTCCTCCCGAATACTGGGGGCGGGCGTATCCCGGCCGTCGAGATCATGTTCAAGAACAATGCCGTCGAGAATCTCATCCGTGAAAACAAGAATCATCAGCTCGATTCTGTAATTGAAGCCAGTCTCAAAGAGGGGATGATTTCCCTTGATCGGGCGCTCGCCGATTTGGTCAGGCGGGGGCTCGTGACTGTCGACGACGCGTTTATGTACTCCAAGAATCGTGATTATCTCCAGATGCTCCTCAGTCAAGAGTCCAACTAGCATGATATTTTCCTATGAAATTTGTTTTTAAAGCCAAAGATGCCAAAGGCCAAATCCGTGAGGGTATGGTTGAGTCTACCAATGCCAAGGCAGCAGCGGAGATACTCGGGCGTAACGGCCTAGTCCCTATTTCGGTCAAGGAAGACAAGCCGACCATGGCTATCGTCAAGGATTTTCAGCGTGCCTGGGAGGGGGTACGGCAGAAAGAGCCCGTGGTGATTTTTCAGCAGTTGGCTACTCTGGTAGAAGCCCGTGTCCCGGTGGTTTCAGCAC
>CAYWLN010000027.1:0-8864 GCA_964459475.1 uncultured Bdellovibrionales bacterium | reverse complement strand
TGACCATAACGACTCCTTACTTCTATCACATTTTTCCATTTCTGGCAAGATTCCCTAGTATGAGGATTCTTGGGAGGAAAATCTACCCAGTACCGAAGCTTCGCAGAAACACTTTTCCTTTTCTTTCCGTCGGATGCCTAATGGTAACCCTCCGAAGGCGGGCAGGCATCCGTGATGAGTGAGCCGGTAACAGTGAAGCGTGATTGACACCCCGGTACAAGACAGCTCACTGTTCGGTAGAACGAGTCAGGGATGTTCGGTGGCATCTGTGGAAATGGAAAGGGAAAGGGTTTCTTGGGGAAACACAACTTTAAAGAAGTCCCTGGTAGTTTTGCAAAAGCTACACCAAAATCCGCCAAGGTGAGCTGAGTAAGAGCAGGAGAATAAGGCCCAGAAAGAAGAGGATACGAACCGTGGCTTTTTTGAGAGAGAGGGTTTCACGAAAAGCGTCAAAGGCGATGTCCCACACGAGAAAGAAAAAGAGGGTCCCGAGCGCTCCAGTCGTGAGATACCCAAACGGCCAGAGGCTCATCACCCAGGCCATCTCCCCCATAATGAGACCGAGGAGAACGCTGTAGAGGAGGACACGCCGACGCTCCTTCTGGTCGACGGTCATAAAGGTCTCGTAGCTCGTAAAGGTGGCGCCGAGAAAGTAGAGCCCCATCAAGCCCCACAGTGGAAAAGAAAAATTGAGGTAGAACCCGTAGAGTCCAGCGTAGTAAAAGAACAGAGCGGCCATAGCAGCCGCATTGAGAAAGGCCTCAGCCGTTTTGTCCTTGGGGGCATGACGGAGGCGATAATTGCCGAGGAGCGCAAAATAGTACATGACTGAAGAGAGCACCACAAAGACGTGGCGCTCTCTCTCGCTATCGATGAGTGACAGAAGGGTCGGTGACGAGATAGAGAGGAGTACCGGGATAAAAGCATCGGCAAATCGCTCCGTCAGCCGCCGACTAGCTATGAGTGAGACGACGATGAGCGGGACAATCGTCATGAGGTACCAGCTCCACGTCGCCAGTGTCGGACTCTGCGCCACCAATTCCAAACCGACAAAGAAGACAATACTCCAGAAAAAGACCGCGAAGTGAAATACCATACTTATTGTCGTTCCTCAAGTCGAACCTGGATATCCTTGGTCTCGCCTTTGTGCCAAACCTTGACAGTGATCACATCCCCTACCGCATATTGACCCATAAAGCTGATGAGGCTATGCTCTTCATCAATCCTTTGACCGTTGATTTCAAGGAGGATATCGTTTTCGACGATGCCTGCCTTGTCAGCCGGTGACCCTGGTACCACCGCGAAATCCGTCATGGTCTCACCACGAAGAACGAGCGCGCCGTAATCAAACGGGAGGTTGGTCTTTTTCTTGAGCTCCTCATTGAGTGTAATCGTCCGGACGCCGAGATACGGGAAACTCATCTTGCCCGTAGTCCGCACCTGCTCGACGATACGTTTGACCTGATTGATTGGGAGTGAAAAGCCAATGTTTTCGGCACCCTGCGCCATAGCTACGTTCACGCCGACTACCTCTCCCGAGAGATTGAGGAGTGGTCCACCGGAATTCCCTGGGTTGATAGCGGCATCAATCTGGATAATACCCGAGAGGTGCTCCGAATCCCCGCGCCCAGAACCTGCCTCGAGGCTGCGCTTGAGACCCGAGATGATCCCACGACTGACCGAGTTCTCAAATTCACCGAGCGGATTGCCAATAGCGATGATAGTCTCTCCCACCCGGATCCGATCTGAATCACCGAGAGGCAGAACCGGAAAATTGTTCCCTTCAATTTTGATGAGAGCGATATCGTTACTCGGATCGCGAGCCAGTACCTTGGCCGGATACTCGGTCCCATCACCAGAAATAACCGTGTACTCTGCCTGTTCATCAGAGACCACATGCTTGTTGGTGACGATGAGTCCATCAGCCGACACAAAGAAGCCCGAACCACTCCCCACCCGCTGCTTTTGGGTCTGTCCCGCGCCATTCCCATCAGTCCCAAACGGATCAGAAAAAGGAAAACCAAATGGGTTACCAAAAAAACTCCGTACTTTGGGTACGTCTTTGCTGATAACGATACTAACCACGCCTGGCGAAGTCTGCTCAACCAAATCTGCGACCACATTGTCCTCAGCTACGACGCGTATCTGTTCGGCACTGAGCGCTGGTTTTGTCTCGCTATCTCCCCCCGGAAAAAAGAGCCCCCATTGAGCGGAGAGATATGGAGCCGCAAGTCCCCCAACGAGGCCCGAGAGGAGGGTGAGTACAAAGAGTGCTGTAACCTGGCCCCGACTGAGGCGCGGGGTCACTGGCGGCTGCGAAGTGGGTTCGGGAGAAATCTCTGTGAGAGGAGTAAGTGTGGGTTGTTCCATAGGTGTCAAAGTTAGATGTTATTGGCTCCAGTGGAAGATACGATGACTAGAAGAAGAAAGATGCATCCCCAGCGGTCTTCTCGAGAAGGGACTTCTCGAACTCCTGCCAGGCAGGATCGCGGAATTCCACTCGAGCGGTTTCTGCGTCAAAGCGATAGAGCGGATCAAGAGCCATAATCGACATACCCCTCATCTGTTCCGAGAGCCAGTCCCCAAAAGTATTTTTGCGGGCAAAAATCTGACTGATGCGGTAGAGACGCCCCCCTTTTTCCTCACGGAGTTCCTCTACCAAAACGATATGAAATCCGAGACTACTCTCGATGACACTTCCTGGGACGCCGACCTTTTGGGTGGCTACAGCACTTCGGAGCTCTGGAGCGAGATCCTCGATGGCAAACCAACCGAGATCTCCACCCTTCTTTTTTGTCTGTCCGTCAGAATATTTCTCGACGCTTTCGGCAAAGGATTGACCATCACGGAGCGCCTGAGCTGCTTCCTCTATTTTGTTCTTGGCAGCTGATGCTATATCGACTTCTTTGGTAAAGCTCTCGTACAGCTTTTCTTCGTAGAGACTTGGTAGCACTACTTTTTGTTCAAAATCACTGAGCGTCCAGCCATAGAGGCGCTTGAGGCTCTCGGCGACTTCCCGACTATTGCCATACTCCTCGAGCTTGCGAGCCACTCCCTGACGAGCCGTCTCGGGACTGACAAAGATACCCCGTTTCTTAGCGAGTATCATGATCGACTCATCCTCAATCATCTTGTTTAAAACCTCCTTTTCTCGTACTTTGAGCCGCTTCTTGCCTTCATCGGTCGAAAAATCCACCCGGAGACCGACTTGGGAGAAATCTTGATTCTCATAAAATCGCCGGATGGACTCCATGTTGGATGACAACTCCCGAAAGGTAATCGCACCCCGGTATCCGACGATAGCCACTGGATACGGACTCCGATTGATGAGCGACTCAAGACGAGGAAATGTGCGTGGCATGAAATACACCATGATCAGACTCACTACCAATAGGAGAGTCACCAAAGCCAGCACGCCGTAGAGAGCGGTCGACCAACGCAGTTTGGGGAAAGGAGTTTTCATACCTAGGGTGCACTAAAAAAAAGTTCAAACCATTGCTGATACGGCGGTTTTTCGACAGTCACTCGCGTCTGCTTCCGCTCCACGCCGGGCACTGTCACTCCTTCTTCCGGTCGTTCTTTGATTACGACGACTTCTTCGTGTTCTTTCTTCATCCCGAGCTTCTCTTTGGCCTCCTGTTCCTGAAAATCCGCTGTGGAGAAGTAGCTAATCTTTTCATGCAGGGTCTCGTTCTCACGGCGAATCTTGTCTGCCTCCATTCGAAGCGCCTCGACTTCACTCTCGATGCGCTCATTGCGTGTCAGTTGCTTCGAAGAGATATAGACGGCCCATGCTATTAAGACCGCAATACCCACCAGTCCTGCCCGAAGCCAGTATCGACTCTTCATAGAGAAACTAATACATGAAAAAGGGCGCAAAAAGAAAGGCAATCATCGAAACAACGACAAAAACTGAAACCACGACCCAGACCGCATAAATTTTTTTATGATACCGACGAAAACTCATAGGGCGCAGTCACAATTTACTTCCCTATGGTAACAAAAAAGAGGCTCGCCGACAACAGGGAGTTGTGGCTATGACTCTCTTTTGGCCGTATCTATGAGAGCTCGGATACCACCGAGGTCTGGTTGTCGCTTTTTGAGCGCTTTGAATTTCTTGGGCTCGATGTGTCGAGTCTGAGCGAGAGACATCGGCTGTTCCGTGGGGACATAGGCCGGACGTTTGACGGCTGGTCGTACGGGTGCTGGTGATGGTGTGGGTGCCGGACGTGGAGCTTCCCGGACCTGCTTTTGTTCGATTTCATTCCGAGCTTTGGCGGTCGCTCGTTGATAATCTCTGAGACAGTCTTTACAAAAGGTCGGCCGACTCCCATCTGGTACAAATGGTACTTGGATTGGGGTTTCACAGGTGGCACAGATAGCATCATACATCGGCTTTTCTACCGGTGCGGTTGCCTCAACGGTGTCTACCGTATCATCTTCTCTCACCTCCGGTTCCTCCACTGGTGATGCCACAGGAACATCCTCTTTCATGAATGGTTCTTTCTTGGGAGCCATAGGAGGGGTAAATGCCGGCACTACCACGACAGGTTTTTCAGGCACCACAGCCTCTAGGACTGCAGTTGCCTCATCCGGAGTATACACGACTTCATGCTTTGATGGTTCGGGCGCCGTGACTGGCTTGGGAGGCATCGGTGGCGCCTGTGGAGAGGCGATGGGCTTGGGCTCAGGTTTCGGCTCAGGTCGAGTTTGAACGGTTGGCTTGGGAGTGACTGGCCGAGGAATGGCAGGTGCTGGCTTGGGTCGAGGAGTCGCAATAGCTGGTTTCGGTCGTGAGACAGGAGCGGGTCGAGAAGCAACTGGTGCAGGAGCCGGTTTGGCGCTCCCGCCTTGAGCGGAAGTCACCGTCTGGACCAAGGCCTGGCGCTCCTCGGGCGTGAGCATGCCACTCCACCGACGAATCTTTTCTTCGACATCTTCTTTTTTGGAGGTATAGCGTTCACGTGAACTATTGATAATTTTGGCCTCTGTCTCGGGATCACCCTCGATCTTGATCGGTGGGAGCACGGTCGCGCTAAAGGCATCCCCCGCAATACCATCAATCATGAGCTTCAAGTAGATGTGATACTTGGGGAGATTGACGATGTCATTCATCATAAAAACTGGTTCGTACTCCTTTTCCAGAAATTCGGCATCCATGGCGCCCACCCGAAATGAGATGATGCTCCCGGCGTTTCCAAAGATAGCATCACGCACTTCCTCTTGGATCTGGGTCACGTACTGATTGGCCAGGATGAGGTTCAGGTGATACTTACGAGCCTCAGAGAGAATGTTGGCAAATGACTCCGTGGCAAAGTTCTGGAACTCATCGACGTAGAGATAAAAGTCCGCGCGTGTCTCCTCCGGAATATCGACGCGACCCATAGCTGCGAGCTGGATCTTGGTAATCATCATGGCACCGAGGAGCGCGCTATTGTCTTCACCGAGGCGTCCCTTGGACAGGTTCATGATGAGAATCTTGCGCTCGTCCATGATTTTGCGCACGTCAAAGGATGATACCGTCTGACCGACGATGTTACGGATGAGGGCGCTCGAGAGGAATTGTCCGACCTTGTTCTGGATTGGCGAGATAACCTCTTGGAGGACACGCGGATCCCACTTAGAGAATTCATCCACCCAGAACGATCGCACCACCGGGTCAGTAATTTTCTCGACCACCCGGTCACGATAGGATTTGTCGACAAGGATACGCGTCACGCCAAGGAGCGTACTCCCGGGATACTCGAGGAGTCCCAGGATGGCATTGCGCAAGATATATTCGAGTCGTGGCCCCCAAGAATCAGCCCAGATTTTCTTGAACACACCGACGAGACCGGATGCCACCAAATGTCGATACTCTGGGCTGACCTTTTCCATGACATTGAACGCGATAGGAAAGTCCTGATCAGCTGGATTGAAGTAGATGACATCATTGATTCGATTCGAGGGAATAGCCTTGATGAGCTTCTCAGCTGTATCGCCGTGCGGATCAATAAAAGCGATGCCATGCCCCTTCTGGATATCCTGGATAGCCAAATTCTCGAGGAGGTTAGTCTTCCCCATACCGGTCTTACCGATGACGTACATATGTCGGCGCCGGTCATCTTGCTTGATACCAAAGACACGCTCCGCATTGCGGAAGTTGGTCTTGGCAAAAAAGGTAACGTCGTTTTGTGCACCCATAGGCGGTTATTCAAGGTCTTGAGTAGGCAAATTAGCAGGAGCACCACCACGCTTGGCTGAAACGCGCGTGAGGGACGGCGCGAGGACTCCCATGTCTGGAATATGAAATATCGTCGCGAGCTCCTCAGTGCTAAACAGAAACTGAGTACTCCCCGGTGATCCATCCCGATCTTTATATCGCCGCAGGAGTCTACGCTGACGGTAACGGAGACGCTCCTCCACAAAGATATAGTTGGCATAGGTCTTGGAACCGTCCTCCGGCACCATGCTATTTAGGTTCTGGTCGTTAAACTGCTTGATCCCGCCTATAAACGCCGAGACCCCCGTCGCCTTACTAAAGACTTCGCGCCGGCCAAGGTAGAGCATCCGCATGCGCGTCTTAAACATCTGCTTGCCGAGGTTCGACTCGAGTGCCTTGAGTACATCCTTCTGACCCGGTGAGAGACGAAACTCGAGCGGCTGATCATCCTTCTTATCGGCTGACTCTCCACTACCAAAAACCACTTCTTGGGCCATGAGTCCGCGACCAATATTCATGAATACATCGAGAATATCAGAAAACAGACGCCCGATGAGACTGACCTGCTTCGGCTTTTCTTTACCGAGAAACTCGTCGATGGTCTCCTGGCCCGTCTTGTACCATTTTTCACTCACCGGCGTGACGATGTACTGGAGCCACAGGTGTTGGCCCGGACCGAGCTTACCCATCGTTTCAATAAGACCAGCAAGTGGATCAATCATTTTCCCCGTGATAGTTTCCTCGAAGTTCTTGTACGTCTTGATGGGGTAAAGGTCGGGCTTGAACAGTTTGAAATCGACGCCCCAGAGATCCCAGTCCTTGTTGGGTATCGTCTTTGGGACCAAGTGCACGTAGTCTTCTACCTCAACTATTTCGACATTGGGATACTGGGCATAGAAATGTGCCTCCACCAAGTTACGAAACCCGACCTGCGTCCGTACATACATGTGCACCTGTCCCTCGATACTCACGAGCTCGAGTGAAAAAGAGGCCGGAAATTCACCCTTGATAAATTCCTCGGCCGCCGTCGGCGACTTGATGGTCCCACAAAAACTGGTAAAAACGGACTCCATCGGAAGTGGACTGGCTTCGATGTCGCGAGGTGGGATAATCTCGAGGAGTACCCACTTGATACCACTCCCAAAATGCCCATTGGCATGGAGCATCCAAAGAATTTTGAATATAAAGAAAAGAAGCGGTGGAAAAAGTATGAACCACACTGAAAAGACAATAGAAAACATGGTCCCCATCATGGAGAACATATCGCTCAGATTGGAAAAAAGAATACTCATGGCAAATGGGGTACGTTGACCCCGTTACAAAGAGAGGCATCCCTCAAATGTAAGTAAGCTTTTAAGCCGAAGGCGCCTACGGCTTACAGTGAAATAAATAGCTACGAAACGTGGTGACTTTGTAACGGGGTTGACCCCTGCAAAATAAACGACGTCTCTACTTTACAGTATAAGCGTTCTTGCCGATGCGTGCAAAGAAAGTATTCAAGTTGATGATAACAGTCGACTTTTTGACCTGGCGGATTTCGAGTACCCGGTCGAGCACTTCTTCACGAGTAAGAGGCTTTTCGGCCAATTTCAAGATTTCAGTGATGACCTCCTTGACGGTCCCCCGCTTGTAACCCCAGTCTGAGAGCGCGTAGATACCCCGACCCACGAGTACAAAACGTTTGTCCTTGATGAGCTCATTGTGTACGGTCTGAGGGTGGCTGTGCTTTTTCTTCTGGAGACCATAGGTATCAATCAGTTCTGCGATTTCACGGAAATGAAGCGGTTTGGCAGCCGTCTTCAAAACAAGGTAGGCCTTCTCACGGGTACCACGAGGTTTGATGTCACTCCAGTTAGAGAGTCCCCATTTCCCAAAGACGTTCTGCTTGATTTCTCGAGAGACCGAGAGGAGATCAAAGAGCTCCTCCTCGCTCACATCCGGGTGTAGCTTCTTGAAACGCGCGTAGAGCTCCTTTTCTTCCAGGGCGTCCTTCACTTCTTCCAAAATTGCTTTGGCTGACTCTTTGACCTTCTTGAGACGAGCCATAGAAAAGTCCTTGAGACGATAAAGCTTCTCGTATTCCTTGGTCATTTTTTCTTCTTTGACAATCGAGAGGGCTTCGAGAAATGCCAAAAGCGCTCCGCGTTCCTTGTTGCTACGAAGAGACAGTTTCTCGAGCAAATCTTCGGCACGCATAATGCCGTGATTGTCGGCCAAGGCTCGCTCAATAGAATCAACCACCTGTCCGATGGAAGGATGAGCTTTCTCCTCCGAGAGATACCCGAGAGCACTGCCGATGACTTGACGCACACGCTCACGAGTGATCTGATATGACTTACCGATTTCTTCGAGCGTCTTCGGCATATCAGTCCCAATACCAAAACGAGCCTCGACTATGCTCCGTGAACGGAGTGGCAGACGCTCCAGAAGAATCTGGAGAGTCGTAGCAAAGATTTCCTCACCCTGTGAAGCATCCTTGATAGGGGTTGCTTTTTTGGAAGTGGCCATAATGAGTTGCGCTAAAATATTGGCTTAGAATACTCCTTTTCCCTCTCCTTTAGAATCATCTTATATTAGCGCATAATCCTATATTTTGTCAACCCTGCGTGTACGTTATCCTCAGGTTGTTGACACTTTTCAGTGTGAGCCAGGCTCTTTAAAA
>CAYWLN010000026.1:0-9141 GCA_964459475.1 uncultured Bdellovibrionales bacterium | reverse complement strand
AGTGGATGATATAGTCTTCGCCGGATTTACGCTTTTGGCCACGGTGGGCCAGTTCAGCAAAGCTGTAGGTAGACACGATGAACTTTTCCGCCTCCCCCGAGAAGGGGTGGGGAGCTGCCTTGAGTACATCTGTGATGGAGATGGGGGTCATAGGGAGAGTATCAGAGTATCCTCAGTATAACGGGTATTTGTCTCAGGGCAAGCCCTGGCCTAGAGAGCAGGTTCAACGCTAGGTTGCGCGCCTCGTGTTGGGATGAGACTATATAGTATACTAAAGGAGGTTCTCATGACCACTCTCCATGAACAATCACGTATTTTCCAGGAATCACTTTCTTCCCTTTACGACCCTTATACTCTGTATCGGAGGCATGGTGATTTTCCGGTATTTCGAGCGCCCATCTTTTGTGTTTTCTTTCAAGATGCATGATATTATCACAGTCTTCCTCAGCGTTGTTATTGAAGCCTCGCCTTTTCTTCTCCTTGGATCACTGGTAGCGGTGATAGTGAGGAGAACATCCCTTATCTCTATCCTGCTCAGACGTATCCCGAAGAACCCTCTCTGGGGACTTCCTGTTTCTGCCGCGCTCGGAACCCTCTTGCCAGTCTGCGAGTGTGGTAATATGCCGATTGCCCGTTCTCTGGTAAAAAGGGGGTTTCCGGCACCCTACGCCACCACGTTTCTTTTTGCGGCCCCCATCCTGAACCCGGCGGTCTTCTTTTCTACCTGGGTCGCCTTTCGGGGTCAGCCAATATTCATAGCGGCTCGTTTCGCCTTGGGCTTTATCGTGGCTGTGGCAGTTGGTGCCTATGTCCTCTTCCAAGAAAAGCGAGGGGTCAAGATATGGAACGTGTCCTGTGACCTTTCACAGAAGATGCCAGCCGAAAAGGGTCACGATCACACCCATGAACATGGCACCTCGTTCTCTTCTCAGGTGTTCGGTGAGTTTCTTGCCATCTTTCCTTATCTTGTTATCGGGGCGTTGTTCACTGCTCTCTTCCAGGCCTACGTTCCAAGAGAGATCTTTTTCAACTCTGATTTCGGCATCGCAATCGCCATTCTCTTCATGATGCTCTTTGCTTTCGTTATTTCTGTTTGCTCCAATACTGATGCTTTTCTCGCCCTTGGTTTTACCGGTATCATGCCAGGGGCTGCCCTCATCAGTTTCTTGGTTTTCGGAGCCATGATCGACGCCAAAAATGTCCTCATTTATAGTCGGATCTTCACTGTCCGAGGACTCTTACTCGTGTCCTTTTTTGTCGCCGAGCTGGTTTTTCTCCTTTCCCTTATTCTGCATAAGTTGAGCATCGTATGAAATCAGAACGCGTACATTTTTTTCTTGCCTTGGCCGCGATCAACCTGTTCGGTCTGGCGCTTTTGTACCTAGCGGGTATCGAGAAACTTGGCATCTACATCCATCCGTCTTCGCAGTGGTTTGTGGTGCTGACCGGCCTCATGTTTCTTTTTCTCAGTCTCCGCGGTCTTCCCAGAAGAGAAGCACTGGTTTTCGAACGGAGTAGTCTTTTTGGCATTCTCTTTCTGCTTGGGGTCGCCGTACTCATCTTGACAGTCAAGCCTGTTCCGCTTTCGGTTGAAACAGCGAAGACCAGGATCTCAAATGGTAGCAGTCCAGTCAGCGCTAAAAATGCGGAGCGCTTTGCTACTCGGAAGACTTCGGACTTCGGGATTATCGATTGGCTCGCGGCCTTCTCCAGTCCAGAGACAGCGTATCGTTATGAGGATACGCCAGCCGATATCACGGGCTTTTTACTGGTGCAGGACAATCAGCCAATGGTGGGTCGGCTGGTTATTACCTGCTGCGGAGCAGATGCCCAACCGGCCGTTATTCCATTTCGTTTTACCGGAGTTCTCCCAAAAGAGAATACGTGGATTCGTGTCAGTGGTACGATGCATGTCGTGGACACGAAACCTGTTCTCGAAGCGACTCGCCTTGAGATAATTCCTGAACCGAAGAATCCCTATGCCGAGTAGAGTACTTGCCTCCATCGTGGTCGTTTTGCCACATCTCTTCCTGATGGGGCTGATTTTCTTGTTTCTTGCATTGCCGGAAGTCCCGCCGAGAGTCGTCGCTGTGAAAGAGATGATTCGTGCAAACGAGTCGTTCTCGATTACCTTCAATAAACCGATTCGAACAGAGGGTTTGGAAGATAGGTTGGCCGTCTTAAAAAATGGAGAGAGGGTGGCCGGTACATTCAAAACGACGGCTACGACACTGTTTTTTTCTCCAGAAGAATCGTGGGAGAGTGGCCAAGAATATCGAGTCAAAATAGCACCACTGCTGGCAGAACGTGGCGGTACTACGACGGAACCGATTGACCTCAGTCTGAGAATCGAAAAAGCAAGAGTCCTCTTTCTCAGTCCAGATAGTCGTCTTATGGAAGGCAATCCGGAAACAGGAGCAGCAGAACCAGTGACTCCCGAAGGTATCGATATCTTTTCTTTTTCTACGGGTATCAATGGCCATGTGGTCGCCCTGTATGGATTGAATGGAGATCGCTACAAGACTGGGGTTCTTTTGGGCGAGAAACAGGGTACTCGTTATCGTCTCATGATGTCTCCAGTGGTCGAAACCCCGAGGTATTCCCAGGCCCTCCTCTGTGATGGGAGTCGAGCGCTTCTCCTAGTGTCCCAGGGTAGCCAGGGCGATCCCGGAGTCGAATATTTCACTCTTGATTGGGAGCGCCCGTTGAGTAAGGAGTCGCTTCAGGAATGGAAAATAGAAGAGACCGCGCTCTATAACGACGGCGACCTCGCCTGTTCGGAGGATACCGCCCGTGTCCTCTATCGGAAATCAAGCGGTGCCTACGTGACGAACTTCCTAGGGGAGGAGGATGAGGATATCATCGGTGTTTTCGATTCCGCTATCGGCTTTACTCCGAAAGATACGTCGATGCTGCTCCAGAAATCAATTACAGAAACCACGGCTGATGCCGACTATCGTTCGGAGCTTACCCTGTATCGGTCGGATGGTACCAGCGTCACCCTCTCGACCCCAGATACGCTCTTTGAGGAATCAAGTCTCAGTGGTACTGGTACATCCCTGTCCGTCTTATCCATCGAGGGTGAGAGCTATGCGTCACGCATCGAAACCTACACGCTTGACGGTATGGCGTGGACTCCCAGAGAAATTGTGTCTCCTCCGCAGGGCAAGCGCATTCTCCATCACGATCTTTCTCTTGATGGGAATCTGGTCGCACTCCAAATTGAGCCCGGAGAAATGATGACGCGGGTTCCTATGGATTCTTCGCAGATTGTGCTGTGGGACTTCCAAAAAAAGCAGTACCTTCCCTTTGAGTGGACGGGTAGGGAACCACAGTGGGAGCAGTAATAGTCTCATGTGATGAGTAACCCGAACGGTAACAAAGTTGCGGCTATCAAAGAATGGCGACAAGAGCGCAAGTGAAAAAGAAAAAGTGGCCGCTCGGAGTTTTCCGATGGCCACTAAGAGGAACGGATCATTTTCGCGATCGGACGAATCGAATGAGATGACTTCCGACGCAACCAATCATCCCGCCGAGAATGAAGAAACCAACTGGATTGTTTGGGCCATGCTGGTGTGGCAGAGCAATCGGTTGAGTGAAGGCGGGGAGAGTGGGACTGGATGGTACCTCTTTTCGATGAGCGAGAAAAAGGCCGCCGATACCGACGCAGACGGTCATGAAGATCACTCGTGAAAAACGACGCAGCTCGCTGTCGAGTGTCTGCCAGAGGAAGACGAGATCGAACAAGGCATGGATGCCATGGACCCAGAGTTCGCGCTCGCTATAGTGGGCTCCATGCCGCGCATGCTGCAGCCATTCGATCCCCATGTGCCCAATGATGAGAGGGATGGTGAGATGGGCGGACGGCAGGCGGTGCACCATCGTCATGGTCACTAGTCCGAACGCGAGCAGACCGATCGCGACGGGGTTTTGCCAGGCACTCGTAGCCATGTGAGCGACGAGGAGGATGAGATATGGGCCCAGAAAGAGCGGAAGGAACAATGATTTCACGGTATATCTCCCTGTGAATGATGGCTGTATTGACAATGCAACTCAGTTGCACTATAATGCATATACTAAAAAATAGCAACTCAGTTGCAATAACTTTATGCGGATAGCCTTTGTCGGAAAGGGAGGAAGTGGTAAGACGACTTTGAGCAGTCTGTTTCTTCGCTACGTCCACAATCAAGGGAAGTTGGTGCTGGCTATTGATGCTGATATCAATCAACATCTCGCAGAGGCACTGGGTGGAGAAAGAATAGAGCTTCCAGCCCTTGGTAATGAGATGCACCGTATAAAGGAGTATCTCCGGGGGACTAATCCTCGGATCGCTTCGGTTGATCAGATGCTCAAAACGACGCCACCCGGAAATGGATCACGTCTTCTTAAGCTCAGTGAGCCGAATCCCGTCCTTGATTATTTCGTTCGTGATGTGAACGGAATCAAGCTCATGGCTACGGGTCCGTTTACTGATGAGGATATGGGTGTCGCTTGTTACCATTCCAAAACGGGAGCGGTGGAACTCATCCTTAATCACTTGCTTGATGGATCGGATGAATACGTGGTGGTAGATATGACGGCTGGTGCTGACGCTTTTGCATCTGGCCTCTTTACCCGATTTGACCTTACTGTGATTGTTGTCGAGCCGACCAAGAAATCACTGGCTGTTTATGAACAGTATCGAGCTTATGCTGATCCATATAAGATGCCGATTGTAGCTATTGGTAACAAGGTTCAGGATGAATCAGACAAATCCTATCTCCGAGAGAAGTTGGGGGCGGCACTCATTGGATTTCTTGAGTACTCTCGGTTTGTCCGTCAAGAAGAAAAAAATGGACCCATGAATATCACGGGGCTAGAGCAGTCGAATCAAGCCGTCCTTCAGGTACTAGAAACGAAGGTAGCAAGTATAGAAAAGAATTGGCAACGCTCACTTGAACTCGCACAGCTTTTCCATAAGCGTAATGCTGAAAGTTGGGCCAATGCGTTGTTAGGGATCGATGCTACAACGCAGATTGATCTGAATTTTCAGTACCCAGTAGATTAATTGGCGTAGTTGAGTTTGGCCAAGAGAAGAGAATGCGTAATCCTTTCTTGGCCGCCCTCAAAAAAGGTGTCGGTATCTAGTCCCTTCCCATCCATCCAGGAGATTTCCATGTCCCTTGCTGTTTCCCCTGAACTCCTCGCCCGGGCTGAAGTCAACGCGCTCATGCCTGATGATTTCATGAGCTGCATCCAGAGCTCGCTGTCGTGCGCCTGGGCTATCGTGGCCGAGACGATTCAGCTCGCTCTTTCTCACCGTGCGGTCGTCATCTTCGATGATCCCGATCGGGTCGACGATGCCACGCGCGGAGAGATCTTGCGCATGTTCGCCTCCGACGCCATGCGTGACGCGCTTCAGGCGCACGTCCGGAAGCTCTTCGGTGAACCGGAGGCCCGGATTGCCTTCCAGAACTGCCACAAGGTGGGCGTGTTCCCTGGGACCGAGCAGGGGATGGCGGCGTGGCGTGATTTCACTTCGGCTCGTGGCCAACTCCTCGGCCAGCGTCCCGAACTCCTGCACTGCTGATGCTCACCGCGGCAGTGTATCCTGAAGAGGCGAAGGGTTGGCGTTGGAATGTCCTTACGGTCTGCTCCGATTGTCACTCCTTTGACTTCTGGCTGTGTGGTGATGCAGCTCATCCCTGGCACTGTCGCGTTCCGGGTACGACCAAAAGAGGAGAGGGACGAGTAGTAACCCTCTCTCTCGAATTAGCCGGTATGTTCCAGCGCTACTTCGAAAGTGGCGGTAATCCACTGATTCCGTACAAGGAAGTACCACAGCATTTCCCGGAGCTTCGACGGCTTCTTGGTGAGGCGACCGCGCTTGAGTGAACCAACTCAGTGCGGTTTTTTTTGACTTTGCAACTCAGTTGCGATAATATGAATATATGAAAGATCAAGAACTGTTCGAAAAAATCAAGGAAGCGGGTTTGCGGTTGACCGGACCGAGACGTGCTTTGCTTGCGATACTTTCAGAGTCACAAAAGCCCCTATCAGCCAAAGACTTGCTTTTAGCATTGGCCAAGAGCGGGAGAAAAGTGAATAAGACAACAGTCTATCGGGAAATTGATTCATTGGAAAAAATTGGTGTGCTTCGGAACATCCAGCTTGGAGAACGGAGTACATACTATGAGCTCGAAACTCCGGCACATCATCATCATTTGGTATGCCTCAGTTGCGATCGAGTGGAGGATGTAGATATCAATGAACAGGGCATTGTGAAGCAAGAGGCACGAATTGTAGCAGAACGACAGTTTCAGGTGTCGTATCATGCCTTGGAATTTTTCGGTCTGTGTCGGCAGTGTCAGCGGGTGGGTTGCTAAGTATTTAATAACTATTGGTATGAAAGCATTGTTTGGGTTAGTCGTCGTCATTCTCATTTCGGGGTTGGGGTGGTTTTTGCTTCGGCAGCCGGAAACTGCGTCTGATATGGTTCCGAAAGAAGGCGCAAAGGTTTCTGTGGTAGCCACTTTTTATCCACTTGCCGATTTTGCGCGTAATGTCGGAGGATCGTATGTGGATGTCGTTAGTGTGGTACCAGCCGGAGTCGAACCCCATGACTATGAGCCGACCCCACAAGATATTTTGAAGGCATACGAGGCCGATATTTTTCTGATCAATGGTGCTGGCTTTGATGCCTGGGCGGAAAAGATTCGCCCGGAGCTTGAAGCTCGTGGAGTGAAAGTGCTCCAAATGTCTGAACTAGTGACGCTTCTGCCGGGCAGTCATGAAGAACACGAAGAGCACGAAGAACATGAGGAGCATGAAGCAGAACAAGGCATGCACGAAGAGGAACACGAGGAGAGTCAGTATGACCCGCATTTTTGGTTGGATCCTGTTTTGGCTGAGAAGCAGGTTGAGACGATAGCGGCCGCGCTCGGAGAGCGAGATCTACTCCACCAGGCAGAATATATGAAGCAGAGTGGTCTGTACTTGTCCAAGTTACAGGCGCTTGACGCAACGTATCGTTCATCACTTACAGCCTGTCGATTGGATACCGTTGTGACTTCTCATAATGCCTTTGCCTATCTGGCCAAACGATATAACTTCACGACACTGTCTGTGGCAGGCTTGTCGCCAGAAGCCGAGGCGTCATCGCGTCATTTGGCAGAAATAGCGACTCTGGTAAAGCAAAAGGGAATCAAGCATATTTTCTTTGAAACTTTGGTGAGTCCAAAAGTAGCCGAGACCTTGGCCAAAGAGGTCGGGGCGACGACCCTGGTGTTCAATCCTATTGAGGGTATAACCGACGAGGAGAGGTCCGCAGGAATGGATTATCTTGCTATAATGAAGTCAAATCTGGAGAGTCTTAAGATTGCTCGTCAATGTCAGTAACTCCTCCTATTGTTGAGTGCCAGCACGTCAGTTTTCGATACGGAAATACTGACGTGCTTTCTGATATTTCATTTGCGTTGAAACCTGGTGACTATGTTGGTTTGGTAGGGGGGAATGGGAGCGGTAAGACCACCTTACTCAAAATTATTCTCGGTCTGCTGCAACCCAATGATGGGGAGACTCGGCTTTTCGGTGTTTCGACCGGTAATTTTTCTAGTTGGGGGAAAATAGGGTATGTGCCACAAAACGTCTTTCGCGGCGATCTGGGATTTCCGGCTACGGCACGCGAAGTAATCGAGAGTGGTCATATGAGAGGATCTGATTTCTGGTGTCGTTTTGGGTCCAAACGTTGTGATGACGTTAAGGCAGCGGCGGCACGTGCGGAAATCAGTCATCTCTTGGAGAAGCGTATCGGAGAGTTATCCGGTGGCGAGCGACAGCGTGTCTTTATCGCGCGGGCGTTGGTTTCTCATCCAGAATTACTGGTGCTCGATGAGCCGACGACCGGTATTGATGCCGAAACCGAGGAGAAATTTTATGCTTTTTTGGCCGAACTCAATGCGACTGGTATGACTATTATCCTCGTGTCGCATGATTTGGAAGCGATTGCTCGGCAAGTGAAAACGGTCATATGTCTGAACCGACGGCTGGTGTGCTTCGGGAAACCAGAGAGTCTCGAGCAACCAGAAGTCTTGCGAGCGATGTATGGCCTAGAGAAGCATATGCTCCATCACGAACACGATCATACCGTATGACCCTTCTTTCACTCTTTCAATTTGATTTTGTTGTCCGCTCCCTAGAGGCGGGGATACTGCTTTCGATTATTGCTCCGCTTATCGGTATGTTTCTGGTCGTGAGGCGGTACTCACTTTTGGCGGATGCGTTGGCGCATGTTTCGCTTTTGGGCGTGGCCTTGGCTGTATTTTTCAAGATTCCAGTTTTTATCGGTGCACTGACGACATCGCTTATTGCAGCGCTTGGTATCGAGAGACTACGACACGATGGGCGTGTTTTGGGCGAGGCCATCATCGCGCTCTTTCTTTCGAGCAGCCTGGCGCTTTCGGTAGTCATCATGAGTGTGTCGAACGGTCTCAATGTCAATCTCCTTTCCTACCTTTTCGGTAGTCTGACAACTGTGACATCGTTTGATGTCTCTCTTCTTATTTTCCTCGCGCTCTTTGTGATTGTTTTCTTACTTTTTTTCTATCGAGAACTCTTCCTGTTTGCGTTGGATCAAGATTTGGCCAGAGTCAGCGGTGTTCATACCAAGTTTCTTTCCAATGTGTTCATGATACTTTCTGCTCTGACAGTCACGGCTGCGCTTCAAATGGTAGGAGTACTCCTCATTGGAGCCCTGATGGTGGTACCGGTACTGACCGCGATGCAGTGGCAGTATAGCTTTCGTACCAGTCTTTTTCTGGCGGTATTTTTCTCGTTCCTTTCGGTAATTTCAGGATTCTCTCTGGCACTTCTGTTTGATTTACCCAGTGGAGGAGCGATTGTTATCGTTTCTGTCTCTTTCTTTGTACTCGCCTATGGTTTTCGTCACGTCATTCGGTCTGTGGCTAACCTGCGTCATAGCGCTTGACGTCTCATATATTTGTGGTATACTAGTGCCATCCAAGGCTCGGGCGAGCTTTGATATCGTACCTCAAAACACGGAGGATGGTCGTGATACTTCATCGAGACTGTATTTCGGTGGAAAGCCCGTACCACCGCTTGCGGGAGAGCGTCTTCTGGAAGCTTGAGTTGAAGAAGGCATCA
>CAYWLN010000025.1:6733-9201 GCA_964459475.1 uncultured Bdellovibrionales bacterium | reverse complement strand
CCTGGAGCTCAAGATAGATGGTCTCAAAATTGTCCTCACCTACTAGCAAGGACTACTCATGACGGCAGCGACTCGTGGTGATGGATCAGTCGGGGAGGATGTCACCCACAATATTCGTACGATTGCCTCGGTCCCGCAGCGGCTCTCTCGATCGATTGATCTCATTGCCGAGGGTGAGGTATACCTGACACGTTCGGGTTTTACTCAGTTGAATACGCTTAGGCGTGCGGCTGGGGAAGCAGAATTTGCCAATCCGCGTAACGCTGCCGCCGGCTCAATCCGCCAGCTTGATCCGGCTATTGCAGCTACACGTCCGCTTGGGGTCTTTCTCTATGATGTAGCAGAGACTTCTGAGGCATTTCCTGCGACGCAGGGTGCAGAGCTCACTTATCTCTCGGAGCTCGGCTTTCCTGTCAATCCCGAACATGCGCACGCAGAAACGATCGAGGATATACAGGCATATTGGCAGAAGTGGCAGGGCAGTGCCCGGGAACAAGTCGACTATCAGATTGATGGTATTGTGCTCAAAGTCGAGTCCAAAGCCATGCAGGAAGTGCTCGGGTATACCGGTAAAGCGCCCCGTTTTGGCATTGCCTACAAATTTCCGGCCGAGCAGGCGACGACGGTCGTTGAGGACGTCCAGGTGCAAATCGGAAGGACGGGAGCACTCACGCCGGTCGCTCATCTCCGACCGGTCCATATTGCTGGGACCACCGTCAGTAGAGCGACGCTCCACAACTTTGATGAGATCAAACGTCTCGGGGTACGTATTGGTGACACGGTCATCCTCCAAAAAGCGGGGGATATTATTCCAGAGATTGTCTCAGTGATCGAAGGGCTCCGTACTGGGAAAGAGAAGCGCATTGTTATTCCGAGACATTGTCCTATTTGTGATGCGATCGTCGAAAAGCGCACGATCGGTGGTCGTGATGGTGAGGAGGAGAGTGCGGCGCTCTATTGTTCCAACCGACGTTGCTTTGCTATCGAAAAAGAGTACCTCATCCATGCCGTTTCCAAAAAGGGACTTGATATTCCTGGCTTGGGGGAAAAAATTATGGAGCTCCTCATGAATGAGGGTTTGGTCAAAGATATAGCAGATATCTTTGCTTTGACGGCCGGTGATTTGGCGCCACTTGAGCGATTCGCAGAAAAGTCGGCGCTGAAATTATCAGATTCTATTGCAGTAGCCAAAAAGGTACCCCTGAGTAAATTTTTGTTTGCCTTGGGTATTCATCATGTCGGTGAGGAGACAGCAGAACTCATCGTTCAGAGCTTTTTGTCTCGACTTCGGGCTGAGAAGGTGGATGCTCCCCAGGCAGTAGGGCGGTTCTTTCGGGCACTTTCGACCGATGAAATCTTGGCGGTAAAAGGCATCGGCGAGTCTGTTTCGGATACTCTCGAGGCGTGGTTTGCCACCAAAGACCATCAAGCGCTTCTCGAAAAGCTGACACATGAGGGCGTGGTGATACTCCTTCCCAAAGAACGCACGCAAGCCGGAGTGTTCGCGGGTCAAACCTTTGTGCTCACGGGCGAGCTCGCTTCCTTTACAAGAGATGAGGCCAAAGCTATCATAAAGGAGCGCGGTGGCTCTGTTTCCTCGAGCGTGAGCCGAAAAACAAGCTACGTGCTGGTCGGCGCCGATCCAGGAAGCAAGTTCACGGAAGCGCAGAAGTTGGGCGTGCCGATTATTGAAGAGCAGGAATTTCGAAACATGATGGGTGTCTAAAACTCTTTCTTATGCTGTCTACTGAGGACGTCAAACACATTGCACTCTTGGCCCGTATCGGACTCCATGACGATGAGGTGCCGATGTATCAGCGCGATCTCTCCGCGGTGGTGGATTTTTTTACTGAACTCGAAAAGCTCGATACCGAGGGCGTGACCCCGATTGGACATATCACAGGCTGTTCCAATGTGTTAAGGAGTGATGAGCATGAAACCTTTGTCAATACGGGCCGTGATCAGATACTTGAGAATGCGCCAGACACCAAAGACGGCTTTCTCAAAGTAAAATCAGTATTTTAGTCATTCAAAATGATCCGAGAGTTGCATCAAAAATTAGTAGCTGGTGAATGTACCGCTGTCTCGCTCGTCGAGCAGTATTTTGCCGTGATTGAGAAGCAGGAAGGTGAGATACTGGCCTTTCTGACCCTCCGAAAGGAGCAGGCCCTCGAAGAAGCGCGTGCCGTGGACCAGCGGATTGCGAGCGGCGAAGCTATCGATCTCCTCTCGGGTATCCCCGGGGCGCTCAAAGACAATATCCTCATTGCGGGTGTCCGAGCCACGAGCGCATCCAAAGTGCTTGACAACTATATTGCGCCGTACGATGCGACCGTGGTAGCGCGACTCAAAGCGGTACAGGCGGTATTTCTCGGCAAGACCAACATGGATGAATTTGCTCTGGGGTCATCGACCGAAAGTAGCGCCTACCAGGTGACCAAGAATCCAGCTGATGTGACGCGGGTACC
>CAYWLN010000025.1:0-6633 GCA_964459475.1 uncultured Bdellovibrionales bacterium | reverse complement strand
CCGAAAGTAGCGCCTACCAGGTGACCAAGAATCCAGCTGATGTGACGCGGGTACCAGGAGGGACATCGGGTGGCTCGGCCGCCGCGGTTGCTTCGGGTGAGGTCGTCTGGGCGCTCGGGTCTGACACCGGGGGATCGATTCGCCAGCCAGCTGCATTTTGTGGATTGGTGGGGCTCAAGCCGACCTATGGCCGAGTCAGTCGCTATGGTCTCATGGCCGGTGCGTCGAGTCTCGATCAGATCGGACCGATTGCCCGTACGGTCGAGGATGTCGCCATCGTGTTTTCTCGCATCGCTTCGCGTGATCCGCATGATGCGACGACAGCCGACAGTGGCCATGAAAAGCACTACGAGGATTTCCTTGATTCAGACATCAAAGGGAAAAAGATTGGCGTACCCAAAGAATACTTTTCTGAGAATCTCGACCCGAGGATTCGAGCCCTGACTGATGCTGCCTTGGAACGTTTCCGGACGCTCGGAGCCGAGGTCAAGGAGATTTCCCTCCCACACAGTTCGTATGCGCTCCCGTGCTACTACATTATCCAGCCCTGTGAAGTGAGTTCTAACTTGGCTCGCTATGACGGTATCCGCTACGGGCTGTCTGTCAACGACGAGGCACCATCTGGGCCACGGACGAGTGGACTCCTTGAGACCTATCTCGACACTCGCCGACACGGTCTCGGTCCCGAGGTCAAACGTCGCATCATGCTCGGGACGCACTCGCTGTCATCGGGCTACTACGATGCCTACTACCTCAAGGCCCAAAAAGTGCGCGCGCTCCTCAAACAAGACTTCGAGCAGGCCTTTAATGAGGTCGACTTTATCTTTTCGCCTACTACTCCCGAGCCAGCTTTCAAAATTGGTGAGAAAACGACTGATCCCCTCAAAATGTATCTCGGCGATATCTATACCGTGACGGCCAATCTGACTGGTGTCCCAGCCCTCTCGTTTCCGATTGGCACTGTGGCCGAAGAGGGGAAAGACCTCCCCATCGGGGGGCAACTCATGGGGCGTTGGTTCGATGAAGAAGGACTCCTGGCGCTTGCACATGCCTTTGAAACAAAAAGATAATTATCATGGAGGTTGATTTGACCCAAGTCGCACTCGCCATCTGGACGGCCGTCACGAATTTTCTTGATGACTCGGTTCTTTTTCTCGTGCTCAAATTCTTTCTCTTTATCTATGTCGCGGTTCTCCTGGTCGATATCGTGCTCCTCTTGGTCCTCAAGGGGCTCTCATCGGATTTGAAGACCGCACTCTATGGTACCGAGCGACCGCTCACATCCAAAAACAAGCTGATCAAGCGCTGGGAGGCGATCCTCGCCCGGATGGAGAGTGCCAACCCGTCTCAGTACAAGGTGGCCCTCCTCGAGGCTGATGCTATGGCCGGCGAGATCTTGGACGAAATTGGTTTCCCAGGACCAACCATGAAGGAGAAGCTCGAGGGAGTCAAAGGAGGCCAGCTTGAGACCAGGGACCGTCTGGCCGAATCCCATGAGGTACGCAATCAGATTGTCCATGATGCGACCTTTGTTTTGGACAAAGACGAGGCCCTCCGGCACCTCGAGAATTTCCGGGCATTTTTTGACGAAGTAGAGCTATTCTAGCTTGCCCTGTGTAATTCTGCCCGAGGGGCAGACCGGCTTTGCCGATTACACAGGGTAAATTGACCCCGCACCTTTTCTAGGGAAAACGTAGATAGTTGCCAGTCTGAGTCGCTAGGCGACTACGTCCCGCATCTTTTTCCTATATGAGTCTTTCTCGGAAAAGGTGCGGGGTTGACGCCACCCTCATTTTCTGGTAGTCTCTCCTTACAAAGCCCTCGGGGCTTTTTTTAAGAGGGAAAAAGAAATATGCAGGCAATTATCAAGTTTCTTGGGGAGGCCAAGGTAGAATTGGCTCGGGTCAATTGGCCCACTCAAAAGGAGATTATCCGCTATACGATACTCGTAGTAGTGATGAGTTTGACGGTAGCGATATTTCTCGGTGCTCTCGATTTTCTCTTTAGTTATCTCGTCGAAACGTATCTTCTTCAGTAACCTATTTATTTGAGATTGGCATATGGCAAAGCAAACTCAACATCATGGTCGCGCCTGGTATGTGCTCCATACCTATTCTGGTTATGAGGACAACGTCGCTCGCAACCTGAAGCAGCGTATCGAGTCTATGGATATGCAGGAGCTTATCTTTGATGTCTTAGTGCCCAAGGAGAAGAAGATCAAGATCAAGGGTGGCAAGCGCGTCGTCGTAGAAGAGCGCATCTATCCTGGCTATGTCCTCGTCGATATGATGGTGACAGATGCTTCGTGGTATGTGGTCCGCAATACGCCGAACGTCACGGGCTTTATCGGTCTCGGTACCACTCCGACTCCCGTCGATACCAAAGAAATCGAAGGACTGAAGAAGCGCATGGGTGTCGCCGAACCGAAGTACAAGATTGATGTCCATGTCGGTGATGCGGTGATGATTGTCGACGGACCGTTCAAAGAGTTTGAAGGCAAGATTCAGGAAGTGGATGAAGAGAAGGGCAAGGTCAAGGTACTCGTCTCTATCTTCGGTCGTGAGACCCCAGTCGAGCTCGACTTCCTTCAAGTCAAGAAGAACTAATTGGTGAGATTGATATACATTTATGGCCAAAGCAATTAAGACCGTTATTAAGCTCCAGATTCCTGCCGGCAAAGCCAATCCAGCTCCTCCGGTCGGACCAGCTCTTGGACAGCACGGACTGAACATCCAGGATTTCTGCTCCAAGTTTAACGCTGCCACCCAGGATCGCATGGGTGATATCGTTCCAGCAGAAATTACGGTGTTCGAGGATCGCACCTTTACCTTTGCACTCAAGACCTCTCCCGCCTCTGATCTCCTGAAGAAAGCGGCCGGTATCGCCAAAGCTGCCGCCAATCCACTCAAGGACAAGGCTGGCCAGGTGACTCAGGCTCAACTGCGTGAGATCGCTGAAAAGAAAATGACCGACTTGTCTGCCAACGACGTGGATGCTGCCATGAAGATCATCGCTGGCTCTGCTCGTTCGATGGGTATCAAAGTGACCGACTAGGTCGGTCATCCCGTACGAGATACGGGATCCAGAAATGTATTTATTTAAATTCAGTAATTGTGGGAGTCTGAGCGAAATCGAAGACGTTACTACCACGACAATACTATGAAACACGGGAAAACATACCGTAGCGTAGCTGAGAAGATGGAAGGAACCAAGGAGTACACCATAGAAGAGGCGGTGGCTTTTTTAAAGGAGCACAAGACAGCTAAATTCGACGAAGCGGTCGAAATCCACACCCATCTTGGCATCAACCCCAAGAAGTCCGATGAAATGGTCCGGGCGACCGTTATCCTCCCTCACGGCACTGGCCGGAGCCAAAAGGTAGCCGTCATCACGACGACCAAGGAGAAAGAAGCCGAGGAGGCCCAGGCTGACCTCGTGGGTGGTGAAGAAATCATCGCCGATATCAAGAGTGGTAAGCTCTCTCCTGGTACGCACTTTGACGTTATCCTCGCTACACCTGAAATGATGCCCAAGCTCGCGGTCATCGCCAAGATTCTCGGTCCCAAGGGTATGATGCCATCACCGAAGACTGAGACTGTGACGGTCAAGATCAAGGAGGCGGTAGAAATGCTCAAGAAGGGGAAGAAAGTGAGCTTCAAGAATGATGATACCAGTAACGTCCATCAGGTCATTGGCAAGCTGTCTTTTTCTGCCGAGAACTTGGTTGAGAACTACCGAACATTCCGCGAGACGCTCGACAAATCCAAGCCAGAAAGCATGAAGGGCAAGCTCGTGAAGTCACTCTCCATCTGCACCACGATGGGCCCGAGCCTGAAGCTCAAGGCATAGTTTGGAAGCTTGACTTCCAAATTCTATAAGCTATCAGCTAATCGTTATAAGCTGCCCCCTATGATCCTCTCAGATCGTGATATCAAAAAGGAGCTCAAGTCGAAGGAAATCACCATCAAGCCATTCAAGCCCGAGTGTCTCCAACCAGCGAGCTATGATGTCCACCTTGATCGCCATTTTCTCGTCTTCAATGTCAACTCGAACTTTGTCATCGATCCGCGTGATATCTCTCGGGACTTGATGAAAAAGGTCTCTATTACCAAAACAGAGCCCTTTATCCTCCATCCAGGGGAGTTTGCGCTAGGCGTGCTCCTCGAAGAGACGGGAGTTTCTGACAAGCTCGTGGGCCGTCTCGAGGGTAAGTCCTCACTCGGACGTCTCGGTCTCATCATCCATACGACCGCTGGGTTCCTGGATGCTGGCAACTGCCTCAAGATGACTCTTGAACTCTTTAACGCTGGGCGCATCCCACTCAAGCTCTATGCAGGGATGCCTATCGGTCAGATGGCCTTTGAGTACCTCTCCTCACCCTGTGAGCGACCCTACGGCTCGAAGGGACTCAATAGTAAGTACCTCGGTGACACCAGACCCCAGGCCTCCAAGATGCATCTCAATTTTACCCCTGCACCAAAAAGTCGAAAACGTTAAACACTTCGAGCTACCTACTCTTTTTGGTGGGGCAGGTTCAAGAAAAAAGCTCCTCAAAATAGTAGCCTTTGGCTTATTTAAGGGAAAGTCAGTGAAAAATCATTGACTTTTTCTGTTTTTAGGCGTATATTATACTGTTGTTTAAAAATCTATACTTTTGCCATAGCAGAAAGTGGCTTCATTTAGGCCTTTCTCTGCTATGGCAAACTCGAGGATTCGAGAGCCCGCTAGCGCCTGCAAAGGAGATAGACCATGTCCAAAAATGACATGCTCGCCCCCATCGTTCGTGCCATCGTGGGTATCCCGCAAGAACGTCTGGGAGTGATACTTGACACCATCAACAAGGTCGGCGGTGCTGACGGTGAGCTTTGGCGGACACGTTTCGCCGAAGTGCTTCGCGAAGGAGTGAAGGGAGCAGTCCTGTCACCCGAAGCGCCGCTCGACATCCTCATTCGCGTCGACCGTTTCGTTCGTCCCGTCTATCCCGACTGGGTGAAGACGGTGATGCACCCGGAACTGGAAGCCACCGGCCCGGTCGAATACGACTTGGGAACCATCGACCCCTGGCTCCATGACGGGCAGAAGAACGGCTGCTACATGGAAGGGAACAAGCTTTACGAGTATCTGAAAGAAAAGAAGATGCTCGAAGGCTGTCTGTCCCTCCGTGACGGCGAAGAAATCCAGAAGAAAGGCCTGGCCGTTTTTCGGAAGTTCTTCCGAGGCAAAGCGATCTGTCTCTGGAAATCAGTTGTGCTGTTCCGCAATGGCAATCTCTACGTCCCGTTTCTCTACGAGGACGGCGTCAAGGTGGTGCTCTTCTGGCGCTGGCTCGACCGTGACTGGTACGACGACGACCCTGCGGCGCGCTTCGCAAGTCCTCTGGACTAAGCCACTTAGCGCTCACAGCGCTTTGTCACTTGGTCCTTTGACTTCTCTTCTCTCGGAAACCACGTGTGGTTTCCGAGAGATATTTTTTTATGCTAAACTATCCAGTGGTAGTAGGTGAATCTTGCAGAAGACTACGGTTTTCCGCGGCTGAATCCAGTATCCACACATCGAGAGTCTTTTCAATCACGGTTGAAAAGGGAGTGATGTGTGTAGCCACTTCATCCTTTGACGAACTCAGGGTATCCTGAGTGAAGTCGAATGGACAAAAAATGAAGATACTTGGTATACAGTGCTATGGCATTTGAGATGCCGAATACGATACAACCCGGAGAGTACTCAAGGGGTGGTGGCATAGATGGCACTGTGTATATTTGTGCAGAACCGCAATGGCAATCTCTACGTCCCGTATCTCTACGAGAACGACGACAAGGTGATGCTCAACTGGCACTGGCTCGACAATGACTGGAACGACAACAACCCTGCGGCGCGCTTCGCATCTCTCTTCATTTCTCTTCCATCAATTCGTTGTTTGGTAGAGTTTTCTTTTTCAGTTGTCCTTGCCAGCCACCAAGCATACGACCGACTTCATCAATCTGTACTGAAAGTGCTAGGTATTTCTTGTTCTCGAGGGACTTGAGTTCCCAAAGAATCATGAGGAGTACCATGAGGGTATCCATCTTGCGAATAGCATGACGGACGTAAGGGAGCTTTTCTTCTGGTGAGAGGAAAGCGGCTGTGACGACAGCTGAGATGACATCAACAAACAAATCGTCAATCTTCTGGCCTAGCGAGTAGCGGTGAGTTTTGGGTAAAACATTCAAAAAACTATACCACAACGCATATGCTTCCTTCAATTTTTGAACAATGGGTAACAACGTCGGGGGGGGGGTATTAGTTGATGAGACATACAGAGAAAAAAAGAAGTTAAGTTTCACTTACTATAATATCATCTCTCCCGAAAATCTCCTCGAGGCCTGGTAGGAGTTCGTTCTAGGCAAGGCCAAGAAAAAGCACGTGCAACCATTCGAATTGCACCTGATGGACAATATCCTCTCTCTTCATCGTGACCTCATAAACAAAACCTATACCCACGGTCCCTACCATGCCTTCCGTATCTCTGACCCAAAACCCCGTTCTATTCATAAGGCCAGCGTGAGAGACCGCCTCCTCCATCACGCCATCTATCGTATCTTCTATCCGTTCTTTGATCGGACCTTTATCGCTGATTCCTACTCCTGTCGATAAGGG
>CAYWLN010000024.1:0-9636 GCA_964459475.1 uncultured Bdellovibrionales bacterium | reverse complement strand
TTTTTGTTGGAAAGCACAATATCTACTTATTCTCTTCGATGTAGTAGATGAGGAAAGAATCACCGGCCCGCGCGAGCGGTGTTTTTTCTTTGAGCCAAGAGTAGTTTTCTTCGCCGGGAGCAAGAGTCTTGTAGAGACTTTCCTGGTAGAAGAAGGTCGAGATAGCATACCAGCCTGATTCGATAGGACGTTTGCTTCCCCACCAGGGGATAAAGGCATCGCCTAAGTAGTAGCGAGGGTCACTCCCTCCAAAATAATCAACCCGGAGGGAATCAATAGCAGGATAGGCACCAAGGGCGCAGTCGGTGCCGAGCGGAGCGCTCCCGGATTTGCAGGCATTTTGAGTCTCTACGAATTTCTTCAGGAACTTCAGATCTTGGCCCCAGTCGTAATTGGAGTCAGTGACGTAGTGATAGCCCATCGTGTGACCGCCAGCAGCAACGTTGAAGTAGGAGAGATAGCTCGGGTAGGAGATGACCGGGATGGCGATGACCGAAAACATGACGAGTCCAAGTATGATACTGAGGAGCTGGTGCGTGACTGGCTCACTTTGGTGGCGTTTGTAGAGGTTTGCGAGGGCGAGCGCTACCAAGAGGTAGAGGAAGGGGAAAATAGGGAAGAGATGGCGGAGTCCGATGGTGAGATTGCCGGTGATACTAATGTAGGTATAGAAGAGGACAAAGAACACTGAGAGATACTGCACGATTCGGCTGTGAAAGGAATGCGCCAAGAAGGCACCAAGGCCGAGTGCTCGGTCTCTCAGGGCGTGACGGAAACGGTAGAACGTGTAGAGAGCAGTCACGAGAAGGAGAAAAAGAAATGGGAGGGTGGATTTGAGGAGAAACACCACTGGGAAGTAGGACTTTTGGGCGTCGACGCTGACGGTCCCGAGGTAGTAGTGAACATTGCCAGCTGCCACCCGGGAAAAGACTTTGGCCACCCCAACCAGGTACTCTGCCATCGGGAGAAGGATAGGGGAATGAGTCATCCAGGTGATGGCATCATGGGAGATGCGAGCGGGAGCGTTCGGCTGAGAGAGGAAGAGGTCAGCGTGTTCCGCGACTTTGATCGCAGGCATGCCACTGGTGTTTATGGAATAGCCGATCCAAACGAGCATAAAAGAGACTACGATGACTCCTGTGAAGCGGAGAGCATAGAACCAGAGGGAGCGGAAGCGGTTGCGCCATGAGTCACTCGCTTGGGTGAGGGCGTAGAGGACCACAAAGAGTCCAAAGACCGGGAGGACGAGGAGGGCAGAGAATTTGGTTAGTTGAGCGAGACCGAGCGTGACACCAGCCAAGAGCATGGTCTGGGGGGTTGGATTCTTGAGGAAGCGAACAAAGCCGTAAAAAGCGAGGAAAATAAAACCAGCACTGCCGAGATCGGTCGTCACGTAGTGGTTGTGGGCGATGATATTGGGATCAAAGGCATAGAGCGTGACAGCGATGAGACCAGCGAGGACGCCTCCGAGTTCTCGGGTCCACCAAAAGAGCCCAAAGCCGAGGAGAACCGAGAGGATGATGATCGGCAGGCGAGAGAAGAAGAGGATGGTGTCGGCATCGTTACAAGCGAGCTCTGGTCGAGAGCAGTTGATAAACATGTCGCCCATTAGCCACTGTTCGTTGTAGCCGGTTTGCCAGGCATCGGCCTCGATCGGAAAGTCCAGGTTGAGCGGGAGGAGAAAGAGACCAGAGAGATCTTTGATGAGAGGTGGGTGCTCCGGATTGAGGCGCATGTCCCCGTATCGGACGTAGCTATACGCTGCTGGGATATGGGCTCGCTCATCGTAGGTCATCGATTCTTGTGAAGAGACCACGAGCGAGAGGACGAAATGAGTGAGGAGAATGAGCGATACAAAAAAGATGGCGTGCTTTTTGATGAGCTCCATAGAGTGAGAATAGCGACGATTTAGCGCGAGTTAATTTCTTCGGCGGTAGGGATGATGATGACGTCAAATTCGCCCCCGGCTCTCGTGGGGCCATTCCAGTCGACGTGCTGTACGTAGGAACTCGGGTAGAGCTTGAGGAGGCGCTCACCGATCATGCGGTTGTAATTGAGCATAAGAAAGATGCTCCCACGACGGATAGTAGTGTCCTCAGCGACAATCTCCATGTTGTCTACTTGATGGTAGGTGAGGTAATAGACGGGATGGGCATAGACCGGGAGGTCAAAGCGGTTATTGCGACCCTTTTCATCGATGAGGACGTACTTGCGCGTGGTATCAGGGAGGGAGAGAAGGTACGAGGCCATGTTGCGATAGCTTTCATTGAAAGAATCAGACGAATGGACGCTCGCTGGGAAGAAGACAAAGTATTTTGTCAGGTTCCAGGTGGCACTGAGGCCGAGGGCGACGACGAGGATGGAGAGAAAGGCGAGCTTGGCACCAGCCTGTGAACGGAGGGCTTTTTCATAAATCCAAAAGGCCGGAATCATAGCCATGAGAAAAACGGGCATCTGAGTACCGATCGAACGGAGAGCATGCGGGAGACCCTCGTCGGTCAGGAACTCCGGCATGAGCATGACAAAGAACGACCCGAGGAGGAAGACATTTCGGAGGAGACGGAGATCGCGATCGCCATCACGTAGTCTCTTACCGAGCAGGGTAACGGTCTGCCAGATAACAAAGAGGAAGCTGGCGAGGAAAAAGGTGCCCACAAACGGATCGAGCACTGGATACGGTGGGTAGTTGTGGCGCCAGTTCTGATCACCCCAGAAATTGTACTTGAGGAGAGAGATGGAAAAGGTCTTTCCTATCGTGCCCCAGAGATCACCATGGTTGATTTCGGGAGAGAAGACTGAGATATGAGAAGAACGAGAGGCGAAATCGTCTGGATGCGAGACAAAGAAGTGATAGAGCATCGGGGCGGCGGTGAGGAAAGCGCCGAGGATAAAGACGAGGCCGTGCTTCCAGAATCGTCGGAGGAACTTCTCGTAGGAGAGCATGAGGACCGGGAGGAGGATAATGAGGATGAGGGGGGCGACCCGGAAAGCGATGTAGGTGTGGAGTCCTGTCCCAAAGATGAGGCCAGAGATGAGAAAATCTCGGAAACGATGGGTGCGGAGGCCTCGGAAGAAGAAGTAAAAGGAAAAAGTGAGGAGAAACGTGGTCATGATGGCCCGAAAGCCAATCCGGGAGAAGTTGATGGCCCAGTATGAGGTCGCGAGCATAAAGGCGGCAATGATGCCGGCACCACGTCTGTGGTAGAGCTCGCGAGTGAGGAGGTAGAGACCGAGGACAGAGAGGGTACCAAAGAGAATCGAGGCGAACTTGAGTCCAGTGATGGTATTGCCCAATATCGAGATGAAAAAGGCCTGAATGTTGATAAAGAGGCCCTCCCGACCATAGTTGGCCGGGTAAAAGAGCTGGTAGGTGCCGGTTTCAATGGCATGGACAGCATCGACGCCGTTGGCTGCTTCGTCGGGGTAGAGTCCGACCGGGACTTGCTCGATGTGATAGAAGCGGACGAAGAACGCGAGGAGGAGGATAGCGACGAGGGTGCCGCCGACGAACCACGAGAAGTGTTTGGGTGCAATCATAGTGTCTTGACAGTCACTCATGATGAGTCACTGCGTTTATGTATTTTTGTTTCTATGGTAGAATTATAGCAAAGTTGCATTCAAAAGAAAAATATTTCGATATGGGAGAAAAGCCCCAAGCTATTGATTTTTCAAAAAAGCCAACTTCGACTACCGAAGTTGTCGCTCCATCGTCCGAAACAGAAATAACATTTCTCGAATTTGCTGTCGGTCAAGAATGGAATTCGAGACACTTTACTTTGAAAATTAAAGAACTAACCAAAAGTGGCCGGTACAGAGTGTATATGAATGATAGGGCGTCTGGTGTGAGTGAATTATCTGATCCGATGGACACGGAAGTGCTGAAGGCCTTGATACTTGAGAAAGGGTTGAGACTCATTTCATCGGGCGAACCAGTGGCGCCAAAACAAGAGGAGTCAGCTCCAGTGGTCGTCGATTTGGATGCAAAGCGGCTGGAGCGGGGTGACGAGGCTGTTTCTTCCGATATTGAAGCTGACAATGTGGCTCGTCAGGAGTTGGCACGGATAGATGGAGAGGCCGCTGATACCGAGCAACGTATTTTCACCACAGTAAAAGAGATAATGACCCTCCTGGCTGATGCAGAGGAGAGTGACGCGAAGGATACGTTACAGCAGGAAGTGTTACGTATTTCTGAAAAGGTACCTCAAATACTGGCTGAGACCGAGTCCGTGGAGCAGGATGGTATGGAATTGACCGAGAAGCTCGGGGGGAGGCAGAGACTCCTTGCAAATTTGCAAGCCCTCGAGCTCCATGCAGCGCTCTTACTTAATCAAGTCAAGCAAGCACTGACAGACTCATCGGGAGATGAGGGCAATGAGTCAGCATCTTCTACTGCTGGTACTGGTGAGCCAGCTGCTCCAGAAAAACCAAAGCCTGAAAGAAAGAGTAAGGGTGATGGCGGAGACGGAGGGGATATTACCTGGCGGAAAGAACTGGATGCCTTTTTGGAGCGTCCGGAAGGCAGGGAAGTTATCGGTACCTATAAAATGATTGTTACTGGAGAGTGGCGATATTTTTCTGATGCCATTTGGAGAAGTAAAAAGTATATTTCCTTTCGTGATAAAGTTACGCTTTGGGAACAAGATGAGCGACTGTTACCAAAAATACTGAAGCGTCTCAAAGGAGATTTGACTGAAAAACAAGGTGCAACTCCGGAGCAGGCTGAGGGGATATTGAGAGCCGTACTCGGTGAGCTTCATCAGGAATTTTTGGAGAAGCAAAAAAGCAAGAGTAAACATAATAAAGAGGGTGAGTAGTCCTATGAGCGAGCAACCAGAAAAAACAGAGTCATTACCACCTTTTGAACCCAGTGAACTGGAGGCATTGGTAGGAAATCATTCCAAACAATCGGATGTTCGTATGGAGAATGCTTTGGCTAGCCTGGACCACAGTACTAGTCCTGATATTACTCCTTTAGATCAGGCTGTCCCGGCGCCTCGAAGAGCGAGTGGTGGAGCGAGGAATACTGAGGCTCCATCGAATGAGGTCAAACCAAAACCAGAAAACGCTGACGCTCAATCCCTACTCGCTGCTTTCATGGTGGAACTCGATGAAGAAGAGGAATTTTTCGTAGTTGCCAAAGACGGACAAAGGGAATCGTTTTGGAAACGGAATGGGAGACTGGAAAATAGAGAGGGGAAGCAGTCGCGAGGGAGTATTGTCAAAATTTTGACCAAAGGAGGAAAGCTTGAAAAAGTGACTGGCGTGGATACCTCTCTGGCTGAGAATGTTCGTCGGAGCCAACTGGCTAGTGCCTTAGGCGAATTACCAGATACTGATACGCCAGAAGTAGCAGCGCTCAAAGCAGAGGGGACTCGGTTATTGGCCAAAAAAGACAAGCTCACAGATGATGAGGTAAAAGAGTTTGAAGAAAAGGTCCGAGCTATGCTTGATGATTCTGTTGCGTCTAACCAGCCCCTTGGGACTGTGGATCCAATTAAACGCGATATTGGTGGAGCTACTTCCGATACTGCCCTGGATCCAAATTCTGACGCAGCGATGATTGCGCTGAGACGAGAGATATTGGATCAGAAGGAGAGGGTAAACAGCTTGTTTGATAAGCTCATAGAGAAGAATACCGATGAATCGATGGAGCTGGCAAGAGAAGGCTTGCGCTTACTGGTCGAACTTAACATTCAGCCTGATGAGGCCAAAGTGAAGGCTTTCGAAGAAAAAGCGAAGGCGATACTTGAAAAAAGTGAGCAGAAAGAACTCTTTGAACTCCATGAGGGAGATGAATTTGTACGGATGGTAGATGGTAAGACAGAAGGTATTCGAATCACTCGGTTGGATGGTGACCGGGTAGACGTTCATCTTAAAACAAACTTTAAGGATGGCTCCAAGAGTGATGAAACTTTTGGGACGACTATACAGAAACTTCAAAGAGAACTGAGGGATAAAAGTTTTGCGCGCGGCTCTTCTCTGAATTTTTCTGAGTCAACACGTGTCGATATCAATCTCGACAGTCTCACTGCGCCAGACGCGACATTTGATGTAGCGCGCGCTTTTCAACCTCTTGGGCTGGGTGAGCAGGCTACCTACAAAGGTAATCGTGGTCTGGTAACTATTGAGAGGGATAGTCTTTCTGGTTTGTATTGGATAACTGATGAAGGTGTTGATAATGCAGGCCCAGCTATCTATTCTGAGGAAGATGTAAAAAACAATGCTGAGCTAGAAAAATGGCAGAGAGTTGAAACAGTTCCCAAAGAACCGAATCCTGACCTCCGTGGCCGCGACCCACGTAATTATGATGAACTGTATGAGGGTGATGTATGGATCAAGACACTTCCTGATGGGAGTACCAGGATTGCCATTGTGAGTCACGATCTGAGCGCGTATGGTCCAAAAGTTGATGTTGAAACAACAGTCATCAAAGGTTCTGATCCCGGAGAGATGACAGTACGATCAATATTGGTCGATGAGTTAATGAATGAGCTTCGAGGAGATGGTTATATTCTGGAAGAAGCTGGAGCAGGGCCAAAGATTGAAGTGCCCAAAACTGGAGAGGAACCAAAAAAACCAGAGGATCCAGCCAAAACCGAACCCGTATCATTGAAAGAGCGCTTGGATGGTCTGCGGACAGAGGTAGATTTGTTTCGTCGTGCGTACATTGAAATGGATCATAAGCAAGATACCAAATGGAAGAAGCTGAAGCGATTTTTTGGCATGAATATCGGTGGTGAGCGAGGGGATCCTGATACGGAATCATTGCGCCAGCGATACGAAGAGATCTTGACCAAGCTGAAGGAGGCTGAATTGGCAGCAATTGACCGTAAAGGTTTATCTGCTGATGAGGTAAAGTCTGAAATGGTACGTTTGTTGAACTATTTTACTTTAGGTGAGCAGATTAAAATGAAGTTGGACCGACAGGAAGTCGAATCTCAAGATAAAAAATGGAGCGGGAAGATTACGGGTAAGTTTGAAGATCTCGGTACTTGGTACAATGGGCTTTCTCCAAAAAAGAAGTTGATAGCTGGTGCAATCGGTATAGCTGCCGGTGGCGTTGCGTTGGTTTCTGGTGGGACAGCGGTGGGTACGGCTGCGGCAGCGGGACTGTTTCTCAAGCGCATGGTAACGACGGCTGGTGCCAAGGTCTTTGCTGATGGAGCGCTCGAGCAAGGTGAGGAATGGTTAGCCAAACATCTGGCAGAAAAAGGGAATGCAAAAAAAATGGAAGAGTTGGGTGTGTTGACCGAGGGAGGTATTTCTCCAGAGGCATTTGGAAAGCTTGATAGCTTACTGACTCAAGATATAAAATCGTTGGATAGGAAGTTACAACAGAGCAAAAGAAATGAAATTTGGCGCAAAACAGGGACATGGGGACTAGCTATCGCTGGGGCTACTTATTTCTCATATCGCGCCGGGATGAGTGCTTTTGGTGATCACGATAATGCTGGGCGGAGTGCCGCTGATAGAGCGAGGGATTTGGAGCGGGTCATGCGAGAGCGTGGTATCAAGCCACCAGGTGCGGCCTTGACCCCAGAAACAGGTGCATCGGCTGCGGGTGTCGAGCGAGCTACTGCCGCGTCAATCCCAGCCTCTGCTTCATCAGCGCCGGGAGCTAGTGCATCTACTATGGTGCCCAGAGCGGAACTAGCGTCTACGCAAGTGGTCAAACCAGAGATTGCGTCGCTACAAAAGGTTTATGAAGTGACCGGAGCCGATGGCAAGCGGGGTCTGTGGGGTATCCTTGATAATCGGTTGCCCGAGGGATTCAAGGGCGACAAGAATCGTGCGATTCAGCTCATGCAAAATGCGATGCGAGAGAAGCTAGATGCCATGTCGCCAGCTGAGCGGGCTCAGTTGGGCTTTCCGAAGGGACTGCCTGATAGTCGTGTCAATCTCGACTTTATCAAGCCTGGGGACAAGATAGACTTTGGAGCGCTGCTCTCACCACAAGAAATACAGGATGCTCTCGACGGCAAATCAGTCGGAGCACCGATTGTACCGAATGCTGGCGAGACATTGGAGGCAACCGCGAAAGAGGTGAGTAAAGTAGTTACGGCAGCCTCAAGTGATTTGAGTCCGGCGGAGTTGGATGCTGCTATGAAGGGAGCCGAGGATGAGATGATCGGGCAGGATCGGGTGCAGTATGGGTATACCCCAGAGGAACAGAAGGCACTGAAGTTAGCAGAAGATCAGATGATAGCTGATGAGCTGGCCAAGGATAGGATCACTACTGCTTCTCTGCCTGGTCAGAGCTATGATGACGTACGGAACGCCTACACCGCTAAGGAATTCGCAGCCTCCCAAGCTGTTGAAGCAAAAGCCGCGGTCACGAGCGCCTATGAGCAGGCACCAGTAGAGGTGAAGAGGGAGATGATGCTTCAGATGACGGGTGACATACGTAAGTCAGTTTTTTTGACGCCTCAGCTCATGGCAGATACCCGCATGAACGCACCGTTTGACTATACTATCAATCGGGGCGCGATGGGCTACGTCCAGATGGGCCGGATTACGGAGCGGTTTTCCGAACTCCATAGCGGTCGATTTATGCGATTCAACCGAGATGCCTTTCCGCTCCATCCTTCTCAGGTGGACCAAGTGGTGCGCCTGGTATCATTGGCTCAGGATCCGCGATTCTTTGGGACTGCAGGATTGCCTCGACCAGTTGAGAATGTGGATCAGTATACTCGTCGCATCGCTCATCTCGCCCTCACTACTGGGAAGGAACGAGAATTTTTCTCGGTACTTGTGGGGAGACGTAATTCAATCATTTAAGCAGAGAACACTATGGCTCTCGACCAAGCACAATTGCGGGAAGAATTGATCAAGGCGTTTCACCTCGAACAAATCCCTGAGGATAAACGGGATGAGCTCCTGGAAAAAATGGGCGAAGCGCTCCTCAAACGGGTGTTCCTTGCCACTATGGACAAGATTGGGGAAGAAGGCATCAAAGAGTACGAGGCGCTCCTCGATCGAGAAGCCAAACAGGATGAAATCGAAGCATTTTTTGAATCCAAGATTCCGGGGTACGATGTCTTTGTCCGTGATGTCGCCACTCAATTCAAAGAAGAAATGACCAAAGCGCTGTAATCCCTCACACTATTCTGTACGACTATGCCGAATATACCAGAAGAGAAACTGCCCGAAGTAGCCCCAGTCTCGTCACCTGAGAGTGTCGTGGGCGCCCCAGAGGGGAGCGTGCCACCAGTGATGGACGCCCCGTTTGCTCCCGAGACGGTGCCAGAAAAGGCACCCGAGGCCTATCGTGAACTCCTCTCCAAAGTGACTCCAACCAAGCAGGCGACCCCAGCTGATGATGACCATGAGGATACGGTCATCCTCGATGCCAAGCATATTGGTGCCATGACTGATGAGGAGAGTAAGGTCCAGAAGCTTCTCGACCTCGCTGGCACCAAGGGCGTCGTCCATGCGGTCAAGGTGGCTCGATCCCTCAAGGACTACTATGCGCTCGATCGGATGCATGATGAACTGGCTGGCAAATTCTATGACGGACTGCTGGAGAAGGGCTTGATCGAAAAAGAATAGTAGGGACAGAATAGCATAAAACAAACATCAAATATGGAAGTGACGTTTGACCTCAATATCGTCTTGGTGCCACTCGCGTACCTCTTT
>CAYWLN010000023.1:0-9708 GCA_964459475.1 uncultured Bdellovibrionales bacterium | reverse complement strand
GCCCCCTCCATATTCTGGAGCACCGCGTAGAGATCAGACATAGTAGGAAATGAGGCACTATCAAACTGCGAGAAATCACTCGCCTCGGTGATATCCCGAATGGCATAGGTCTCCCGGATAGCCCGGTCCAAGATAGAGTCTTCTTCTGGCGTCACCGACCCGAGCATGAGGTGAAGGAGGCCTACCAGGTTGGCGATGGTATTGCGGAACACGCCGGCCGTATCTTCATCTTCCACCTTCTTTGGCAAATCAAACGGATTGAGGTGGACATCAGAATTGAGCGACACCTTGAGGAACGTCCCCCCGACAGCCTCACAGAGATGCTTGTATTCATTTTCTGGATCAAGGATAATGACGCTTGCTCCGAACATCATGGAGCGAAGTACCTCGAGTTTGACCGTATAGCTCTTACCGGCACCGGACTTGGCAAACACCACCATATTGGCATTTTCCATCTTAAACCGATCAAAGAGGATGAGACTATTGTTGTGTCGGTTGATACCGTAGAGCACACCTTGGTTTGAGGAAAGGTCGGATGAGACAAACGGGAACGTCGTCGAAAGTGGCTCGGTATTCAGGTTGTTGGCCACATCGAGGACATCGTTCGCCAGTGGCCGGGTCGACGCAAAGCCCTGATCCATCCGGAGGATAGCGGATTTGGTATACACGAGCTGGGCCTCGAGGATAGACTCGACCGAGCGACACTTGTCATTCAAATCATTCTCATCACTCCCGTAGATGGTCATGTAAATTCCGGCGCGGAAGAATTTTTCTGTCCCCTGCTGTAGTTTGTCACGGAGCCCCTCGATATCCTGGAGAGCGGTCTCGAGCATAGGATCGCGGATTTTTCCCTCCTCGTTCTCGATATGAATCTGGGACTGCACTTGGGTAGCAGACTTACGAAGGTTCTTCATGATCTCTGCCGTGTCGATAGGGTGGACAAAGAGCGCGATGTCCATACTAAAGTCGATGTTGATAATCGGCGAAAACCAGTTGGTCGAGAGATATCGTGGATAGGCCACCACAAAGTAGGTACGGGACAGCACCTCACCAATCTGCATGGTGTTATTCGAAATTTTGATTGCTGGTGGGGCAATAAGGTCTCGAAGCGTCGCGATACCTTGCTGATAAAGCGCTTCCGCATCACGGTTAGAATCCTTCTTACCGGTCAGTGATATGCCAGCGGTTGTCTTGGGGAGCGACTGTGGCATGACCACGGGTGGTTCATCGACTACCGGAGTGGGTGTCACAGACTGCTCCTCTCCTACCATTGCTGGGGCCGGCTTCACACCTGGGAGGACGATTTCGGGCATCTCCGGCATTGATTCCTCGGCCTCTGGTGTAGGTAACGGTGTAGCTACCATCATCGGCTCTACGACGGGAGTAGGCGGAGGCGTCTGTACTGGTTCTGGTGTCACCAGAGGAGTCGGGGTCACTGGTGTGGTCGTCGGAGCAGGGGCCGGTGTGGGTGGGGCGACCGGAGTCGGTGTCGGCACCGGCTCCATCGCTACAGGCTGAATTGGCTCTGGACGAGGTGTCGGAGCAGGAGGAGTCGGTGTCACAGGTTCGATTGGAGCCGGTGGAGGCGTCACCACCTGACCACCACCGAGAATCGGTCCTTTGTTGTCGCGAAAAACAATTCTGTCCATGATAGTACGTTAGGCAAGTTCAATATCTCCTGGATTCTTGATGACAGTTGAAGTAAAAAGCGATGGATTGTAGCTGTTATAGAGGAGCTCAATCGCTTCTTCGGTATTGAGTTGGGTCACCTTAAGTCCTGCTCCAGAGAGAGAAGTCGCGATATGATCCACCCGCTGGAGGAGCTGACTCTTGTAGGTTTCAAAGAGCTCTCCTTTCATACCGACCGCCTGACGAGGACGGAAAATCCCAAACATTTTGGCAAAAAATCCCCCTTGCTTGTCCTCCACGGGTGAAAAGGGCACAACGATATAGAAGAACTTGGACATGATGTTCGAGACCTCACTCAGATTCTTGATGAAGTTCTTGTACTCCCCAATCTGAAAACGGAGCAGTTCATTCTCCTGTTGTTTCTCTACGTCCGTCAGCTGATTGATGTAGGGCCCGATATTGAACCGGCGGGATTGGATGACAATTTGGACAGGAAAGTCGAGCGAGTTCAAGAATGCCTGATACTGGGCGATGATAGCATCCTGCTCCTGACTTGATTTGAGATCAAAGTTGATTGAAGACACGAGGAGCACTGCTCGGAGAGCACCACTTTTGAGTACCATCACTCCGTCGCGCATCTCATCAACATCGACATAGCGCTGGGTACTTGCCGCTCCTGCCCCGACTCCTTGTTTTTTGCCTTTCAGTAATTCCATGGTCGTACCTTAATCTTGAACCTTGAGTTATGAAATATGTAATGTGAATTTTCTTCACTCATAATTCATGCTTCTTGCTACCTACTTCATCTTCTATCAATGATTCTCGCTAGTTCGGCGAGTTTATCAGCCGTCATCTGCTTTTCTACCGCTACTTCTTCTTTCTTTGCTACCGGAGGAGCCGCCTTGGTTGTCCCAATCGGCATAGTTGGTCGCTCCCAGACAGCGACCTTAGGTCGAAAAAGAAACATCACCCCACTACTCACAAAGGTGGTCATCGGGAAACCATTGGGCCGATAGAACGCCATAGCGCAAAAGATGAGCACGATCGGGATAGAAATGATGATCGAGAGTCCAGTATCAAACATCCCAAAAACAGTGAGGAGGGCTGCACCCATCCCAATCATCCAGAGGAGCTGGCGCCACGTGAGTGGCCCCGCGATCTTGTCCTCGACATCAATAAATTGTGGGACAGAAAACATCATAGTCGTATGACTTCAAAACACAACCTTCAGAACACAAAGACCAGACAATTCCCAAAATTTAATCTCCAAATTTCTCCTTTGTACTTACTTTACTAATAATAGCAGATAAAATGTTTCTTATCTCACTACCTTCCTTGACAAGTCCTGCCATTCGATTTTTCATTTCCTCATTTGCTTCTTCAATCAGCACCAACCAGTGTTCTGTTTCCTTACATTCTTTTCTTGCAATACGGAGTCTGTGCGCCAAATCTTTTTTCCCAAGAGCTTCATTTGCTTCTCGATAATTCGCCCCAACTGAACCCGCTGAACGAACAATTTGATCAATGAGTCGTCTGTTGATCGTATTATTTGGCAGCTCTTTACAGAGACGAATCACTCTTTTGGCAAACTCAGTGGTACGTTCTTCCAGTTCTCGGTAGTGATTTGTGTTTTCTGTCATGTGCTTTGTTTGGCTTTTGTGCTTTTTGCATTGTGCTTTTCAAAGAGGACTAATCGTCCTCTTTGCCCAGACTCACTGGATGGATCCGGAAAGGGTTGTTCTGGGGCTGGGGGGCCTCTGACACCTGCGGAGCTGGTCTCGGAGCCTGAGGAGTAGGACGTAGTGGTGTAGGTGTCACCGGTGTAGTGGGCTTCTCAGCTGGGAAAATGTGCTTCGAGGTAAAGGAGAGATTGCCCGGGGCTGGTGCGTCCTTGGGAGCACTCTTCACCTCAGTACCACTCATCATCCCACCCTGACCAAAGTTGAAAGCAGGCTTGGGACGGGGCGCGGAGGTAGCGACTGGGGCCGGTTGCGAGACGGCCTGCGGTACAGGCTGTGGCCGGGGCGCTGATGCGACAAAGGCCGGAAAGACGATCTCGCTATGCTCGGTATCGATATCTACGGGATAGTTTTCTTCCACGGACTTAAGGACCAGGTTGACCCGCTCCCGTTCCTCGGGTGAGAGGCGCTTACCATTTTCCGAACGAAAGAGGAAATTACCTCGATCCACCGTACTGTGATGTCCGATGCCGAGCTCATCTCGGTAGTACTTGATCCAGTAGAGGAGTGACGGTCGGACTGGTTCTGGCTGTGACTTAATCTTGATCCGCTCATTGGTAATAAGCTGGTTCCCCAAGTTTTCGTACTTTGACAGCGCCTGAAGAAGGGGCATTTTAATGAAAGCGACTTCGGTCTTCTTTACGGTTTCAGATACCTCCTCAACTCTTGGTTTTGGCTTCAACGAAAGAATTTCTTTCTGTATAAATCCTAATACTTCACCTGCTTGTTCGCCATATAAATCTCGTAATCCCCCTTCAAATCCAATCTGGTCGACCTCATCAAAGTAAAACCAACGAAGAAGAACACTTGTTCCCTCTATCGTTGAGTCGCCACATCCAAGGGTCCGCTGCAACAATTCCATTTTCTCTGGTAACTCATCGGAAACAAGAATATTTTTTTTCTCCGGCGCAAGTTTCACAAGATGAGACCAGATAGCACCAATCTCCTCAGCAGAATTCAAACCATTATCCAGCCTCTCCGAAGCTAAAAGGGGATAATAAATATTCTTACTCTGTTCCACTCTTTTTGTTATACCAAACATGACGTGTGCATATTAACCCCTTCTACGCGCTTCCGTTTCTCTTCTTTTTGCCTTAATTTTATCACTCGCATACTTGGCTGCGGCCCTTTTCTTTGCCTCCTCATCATCCTCCTCCTCTTTGTCCGCACTCTTTATTTCTTCTTTCACCGCTCTCGCATGAATTCTGCTCCAAACAGCCTGCACTTCTGGTTTCCCCTTTTCATGAGCCTTTTCCAAAATAGCCTGAACATATCGCTTATTACCCTTTAATTCCTCAGAGAAATATTCCTCAAAATCAGGACTGGCATGTAACGTCTTCTGTTTAATCAAATCATCGACTGACAAAGGACGCACTATATCCTTATAAACCTGTTGCCGAGCCATTTTACTAATATCCTCTTTACTCTTCCTATCGCCCATTGGTAATTTATTATTCTCCTCAATCATCACTTTCTCTGTCTCATCAATCATATAATTTACCTTTATATGAAGATTTCCATCCTTTTTCAACTTGCTATCAAGTACTTCAAGCGTACTCTCTTTGCCCTGCGCTATCGAATGGTAGAGTTCAGGACTGACCCCTGCTGTAGCGCCATCCCTAGCCTTATCAATAGCGCGCGTCACCATGTCAGAGGCGTACTCATTAACCTCTGGCGCATCCGCTGATCCGCCACTCCGCAAAGCCTGGATTGCTTTCATGAGATCGTCGCTCGTCCGTATTTCTCCTGAATCCTGCCCGAATCTGGCGAAGATTGCTCCCTCTTTTCCCCGTTTGAAATGAAGCTTGTCCAATTCTGTTTGTTTGCCCTGATTACCTCCGTACACTGCACCCTTAAATTTCGCCTCTGTATTTTCACTGGCCTGTTTCCATGTCTTACCCTTTAGTAGACTACGCAATCCAGTATCGCTTGCGTATGAGCGTCCAAAAATTTTGCCCTCATAAGCGCCCTTTTTTAGCCCTCCATACAAACCACGCATTGGTGCATTCTTATACGTCATTCTCCCGGCACCCTTGATAGCCGCATAGCCGAGGCCGACGACCGCTCCCGCTCCGACGATCGACGAGGACAGGCCCATCCCAATAGCAAACCACATCATAATTATCGGGATTGAAAACATCGCAACAGACGCAATCATCCCACTCTCAGCTGGTGTGGCATTACTGATCGCTACCTGCATAAACTGGCCTCTCGTACCATCCTTGCCAATCTCTTCAAAAAACCGTGTGGCGATAAGCATCATAAGCATCGACGTTGGCCCAAAGAGAGAGTACTGCCAGAGAGCCTTCCACCATTTATCCCCATATTCTTGCATTCCAGGAATTACCGAAGCAGCAAATCCCACAGAGGAAAAGATAAGTAGCATAACAATCGCTACTAATCGAACTACCATCAGCACCGAAAAAACCAGGAGCGCAATCATAAACATAAAGAGCATGACAATCGCCATAAGGAGCTGGGTAGTACTTCCACTCGCAACGCTATAACTCTCAGGAATAAGAGCATCCTGAATCTTCGATGCGCCCAAGAAGTTTCCAAAGGCGCTCTTGCCCTCTTCCTTGGCCATCATTTGATTGACAAAGTAGTACATGGGCACATTGGTCACATCAATGATAACCCGGGTAATAGGGAAACTGAAATTCACAAACATAGCAGCCAGGATGATACTGAGAAGCGTCTGTTTGTAATTCTTGGCCACTTGAAAAACAATCGTAAAAGCCGTATAGAGGAGAGTCAGGATGAAAAAGAGGTTGAAAAAGTCTCGGATAAACTTCCAGTTAGCATAGACGCTTTGTTTGTTCAAAAGCCCTCCATTTCCGGAAATATAGTCCGGGTTAATACACCACTCAAAAAGCGTGACCGCTACCGAGGTAAACCACCCCAGTAATACAAAAACAGCGTACAGAAGACCTCGAAGCGCCAAACCGACCGTGCTATCTAGTACCCCGCCAATAGCTCCGCCAACTACTTCTTTAACCGCACCCCAAGCATCAGCATGCACAGTACCCGGCAATAGGAAAAAAATCCCCGAAGAAAAAAGAAACAAGGCCAAAGCAAAGACCACCCTATTTTGTTTTTTGTTTTTGAGAGAAAACATACCGTGCAAAATAACGACATCCTTTTTCTTTATGTCGTCCCGCACTCGATGCGGGACCCAAAAAAAAGAATTGATACATTCCAATCGCTTTCCCACAGATTATACCACAGAGAAATGAGAAATAAAAACCCTGTGTAACCCAGGATACCGGTTCGCCTCTGGCGAAATTACACAGGGTAAAGAATTTTGCAAAGTGGTACGGTGGCCCGAGGATTAGTAGATAAACCCCTTGATCACCTTGCTCGTAGCGGAGAGGGTCCGGCGACTGGTCTTGGCCCACCCAGTGTAGTTCATTTCAGACACCGTGATATTGCCACCGCTCACCCGCTCGACGAGAGCGACATGACCGTAGAAACGGTTCTCAGTAGTAACCACGATTGAGCCCACAGCCGGTGCCCGTCCGGTCTTGTACCCCATAGCCTTGGCTTTGTAGAGCCACGTCCCGGCATTGCCACTCCAGGGGACATAGCGCTTCTGAGCGACATACCAGGTACAGTAACCATAGGGGAAGCGATGACCCGTTCCGGCCTTGCCATCGAGCTTACGAAAACCTGAGATATCAGTCGCGGTCCCACCAGTCGAAGTGGCATACTCACGCCGTTCGAGACCTGTATCGGGCGCCGGCTTGGGCACCTCCTCTTTCCGGCCATCTGGGATGATGATGAGTTCCCCCGCGGTCAATTCCCCATTGGCGGGGAGCTCATTGAAAGCAATGATTTTTTCCCGGTCAGCCTTGTATTTGAGGGCAATCGAGTCGATAGTATCGTTTGGATCAACTTTGTAGGAGAGCCCTGCAACGGGGAGGATAAATATCTGATCCCCTGGCTTAATCTGGTCGACATTGTCGAGGTCATTGGCCCAGAGAATCGTATTCACGGTTATGCTATTTTTGGCGGCAATACCGCTTACGGTGTCACCGGACGCGACCGTATAAATCTTGACGCCACCATCCTCTTCTGGGTCACGCGCAATAGAGGAGCCTGCCTGAGACGAGAGCATCACCTGGCTCTCAAGCGCCCCGCTTTGCATGTCAAAAAGCGATGCCTCGTCCTTTTGCTCAGGATCGATAGTGCTCACCACATTGGCGAGAGGGACTAGGGATAGATTCTCTTTTTTGCTCACCTGGGCCGCCAATCGATGCTTAACGCCCTGGGTATTCTCAGCCGAGGCCCCATTGATATAGCCAAAAAGGAGGCTTTCAGAATCTTTGCCCTCGGTAAAGTTGCTGACCGAAACGAGGAGAGCACTCGAGGTCACGATAGAAAAGGCAGAATAGCTACGAAAAAGACGGACCACCCGATATCCAGAGCCCTCCTTGATAGCCTGGAGGACTTTGGTCTGGAGACGATGGATATACGTATGCAAAGCATGGAAAGAGACCTGGTCTCTTTTCCCCTGTGTGCCGAAAACTCGACCATACACATGGTGGAGGTATCTTCCGACGGAAGAGAAAAGCTTGGTACGGATAAAACGTAGTGCTTTCGATTGGAAAAAGGGCTGAGAGGGCAGGGATCGAGAGACTCGACGCTCGGCGCTCATCACCGCTTTTACCCTAATTTTTACAAAGAGTAGTATAGCTCTTGGCAAGCCTTCCGTCAAGAATATTATACCATATTTATTAATTTTATGGCTTATTTAAGGCACTTTATTGGTGTATAAGTTATGGGTGCCAAACTCTGATTCGGCACACGCAGACGCTTCGCTGTGTCGGAGGGTGATCCGCCTTCGTGTGTTATAATTCACATGTCTTCTAATATCTGCCTATGCCCCGTTTCGACCACCCTACGAACCACCTAGAGGAGCTCGGGAAGCGCTTTCTCGAGCACCTGGAGATTGAGCTCGGTCGCTCCCCCCGCACCCTTGAGAGCTACGGCCAGGTCCTCGCGTCATTCTTTGCTTGGGCCAAAATTACCGAGCCGGGTGACATCACCGCTGAAAAAGTCCGTGAATACCGCATTTTCCTCAACCGTCGTCAAAACCGCCAGGGTGACAATTTGAAGAAAATCACCCAGTCCTATCATGCCATCGTCATCCGCACTTTTCTCAAGTACCTGGCCAAGCAAGATATCCCAGTCCTCGCGGCCGAAAAAATCGAAGTCGGTAAGGCCGAAGATCGTCAGATTGACTTCCTCGAGTACGACGAAGTGATGCGCCTCATTGAGGCCACCCGTGAAACAAAACCTAAGAAGCCCAATTCCACTCAGAACCCCAAGAGCCTGCGTGACCGCGCCATCCTCGAACTCCTGTTCTCTTCAGGTCTCCGCGTCTCCGAGCTCGTCTCCCTCGACCGATCCCATGTCAATCTCGACAAAGAAGAATTCAGCGTCCGGGGCAAAGGTCGCAAACTCCGTATCGTCTTTATCTCTCCCGAAGCCAAAGTGGCGCTCCTACACTACCTCGATGCCCGCTCTGATGTCGACCCAGCGCTCTTTATCTCCTATCCCAAGAAGGGTCTCGTCAATCGCAAGAATAGTAAACGCGAAACCATGCGTCTCACCACCCGGAGTATCGCCCGTATCGTCAAACATTATGCCACCAAAGCCGGCATCTTAAAGGATGTCCATCCTCATACGCTTCGTCACTGCTTACATGCCGAAACCCGCATCAGCCTCCCTAGAGCAATAGCGAGTGCTCAAACCCTCTTTGAATCACCAGGCCTGACGCATGTAAAAACGCTCGTGTGGGACAAGGGCTGGCAAACTAAAGCTGCTCTCACACAAAAAACCGAGCACTCCTCTGACATACTCATCCGTCTCATGGCTGGAGGCTATGAACTCCTTTCAACACCAGAACATCGACTTTTTACTTTAGGAGTAAGTGGTTTTAAAGAAATTCCAGTGGCTCAGCTCAAGAAAGGCGATTACGTACTCGGCATCAAAAAAGTCAGCCAACAAAGTAAACAGTACTATTCCCAACAACTCTGGCGCCTCCTTGGGTATATTTGTGGAGACGGACATATTAGTCCCAGACGACACGGAGTCTTGGTGACTGATAAGAATCTTTCATTTTTGGAGTATTACCAAAAACTTGTAAAAAGTACATTCGACAAAGACGCCTCAATTTACCCAAATCAGTCTTCTTGCTCATCAACACTCATTATTTACCACATGCCATTGGTCAAACTCTGTCAAAAGCTTGGCTTCGATACATATTCAAAGGAGCGACGTGTCCCAAAAAAGCTCTTTGGGTCTAGAGAGGAAGACATTGCTGCATTCCTCGCTG
>CAYWLN010000022.1:9581-10983 GCA_964459475.1 uncultured Bdellovibrionales bacterium | reverse complement strand
GTGAGCGCTTTTCTTGATGGCCTCAATATCGAGCTCTCAGGGATGGCCGCTCGGGTACAGGGTGAGGTATCGAGCGTGGATGTGCGGGAGCGCGTCGTGTACTTTACCATCAAGGACAGTGAGGATGAGAGTATGCTTTCGTGTCTCATTTTTCGGAACCAGTACACCCTCTCGGGAGTGGAGCTCGCTATTGGAGACGAGATTATTGTCGAGGGGGCACCGGATATTTACAAGCCAAGTGGCCGATTGTCGTTTCGGGCTGGCCTCATCGAGCTCTGTGGTGAAGGAGTGCTCAAGAAGGCCTACGATGCGCTCAAACTCAAACTTGAACAAGAGGGAGTCTTTGCCCCTGAGAAGAAGCGTGAACTCCCGCCGTTTCCGACTCGGATAGCGCTCATCACCTCCGAGCAGGGGGCGGCCATTGGAGACTTTACCATGAACCTCGGCCCCCAGGGCTTGCATGTAGGGTTTTATCCGACGAGCGTTGAGGGGAAGCGGGCAGTATTTGAGATCCTCGAGGCCCTCCGTTATTTTGACCAGCATGCCGATGACTACGATCTCCTCGTTATGATCCGAGGAGGCGGGAGTCTCGAGAGTCTCCAAGCATTCAACAACGAGGCACTCGTGCGCGCCGTGGCCACCTGTCGTATCCCGACTCTCCTCGGGGTGGGGCACGAAAAGGATGTGACGCTCGCGGCCTTGGCCGCGGACCTGATGGTGTCTACTCCGACGGCGACGGCCCGCACTCTGCGGGCACCATGGGATGAGGCCCGAGGACTCCTGCGACATTTTGAACAGCATTTGCCGGTGCTTATGGAGCGGGAATTGTCAGTGGTCCGGACGATTATCGGTACGGCCGGGGAGAGTCTCCTCGAGAGACTGGGTAAATTTCTCGAGTATGCGACGACCCTGAGGCAGGCGCTTACTGAGAGACTGTTGTTCCTCAGGGTGGTGCTCGAGCAGAAGCTATCGGATATGACCCAGGCTAAGAAAGAGCTCCATCAGTATTTCCTCGCCTCTCTTGAGCGAACCACTAAGGAGCTTACGTATGCGGAAGAACTCCTCCGCCAGTATGATCCGACGCGTGTCCTCAAACTTGGGTATAGTCTCGTGAAAAGTGGTCAAAGGATTGTGAAAGACGTGGGAGGTTTGAAAGAGGGTGATATACTCAACGTACAGTTGAGTAAAGGAAGCATCGGAGCGCGGATCGTGGAAATCAATGATAAGTAACTTAGAGCATTATGCCAAAAATGAATTTGAGCGATTCGCTCAAGAAGGTTCAAGACATCATCGCTTGGTTTGATAACCAAGAAGAAGTGGACGTCGAAAAGGGACTCGAGAAAATCAAGGAGGGCACCGTCCTCATCAAAGACAGTCGGGCTCGGCTCAAGGAAATTGAGAA
>CAYWLN010000022.1:0-9481 GCA_964459475.1 uncultured Bdellovibrionales bacterium | reverse complement strand
GAAACACAAACATGAAACGATTTTCTGGTGATATTTCTATCGTTCTCGGAGGAGCAGCTGGGCAGGGAGTCCAGACCGTCGAGGCCCTTCTGGTCTCAGTCCTCAAGCGTGAGGGCTACCATGTCTTTGCTATCAAAGAGTACATGTCGCGTATCCGTGGCGGGAGCAACTCGACCGAGATCCGCATCACGAACAAGCGGCGCGCCTCGTTTGTGGATCGTATCGATCTCCTCTTTGCGCTCGACAAAGACGTCCTCCCACACCTTGAGCACCGCATCACCAAGGACACTATTGTGCTTGGTGAGCGGGAAAAAGTGTGCACCATGACCAATTGTCCGGTGGTCAATGTCCCGTTTACACAGTTTGCGAACGAGCTCGGGAATCCGATCTATACGAGTACGGTTGCCGTCGGGGTAGTCTTGGGGATGCTTGAGGCCGACCTCTCAGTCCTCCAGTCGTACCTCAAGGAGCGCTTCGCTCGTAAGGGTGAGGAGGTAGTTGCGAAGAATCTCGAAGCGGCCGAAAAGGGCTATGCCTTTGGGGCTCATATCGCCTATGATGCCGGTATCGAAGTGGCGATTAGCCGTCATGATACGGTCAAAGACGAGCTCCTCCTCGATGGAGTGACCGCCCTCGGACTCGGGACGCTCTCGGCTGGGTGTAACTATATTTCTTCGTACCCGATGTCTCCTGGGACAGGACTGCTCACCTTTTTGGCTGAGCAGGGGAAGGACTTTGGTGTGGTGGTGGATCAGGCTGAGGATGAAATTGCGGCGATCAACCAGGGTCTTGGGGCCTGGTATACTGGAGCGCGAGCGATTGTCACGACCTCGGGCGGAGGGTTTGCGCTCATGACGGAGGGGGTGAGTCTCGCTGGGATCATCGAGACACCGATTGTCGTCCATATTGGGATGCGTCCCGGACCAGCGACTGGGCTTCCGACTCGTACCGAACAGGCCGATCTCAATTTGGCGCTGTATGCTGGGCACGGTGAATTTCCCCGCGCAATCTTTGCACCTGGGACGTTGGAAGAATGCTTTTTGGCAGCTGAACAAGCTTTTCATGTGGCAGATACCTACCAGGTCCCTGTCTTTATCTTGACCGACCAGTATCTCCTCGACTCTCTCGGCACAGTGTCAGAAAAAAAATTGGTGCCACTACCAGTCGTGAATCATATCGTGGAGACTGAAGCTACGTACGAGCGTTATGCTCTCACGAAAGATGGTATCTCACCGCGTGGCATCCCAGGCTATGGACAAGGACTCGTGGGGATTGATAGTGACGAACACGATGAAGCGGGGCATATCACGGAGAGCGCTCTCGTCCGTCAGGCTATGCATGACAAGCGTCTCTCCAAGCTCGCAGGTATGCGTGATGAGGCCCTTATGCCGACCACTCTCGGTGATGTTGTCCATGCTGATATCGTTGTCGTGACTTGGGGCTCTAACCGTGGCGTCCTCGAGGAAGCGCTTGAGATACTGGATAATGAGAGTATGGCTGGACTTCATTTTCATCAGGTCTATCCGTTACCAGCAAAAGCCAAGAAACTTCTCTCAAAGAAGAAAGTGGTAGTCATGGAAAACAATGCAACGGGACAGTTTGCCCATCTCCTCACCCTCGAATATGGTATTAAAGTGTCAGAAAACATCCTCAAGTATAACGGCGATCCATTTTCTGTCGAGGAGGGAGTCAAAAAGTTGAAAAAATTGAGTACAGACGTATGATCGACAAGAAACTCTACGACATGCCCAAGGAGACTGATTTGGCCTGGTGTCCAGGTTGCGGGAACTTTCCGATTTTGAACATTGTCAAAATGGCTCTCTCGGAACTGGATATCTTGCCTCAGGATGTGGTTATCTGCTCAGGTATTGGTCAGGCCGCCAAGACTCCACATTACCTCCGCGTCAATTACTTCAATGGACTCCATGGCCGTGCCCTACCACCGGCGACTGCCATCAAAATTGCCAACCCAAAACTGACCGTCATCGCGGAGAGTGGAGATGGTGATACCTACGGAGAGGGAGGGAACCACTTCATCCATACTATCAGGCGCAATCCTGATATCACGAGTATCGTGCATAACAACATGGTCTATGGTCTGACCAAGGGTCAGGCTTCACCGACGTCAGAAAAGGGGATGAAGACCCCCGTTCAGGTAGGGGGTGTGGTCCTTGAACCCTTCAATCCGCTCGCGACCGCTCTCACGCTCGGGGCGACGTTTGTGGCGCGGGTCTTTTCCGGGGACATCATGCAGTCGAAAGAAATCATCAAAGCCGCCATACAACACCAGGGCTATGCGCTCGTCGATGTGTTCCAGCCTTGCGTCGTCTTTAACAAACAAAATACCTACCAGTGGTTCAAGCAAAACACCTACTATCTCGATGAGACTCACGACAAGGAGGACAGGATGAAGGCGCTCGCGCTTGCCTTTGAACTCGAGCGGATGCCCCTCGGTATCCTCTACCAAGTGACGGGACGCCCGAGCTATGAAACATTGGTCCGGTCAGGCGATGATGCCCTCCACAAACGAGCTTATGATGAAACAAAATTGAACGAACTTATAAAGAGTTACCGATAAGAGAGGGGGCTAACGGAAAAGAATTTTTTATCGACTGTTCCATTGTCTGAGACAAGGCTCTCGATTCGAAAAAAGAGCTAAGACCAGCCGTTGATTGAGGGCGTTTTTTTCGCTCATCGAGAGCTTTGGTGAGCCCGCCTGCAACGTTATGCGTAGCATTTCGGGCAGGTCTGGAACACGGCGAGAAAAAGTTACTTTTCTGGGAGCCTTCTTTGTATAAAAAAAGCCTCTTAATCCAACCCCAGTTGGATACGGGCTTCCTCGGACATTTTTTCGGCGGTCCAGACGGGATCAAAGACGAGATTGACAACTACTTCTTCGATGGCCGTGAGCTCCATCACCCGATCCTCTATCTCTTTTTGGATTTGGCCAAAGAGTGGACAGCCGATTGTCGTGAGCGTCATGGTGATAGTGCAGATGCCATCTTTTGAAACCGTGATGCCATAGATGAGACCGAGATCGACGATAGACACGCCCAATTCGGGATCCAATACTTTTGTCAGCTGGTTCCGAACTGTGACCTCAAGATTTTCAGGGGGCAACTTATTCATAATAGGTAAGAATGTAGATTTAAGAATATTGAATGTTGATTTGTTTGTATAAAAAATCCTTTTTCAGGATTTTTTATTTCTCTATTCTACTTTCTTTATTCTCCATTCTACCCAAGCTTACTCTGGGAAGATGACCTTACCAGTCTCGTCTTTGACGATGATGGCTCCGACGGGGCAGGCGCGGGCAGCATTCAAAATAGTTTCTTGGTCATCTTGATCGACGGTCGCGAGGATACCAGCTTTGCCAGCATCATCGAGGGCAAAGGTAGTGGGGGCCATGGCAGTGCAGGGCGCGGCACCAATACAGATACTATGATCGACTTCGACGGTCCAGCCGTTCTTGAGAGCGATAGGGCCAGCGACTTTGGTTTCATCTTTCCACTGCGACATACATTTTTATGGTTATATGGTTACATTGTTGAATTGTAGCAGAACTATTTGATTCCTTTTTTAGCAATGAAGCAATAAAGCCACTTAACAATTACTTTGGTGAAGCCAAAGTCTTCTGCAGGGTCTCGAGTGACAAGAGGCCACACTTGATGCGACTCGGGGAGAGCGTGACGCCAAGGAGCTCGAGGACGTCGCCTGGTACGAGGGCGAGGGCCTCTTTTACGGGTCGACCGGTCATCCGCTCACAGAGGAGCGAGGCGCTCGCCTGGGAGATTGCACAGCCGACACCAGAAAACCGTACCTCATCAATCATATCATTTTTGACGATGATGTCCATTTGGAGCTTGTCGCCACAACTCGCGTTGATCGCTTGACTCTGGTGAGTAGGTGTCTCTATGGTGCCATGACAGCGAGGGTTGCGGTAGTGGTCGAGGATAATGTCCTGGTAAATACTGGTCATAGGACGGTGCGGATATGCTTGAGACCAGCTACGAGCTGGTCAATGTCAGCCTCGGTGTTGTAAAGCGAGAGACTAATCCGGGCGCTTGCAGGGAGACGGAGACTCTCGTGAAGCGGCGCGGCGCACTGGAGTCCGGCTCGGATACAGATGTTTTGGTCGCCCAAGAGCTGGGCCACATCGTGTGGGTGGACACCCTCGAGCGTGAAAGAAATGATGCCACTTTTGCGACTGACCTCTTGGGTACCGAGGATGGTGAGCGCATCACCAAAGCTCTTCTTAAGTATCTCTATGGTGTAGGCGATGAGCTTTTGCTCATGGTCATGGATGACATCAAGGCCGACAGAACTGATGAAATCAAGGGCTGCGCCGAGACCGATGGCGCCGGCGATGTTGGGGGTCCCTGCTTCAAAGCGGGCTGGGACGTCTTTGTAGAGGGTATCCGTGGCACACGCGTCGAGGACCATGCCACCACCGAAAACAACGGGTCGGAGGGTTTCGAGGAGCGCGTATTTGCCATAGAGGATACCGGTACCAGTCGGGCCAAAGAGCTTGTGTCCAGAAAAGGCGACCATGTCAGCATCCCATTCTTGGACCGAGAGGGGCAGGTGGCCGACGAGCTGGGCAGCGTCAACTACGACTCGTGCCTCGAGAGCGAGCGTCCGTACCGTGGCGATGACATCGCGCACTGGATTGATGATGCCCAAGACATTGGAGACAGCGGAGAGGGCGACGACACGAGTACGAGCATCTACGAGGTCGGGAAGTTTCTCGAGCCTGAGGAGGCCAGTTTCATCAATGGGGAGGACGCGGAATTCAGCGCCGCGACTTTTGGCGAGCTCTTTCCAGGCGAGAAAGTTGGAGTGGTGTTCGAGCGCCGTGACGACGATGTTGTCACCCGCTTTGATCTGAGGAGCCAAGAGTTGTGAAGCGAGGTTAAGCGAGGCGGTGGTCCCGGCGGTAAAGATGATTTCTTCGGGACGTGAGGCATCGAGGAAACGGGCGACCGTGGCACGGGCTCCCTCAAAAGCGAGCGTAGCTGATTCGGCCATGAGGTAGATACCGCGAGAGATGTTGGCGCTGTAGGACTGGTAGTAGGCCATTTCAGCGGATATGACCGACTTGGGCTTTAGCGCGGTCGCTGCCGAATCGAGGTACACGAGCTCTGGATACTTGGTAAAGATGGGAAATGCCTGGCGGATAGTGGCGATGTCCATAAGACGTCTTTAGAGGGTAATTATCTCCATCAAGGATAGCATTTTTTCGCGATCCTCTCTACCGACGAGAGTCTCGAGTGTATCTACGGACGAATGGATGAAGCCGTGAACGAGGAGGTCTCGGGCTTCTCTCTGCGAGAGTCCACGGGCCATGAGGGCATAGAGGGTGTCACGGTTTAGGGGACTGGTCGTCGCGGCATGATGACAGCGGACGTCACTCGAGAGGATTTCGAGCGCAGGCAGAGAGAACGCTTTGGCGTCACGTGACAGGAGGAGATTCCGATTTTCTTGGGAGGCGTCGGAGAGAGGAGCATCTTGTGCAATATGGAGTGTCCCACGATAGGAGAAGCGTGCCTCATCAGTGAGGACACTTTTGACCACCACGCGGGAAGTGGTATGTGGCGCCAGGTGGCGCTGATGGATATGGAGGGTGGTCTCATTGGTACCGCGACCAGTACAGAAAGCCAAAACATGAGCCGTAGCACCGGGGCCAAGGAGTTCAAAGGTGAGATCGCCACTCCGATTGTGCATGAAAAATACTCCCTGCTCGTTTTCTTTGAGCCGGTAAGTCGTTTCTACATCAGCGCTGATATCTAAAAACTTCATAGTGTTAACCGATAGAGCCTTTCATCTCATGATGAATCAGACGGTTGAGTTCGATCGAGTATTCAAGGGGGATTTCCTTTACCACGGGGTCGATAAAGCCATTGACGAGGAGTCCCTCGGCATCACCCTCGGAAATACCGCGCGAGGTGAGATAAAAGAGTTTGTCCTCGCCGATTCGTTCGACGGTGGCTTCGTGAGAGAGTTCGGCCGACTCTTCATGGATGCGCATGGTGGGGTACGTATCGGAGCGGGAGATGTCATCTAAGAGGAGGGCATCACAAACAACCGAAGCCTTGGCATTTTTGGCACCGGGCGCGATGTGGACGAGTCCTCGGTAGGAGGTGCGACCACCATCTTTGGCTATGGACTTGGAAACGACTCGTGAGGTAGTATCAGGTGCGAGGTGAACCATCTTGGCTCCGGCGTCTTGGTGTTGACCCGCACCAGCGTAGGCGATGGAGAGGACTTCGCCTCGGGCACCGCGCCCGGCGAGGTAGACAGCTGGGTACTTCATGGTGACGCCACTCCCGATGTTACAGTCGATCCATTCCATAACGGCGTTTTCTTCGGCTCGGGCGCGTTTGGTGACAAGGTTGTAGATATTTTTGCTCCAGTTCTGGACAGTGGTGTAGCGGACGCGGGCATTTTTTTTAACAAAGATTTCGACCACCGCGGAGTGGAGGGAAGAGGTGGTATAGACCGGGGCGGTACAGCCCTCGATGTAGTGGACGTAGCTCCCTTCTTCGGCGATGATGAGGGTTCGTTCGAATTGACCAAAGGCCTCGGCGTTGATCCGGAAATAGGCCTGGAGGGGGAGATCAACTTGGACGCCTTTGGGGACATAGACAAAGGAGCCACCCGACCAGACAGCGGAGTTGAGGGCTGCGAACTTGTTGTCTTGAGGTGGGATGAGGGTACCAAAGTATTCTCGGACCAGTTCTGGGTATTTCTTGACCGCCGTATCCATATCACAGAATATGACCCCGAGCCGATCGAGTTCACGATTGACGCTTTCATAGACAACCTCTGATTCGTACTGGGCCGAGACACCAGCCAGGAACTTCTTCTCGGCTTCGGGCACGCCAATTTTGTCATACGTATCCTTAATCTCCTGGGGGAGGTCCTCCCAGGAGTTGGCTTGGGCATCGGTCGCCTTCAAATAGTAGGTGATGGCGTCAAAGTCAATCGGCATGAGATCCGCCCCCCAAGTCGGCATGGGCTTCTCAGTGAAAATCTTATACGAGCGCAGACGAAAATCACGCATCCAGGTGGATTCTTTTTTGACCTTGGAGATTTCTCGGACGACCTCTGGATTGATGCCGGTGTTGGTCCGATGCACAGATCGCTCTGGCATAGAAAACCCGTATTTGTAGTCGTCGAGATCGAGATTGTTGGGAGAGGATTTTTTCATGTCCTAGAGTGACTCAAAACCGGAATGTTCAATCGTTTTGGCGAGAGAGGCGCCACCCGTTTTCACCAGTCGGCCTTCTTTCATGATGAGGACCTGATCGGGACTCACATACTTGAGGAGTCTGGTGGAGTGAGTGATACATACGAGGGTAGTAGTTTTTGGCAGATGCTTCTTCAAGAACTTGGCGATAGTTTTGAGGGCATCGACATCGACACCTGTATCAATTTCGTCAAAGAGAGCAAACTGCGGGGCGAGCATCACCGCTTGAAGTGCTTCGAGTTTTTTGCGCTCACCGCCAGAGAACCTGACATTGAGCGAACGCCGGAGGAGTTCGTCCTTCATCTTCAGTTCCTTGGCATACGCCTGTACCTGCCGGTGCATGACAACTGGATCCATCTTCTTTTCAAGCGCGATGCGGAGGAGGTCAAAGATGGTGACGCCAGGGATTTCCAACGGGGCCTGAAAGGAGAGGAAGATGCCGAGTTCGGCGCGGAAGTTTGGGGCGAGGCCTTTTACATTCCCGCCCACACCTGTCTTGACGACAGGAGTGTGTCGGGCAGGCCTTCCTTTCCAGAGCACTTTGGATAGTCGGGTGTAACGGATATCAGGGTGACCCATGATGGCCGAAGCGAGCGTCGATTTGCCGGAACCATTCGGACCCATGAGGGCATAGGTCTTTCCAGGTTTGAAGGCAAACGAAATGTCGTGAAGGATTTTTTTGTCTCCGATAGAGACACTCAAGTGGTCGAGGGTGAGCATAGGGTTAGTGATGAGGATGTTCGGGGATGAGACTGCCGAGGGTGACTTGGGAGAGAGAGGTTTCGATTTCATGTTCGAGCCGACGCCACACCTCGCTTGTTTGGCAGTGTGATTGTGGTGGGCAGGGCCAGCCCGCCGTGGCTACGCGCTTAGCGTTGCTGGCGGGGAGTTCGCCTTTGATCGGGGGCATAAAGGGCTTCATCGGACCATCGAGGATACGGAGGATTTCCCAAACGTTGATCCGCTCTTTGTCTCTGGCGAGAGAATAACCCCCGGTGGTACCTTTTTTGGCTTCGACGACCCCACCTTTACGGAGGCTCTGGAGGATTTTCTCGAGGTAGCCTTCAGGGAGATGCTCGGTCTCGGCCAAGGCATGAATCGAGAGAGGCTTGTCCGCTTGGGCGAGCGCCAAGACCGCTCTCAGGCCATAGTAGGATTTCTTAGATATTTTCATAATAATTTGTAAATTTTTACCCTGAGCTTGTCGAAGGGTTTCTCGATTCCTTGGTGTAAATAAAACTCGGACTAATTAAGTCTGATATTAACGAAAATACTGAGAGATGTCAAATGAAGGTAGACAAATACCGCTTCATTTGGTACAAGTGAGACACCCAACCTGGAGGTTTCGTATGAACGACAGGAACGCCCCGATTGAGCTCGAGAAGAGCCCGGGCTTCCTGCTTCAGGAACTCGGGATAACCAATCTCTTTCTCTACCGTCCAAGGCGAAGCGAGTGGAAGGTTCTTCCCTCGACACTCCTTGATGCTGAGATTTGGGATGATGGCGAGGCGATGGTGTTTCATCTCCTGCCAGACTATAGACCGGCTATTGTTCGGTTTAGCGAGAGGGATTCATCGTTTCGTCCATATCGACAGGACTTGGAGTATGCGCTCCTCTCAATACGTCCGAACTATGTCGGGCCTGGCCAGAAGTTTTTTGTGGCTTTGCGCGAAGGAGCAACTGATCACTATGACTACTGGCCCGTCCCAGTGCTATCTCTGCTTCAGTTGTTGCCACACACCGCGTCAGACCTTGTTCTGCCCTGGTAGGGTCGACCCCGCCGTCCGAGAACCTCGGCTACGCTCGGGGTTTCTTTTTTTATCAGAACGCAGTACACTGTGGGCGTTACACTAGAGGCATATCATGGAATCATATTTGGGATGTTGGGGACAACTAAAGAGGCCGATTTTTGTCCTGGCGCCGCTCGCCAATGTGACGGATGCTGTTTTTCGCGCGCATATTGTGAAACACAGCAAACCGGATGTGATCTGGACCGAGTTTGTGGCGGCCGATGGACTCTGCCACCCAAAAGGGTGTGAGGCGCTCATGCGTGACCTCAAATTTTCCGAGGCCGAACGACCGATTGTGGCTCAGCTTTTTACCTCTCGCCCCGACAACATGCGCGAGGCAGCGAGACTGTGCGCGGAGCTTGGCTTTGATGGGATTGATATCAACATGGGTTGTCCGGATAAGAACGTGATGAAACAGGGAGCTGGAGCGGCCTGTATGAAA
>CAYWLN010000021.1:0-11063 GCA_964459475.1 uncultured Bdellovibrionales bacterium | reverse complement strand
CAAGCAGATATTCCTTTTGTGGCGATTGGCGAGCGGGCCGCGTGGCATATCCATGTTGAAGGAGCAGAAAAAATCGGCGAAGGACCGGTGTGGTTTGCTTCTGAGAGTGTGATTGACAATGGGGTAAAAGCGTTATAGTCTATAAGTGCAGTTGCTTGACAACTGACTTCTTCTACTTCGAAAGGCACCCCATGAAGAATCCCAAGGCCAAACAGCAGGTCACGGTCGGCAAGCCCAAGGCACGTCGCATCCGTCTCGCGGCGCAACCGCCCCGCTCGTCCTGCCATTCCACGTAGGCCCTCGCCTGCTGGCTGCAACCCGAGGCCCGGTCGCGCGATGCGCTTCCGGGTCCTTTTTCTACCTTTGAGAAGGAGAAAGTGATGAAGAACCTGTTCCTTATGGTGAACAGCGTTTGCGACATCGCCTGTACGCATTGTTTCTACACGACGGGATATGAAAAGAGGTCCCGCGATCGAATTTTGCCCCGACAAGCAGGCCATGTTGCGAAGCGTATCGCCGAAGCGCGCTTCGGCACAGTGATTCTGACGGGCGGGGACCCGCTTCATTCTGTGCATAAGAAGGAGACGTATGAGCTTGTCTCCGCACTTAAGGCGAACGCACTCCGGATTATCATCAATACGAGCGCCGCTCGTCTCTCCGAACGCGACTTTGACCGGCTGGTCGAGCTCGCTGTCGACCGGATAGACGTGTCGATCGATTCGCACGACCCGGCAGTGCATGACGCACAGCGGGGGAGGCATACCGACGCTGTCGCAGCGATTCGTGGCCTCATCCAACGCGGCATGCCACTCTCGACCACGACCGTGGCCACTGCTCGAAATGCACCGACCCTCAGTCGGACAATTGAGTGGCTTCGAGATCTCGGCGTGTCTGATATCCGAGTCCAGAAGGCATTCCTCCCGGGAGGAGACCTCGTCGGTCATCGGATCGTCGATGCGAGTCTCCGAGCGGTCGCACCGCTTCTCGGTCGGCCACACGCCACCCGGTACCTCGAGCAGACGATTCGCCTGTTCCGTGGCAAAGGCTCGCTTCCCGAAGCACGCTGCCCCATGGGAAAGGAGTACTTCGTGTGTGATGCCCGAGGTAATTTGTCACCCTGTTTCCATCGGGGAGACATCTCTCTCGGAAATCTCTTCGAGGACGAACTGTCCACCCTCCTTGGTGCGATGGAATCGAATCCTCTCGGGTCCGAGGTCTTGCCGCTCTGTGTCGGGAGTCACTGTGCCTCCCTGTTCGACAACCCTTCTCTTTGGAGAAATCAGGATGAAAAGGTACCAAGCCGTTCCCTTCCGGCTGTATGAAGGGGGACAAGGCGAAATCATCCATTTCGCCGAAGACACGCTCGACCTCACCGAGCTCACGCCACTCCACGTCACCATGCTCGAAGCGTTCCACACGGGACGGACACCCGACGAGGTCATCCAAGACTTCTCGGATCGGTCCGATGTCCTTGGCACCATCGATGAGCTCATCGAGCTCGGTCTCATCTCGGTCCAGTTGCCACAGTTTCCGATCCCCGTGGTCGACCTCCGGCCGAACATCCGGGCCTTCCGGATCGTACTGACCGAGAAGTGCAACCTGCGATGCGCCGAGTGTTTCGTGACTAAGGCACCTGACAGCCTGCGCACGATGGATCTCAGTGTGCTTGAGCGGACCATCTTGCATACGATTCCCTACGGCCAGACCCATGCAGTGACCTATCACTTCTTCGGCGGCGAGCCGCTCCTCCGGTTCGACTCCCTCCAGCGGGCAGTCGCCATCTTGGAAGAAGCCGTTGCGCGTGGTGAGATGGTGCAGCCGGTTTACCGGATCACCACCAACCTGACGATCCTCGACGATGAGATCCTTGTCTTCCTCAAGGCCCACCGGTTCCACGTTGGCGTTTCGATCGACGGGCCCGAGGCAGTGAATGATGTCTTGCGCACCTACATTGATGGCAGGGGGACATTTCAGGTGGTAGCGGCTAACTACCAACGGCTACGCGAGGCAGGGATCGACACTCATATCCTCATCACACCGCATCCGGACCATCTGGCCGAGCTCCCGGCAATCTTTCGGACAGTTCTGGAGCAGTTCCCGATGGAGACGGTAACGGTGAACACGCCGCTGCACTATCACACCGTGCAGTGGACGATGCCAGGCAAGGAATATGCCGAGGTTCTCGTCCAGTTGATCCGGATAGCAAGAGAATTCGGCGTTTCCATCGATTCGGCCGCGTCGCCACCGCTTGCGGCACTCGCTGGTAATATCCAGCGAAAGGGTCCCTGTGCGCTTACAGGGAGCGACATCATGGCCTCGATCGGTCCAGATGGCAGCCTTTCGTACTGTGCTCAGAAGTGGCACCCATATCTTGCTGTTCCGAGCGTGGAGGCGGGCAGTAGCCTGAGAACCCCAATCCGGCGTGCGACGGAATGTCTGAGCTGCGAGGCTCGCCATATCTGCGGGGGTCCCTGCCCGGCATATCAGCAAATCGCTGGCGGGCAGCTCGACGACAACAAGTGCGCGTTCATGCGCGCGCTCCTCAAAGAGGCCACATTCAACCTCGACCTCTTCGAAGCCGAGGAGTGAGTTCCCGAAGTCACACCCTATCCCGAAAGCAGCTGCTTGACGGATAGGTTTTTTTTCTTTACAGTTAAGTGTTTGACATGGGTCAAGCAAGCTCGTTAACAAGAGAATGTTGAATATTGAGAGTATTCCCATCCTTATCCTTTATCCACAGGAGGTCATACCGTGTTGTACAATCAGAGTTTATTCCCCACATCCCGACTCCCGTCGGGGACGGCGGACGGGTTCACGATCCTCCAGTCTGGGGGATATGTTCGGTCCGTAGGACAAGGGTTCATCGCCCTTTCCTCGCTCGGAACAGTTTTTCTCCAGCATTTCGCCACCCGACTCCGTGACCAGTTCGAACGTTTCAACTTTTCGGAAATCGCCCTGCCCCTCCTTCAGCGGACCGACCTCTGGGAGGAGTCCGGCCGATACGCAAAGTACGGTCCCGTTCTTGCTGAGACATCTCTTGGCGAAGACGCTCGCCGGTTCGTGATCAATCCCACACAGGAAGAGGCAGTACTCGATCTCTTCCGCACGCTCGCGACGCATCATCAGCAGCTTCCGTTCCGTTGCTTCCAAATCGGTGAACGTGTCCGGAACGAACCGCGGCCGGCGCATGGCCTCATCCGTTCCCGCTCTTTCTTGCTGGCTGATGCCTATGCTCTTTCGGAGAGCGCGGCATCCAACCGCGAAGAGATTCATCGGATGGAGGCGTTCATCCCAGAGTTCGCTTCGTGGCTCGGCCTCCCAGCCCGAGTGGCGCGGATTCATAGAACTGAAGGTAGTTCCTTCTGGGTTCCCTCCTCGACCAAACAGTGTCGGGTAGCGGTGTGCCAGAGTTGCGGCCAATCGTTTCGTTCCAAAACGGAGCTCACCAAGTGCCCCACTTGTTCGAGTAGCGGCATCAGCGAAGTCGAGGGCGTGGAGATCGGTGATGTGGCAACTTCAGGTTCTGACCTGACCATAGCTCTCAATATCTTCGGTCCCGACCAGCTACCTCGCTACCTCACTGTGATGGGCATCGGCCTGAGCCGCATCCTGCAGCTCCTCGCCGAGCACCATCATGATGAGCGTGGCATCGCCTGGCCAGTCTCACTCGCGCCGTTCCGTTATCACCTCGTTACCACTGAGGCAGGCTACGATCTGGCCAGTGCGACGCATGACCGACTGCAACATTCGGGAAGTCGGGTGCTCTTCGATGCTCGTCGCTGCCCGATCGGTCGCGCCCTCATCGATGCTGACCTCGTTGGTCTCCCATACCGCCTCCTCTTCGGGGGCAAGGCGCATCCGGGCAAGATCGAAGTGTCCGTCCGCAAGACCGGCGATCGTTTCGCTGTTCTTCCCGCTGAGCTCGACTCGGCTCTGCAATCCTTACCCTGATTCCCAACCATCCGTAAAGGAGATGTGTCATGAGTGATAGTAAGAAGCTGCCGGATTTCGCTTCGGCGTTTTCCGACTGGTACCAGGAAGTGATCCTCCGGGCCGAATTGGCCGAGCATGCGGCCGTCCGTGGCTGCATGGTCATCCGGCCGTACGGCTACGCGATCTGGGAACTCCTCCGTGACGAACTCGACCGGCGCATCAAGAGCCGGGGCGTCTCGAACGTCTCCTTCCCGCTCCTCATCCCACAGTCGCTTCTCGCGCGGGAAAAGGATCACGTCGCCGGGTTCTCACCCGAATGCGCCGTGGTCACCCACGCTGGCGGCGAAGCGCTTCAGGAGCCGCTCATTGTCCGTCCGACTTCCGAGACGATCATCCATGAAAGCATGGCGCGGTGGATCGGCTCCTACCGGGACCTGCCGCTGCGCCTTAATCAGTGGGCGAATGTCATCCGTTGGGAAAGGCGCCCGCGGCTCTTCCTTCGGAATACGGAGTTCCAGTGGCAAGAGGGTCATACCGCGCATGCCACAGAAGCGGAAGCACGGGCCGAGGTGGAAGCAGTCGTTGAGCAGTACCACGATTTCGTTGCCGAGGCCCTCGCCATCCCAACCGTGATGGGATGCAAGACCAATCGCGAGAAGTTCGCGGGCGCCGTGGAGTCGTCGAGCATCGAAGGTCTCATGCCGGACGGCAAGGGGCTGCAGATGGGCACCGTCCATTACCTCGGTCAGAACTTCTCGCAGATGGCTGGGGTGAAGTACCTCGATCAGACCGGTACCAACCGTTTTGTCGAAATGACGAGCTGGGGCGTCAGCACCCGGCTCATCGGCGCACTCATCATGGCGCACGGTGATGCCAAGGGGCTGGTGCTGCCACCTGCTGTGGCTCCCTATCAAGTGGTGATCGTCCCGATCGGCCGCGACAAGAACCCAACCGGGCTCGACAGCGCAGTCGCCGAAATCGCGGCTGCACTTCGGAGTCACGCACTTCGGGTGACGGTCGATGATCGTGAGGGTGTTTCGCCGGGGGCCAAGTTCTACCACTGGGAGCTCCGGGGCGTCCCGCTCCGCATCGAGATTGGCCCGCGCGACCTCGAAGCAGGTGTGGTTACCCTTGTGTGGCGGACGGGAACAACCCACAAGGAAGTGCTCGTTCGCTCACGGCTGGAAGAAATCCCTGCCCGACTCGTTGCGTTCCAGCAGGACCTCTACCGGGCGGCTGAAGTGCGTCTCACGGCTCGTACCGTTCCTGTTCAGGCGAGGGAAGACCTTGTCCGGGCTGTGAACGATCAAGTGGGGTTCGTCCAAGCTGACTGGTGTGGATCTGATGCCTGTGAAACGGCAATCAAAGACGCAACCGGTGCGACCACACGCAACATCCCGTTCGGTCACGAAGGGGAGTATGGTCCGTGTATCTGGTGTGGCACTCCCGGACGCTTCCGGGTGCTCTTCGCCCGCTCCTACTGACGAGTCCGTTTGTCAGTCATAGCTGCAGGGGCACCGATCGCATATCGGTGGCCCTCTTTTTTTGGATTGCGCGTCATATTGAGATGCGCTCACAACCGTGAAAGGACATCATGATCATTCCGGAAAAACTGAAACGGGGAGACATGGTCCGGGTGATCGCACCCGCCACGTCACTCGCCATCATCTCCAAAGCGAATCAGGAAATCGCCTGCGCTCGGCTTGCCGCGCTCGGTCTCCGGCTTTCCTTCGGTCGGCATATCGGGGAGCAGAACGCTTTCGACTCCTCGTCTATCCACTCTCGTCTCGCCGACTTGCATGCAGCCTTCGCTGACCCGGAAGTCCGCCTTGTCTTGGCGGTCATCGGCGGCTACAACAGTAATCAGCTCCTCCGCTACATCAACTGGGAGCTCGTCCGACGGAATCCGAAAGCTCTCTCAGGCTTCTCGGACATCACTGTCCTCGGTAATGCGATCTTCGCCAAGACGGGGATTGCGACCTATTCTGGTCCGGCGTTCGCCAACTTCGCTGAAGAGCAGTACTTCGAGTACACACTCGACATGTTCCGCCACTGCCTCTTCGAAGAAGCGCCGATCGATGTTCAACCGAGTGTGGTCTGGACTGACGACAAGTGGTATCGGGATCAGGCGAACCGTCACCCGATTTCGAATCCCGGTTATCAGAGTATTCGCGAGGGTGAGGCTGAAGGGACAATCATCGGCGGCAACCTGTGCTCGCTCAATCTCCTTCAGGGGACCGAGTACATGCCGTCGCTCGCGGATTCGATCCTCTTCCTCGAGGAAAGTGAACTCTCCTCGCTTCGGGAATTCGATCGCAACCTGCAGTCCCTCCTGCACCTCCCTGAGGCTGGCGGCATCCGGGGGATCGTCATCGGACGGTTCCAGCGCGCGTCGGGTGCTACACCGGACCTCATCCGTGAGCTTATCTGGGCCAAGCCCGAGCTCGCCGGTATCCCGGTCGTGGCGGGTGCTGATCTGGGCCATACCCAGTCTATGATCACTTTCCCTATCGGTGGCCGCGCCCGTCTTTTAGTGCGGGGGGCCGAGGTGCTGATTACAATCACAGAGCACTAGGCAGAACGAATTTCTTCAGGCCGTATGGTATCACCCAGCGGCTTTTTTCTTTTCTTAACCAACTATACCCCTGCAATAATTCTTTCTTCTGCCGGAAGCACATCTCGAAGTTTGGATACGAGGGGAGGGGATCAGAATTTCCGAAAACATCCCATCTTGTGAGCTAAGAAAACAAGGCCTAAACAAGCCTTGTTTTTTGTTACCTAGGATAGGATTCGAATACTGAAATAAAAATGTAAAGTAAACTTGACATATTGTCGTGGTAGTCTAAGATAGAAATGTAAAGCTGATTTTACATATTGTATGCAGGAAATAGTTGAAAATAGTATAGAAAACTTGAGGAGGCTCCGAGGGCTGACGCAAGAAGAGTTGGCTCAGGCCGTGAGTGTTACACGGCAGACTATTATTGCACTCGAGAAAGGAAATTATACCCCATCCGTTCTGCTGGCGATGAAAATTGCTCAGTTTCTTTGTGTGCCAGTAGAGAAAATGTTCACTATTAAAGTGTTATGAGTATGATGTCGAAGATTTTTTCGGAAACAGTTGTAGCGGTATTTCTCGTCATCTTTCTTATTTGGTTTACTAATCCGTTCGGTTTTTGGATGACGGATGCTTTTCACATGACGCTACTCGGTCTGATCGTGACTCTGTTCGCTATTTTTGCCATGTTTCTTTGGAAAGAAATTGTCGCTGATGAACGCGAACAACTTCATCGCTTCATTGGCACTCGCTTTGCCTATACAACTGGCGGGGCAGTACTCCTAACCGGAATCATTGTACAAGCATTGTCACACAAGATTGATCCATGGTTGCCATTGGTGCTTACAAGTATGGTTTTGGCAAAAATTATTGGTCGATGGTACGCAGAAAAACGATACTAAAATCTCAACAGAGTAATAAATCATAAATATGAAAGGAGGTGAAACAGTATGAATAAAAATATAGTGATAGCAGTAGTAATCGGTGTGGTAGTGGTACTGGGTGGCTGGTGGTATGCGTCTAATCAGCAGGCCATGAAAGACAAAGCTGTGATGGAAGAAAAAGCCATGGCTGAAAAAGTGGCGATGGAGAAGGTCACCATAGAAAAAGAAGCTATGATGAAAAAGGAAGCAGCCATGAAGCAGCCTGAGGCCATGATGGAGAAAAAGACAGATATCATGGCCAAGGAAGAGGCCATGATGAAGAAGGATGAAGGCGCTATGATGATCAAAGGAGGACAGTACGTTCCTTACGATGCATCCAAGATTGCTTTTGCTAAAGATGGCAAGGTCGTGCTTTTTTTCCGCGCATCGTGGTGTCCGACGTGTCGCGCTCTAGATGCCGATATCAAAGCCAATCTCAGTCAGATCCCACAGAACACACTGGTTCTTGATGTGGACTATGACAAGTATACTGACCTCAAGAAGCAGTATGGCGTCACCTACCAGCATACATTGGTGCAGGTGGATGCATCGGGAAATATGATTGCCAAATGGTCTGGGAGTGAAGGGTTGAGCGAACTGCTTACCCAAGTGAAATAGCGAGTCTATCGAAGTAAAAAGTGGTACGAAGCCGGGACAGTTTCTGCAGAACTGTTCCCCTTGGTAATATTTTTTTAAAACAACATGACTATCCTTATCCTTTTTGCGTTTCTCTCTGGAATTGTCACTATTTTTGCGCCGTGTATATGGCCGATTCTCCCCATCGTGTTATCAGCGGGGGCGACCGGCGGAGAGCGGAAGCCACTTGGTATCGTAATGGGTTTGGCAGTGAGTTTTATGTTGGCAACGCTCGCCCTCGCCTTTGTAGTTCAAGTCATCCCTTTCGACCCTGAGGTTTTGCGCCTGTTTGCTGTCTTCGTGATAGCTCTTTTAGGATTGACTCTCATTATTCCAACCTTGGGAGCACGATTGGAGGGAGTGGTGAGTCGGTTCGCTTCTATCGGCGGACGGTTTACGAAAAATTCTGGGACTGGTTTTTGGAGCGGTTTCATTACTGGTTTTTCCCTAGGTCTCGTGTGGTCGCCTTGTGCTGGGCCAATTCTGGCGACGATCGCCACTCTGGCTGCGACTCAGGCCGTGAGCTTCCAAGTGGTGCTCGTAACATTGGCGTTTGTGCTCGGCGTATCACTCCCACTCTTTATCCTGGCTGTTTTAGGGAAAAGGGTGTTGACCAAGACCAGGGCACTGGCACCCTATACCAAACGCATCCAGCAGTCATTCGGTCTGATTATGATTTTGGCAGCCGGAGCGATTTACACGGGGTATGATAAGACACTTCAAGCGAAGTTGTTGGATACATTTCCGAGTTATGAGAGTTTTTTGAACGGGCTCGAGAAAAATGATACGGTGAAACAGAAACTTGATGAATTGAAGGGTATTGATAGAGAAAGCTCACTTCTTAAGAAAGAGGAGCCCAAATTAAATATGAAAAGCAATCTTCCCCAATATGGGCAAGCCCCAGAGTTTGTTGGCATAGAGAAGTGGCTCAATACTGACTCGGCACTGACCATGGAGGGATTGCGTGGCAAAGTTGTGCTTATAGATTTCTGGACCTACAGCTGTATCAATTGTATCCGGACGCTTCCCTATGTGACTGGCTGGTATGAGAAGTACAAAGACCAGGGATTCATGGTGATTGGGGTGCACACGCCAGAATTTGCATTTGAGAAAAAGACAACGAACGTCGTTGATGCTTTGGCGCGGTACGGGATCAATTATCCTGTGGCTCAGGACAATAATTATGGTACATGGCAAGCCTACAACAATCGCTATTGGCCAGCGCACTATTTGATTGATCCCGAAGGAAAGATACGCGAATATCATTTCGGGGAAGGGAATTATAAAGAAACAGAACAGGCTATCCAGAGTCTTCTTGAAGAAGCAGGAAGAAAAGCGAGTACTGATACCCTGGGAATTGTGGGGGATACTCCTGGGAGGGGCCAGACCTCGGAGACATACCTTGGGAGTTCGCGTATGGAGCGGTTATTATCACCCGAACGAGTGACCGGAGAGGCGCAGATGTTTACTGCACCGGTTACGCTTAAAGAAGATTCCTTTGCTTATGCTGGAACCTGGAAAGTAGAATCGGAAAGAGCGATCGCTGAAAATGATACGATTCTCACTCTTCGTTTCAATGGGAAGAAAGTTTTTCTGGTTATGGCCCCACCAAATAATTCTTCGTCGGGGAGCGTAAAAGTTTTTCTGGATCAGAATCCGATCACGAAGGAATTGTCTGGTAAAGATGTCATTGATGGAAAGGTATTAGTCGATGCAGATAGGCTCTACGAGCTCTTTGACGGGAAAGGAATGTCTGGAGAGCATACGCTACGCCTAGAATTCGAAACGCCAGGGACAGCAGCATACGCGTTTACCTTCTCTTGATCTTTATACCAGGGCTAAAAGTTTATATATTTGTTGAGTAGCAATTTCTGGATCAGGGAAAGCTCGTTCCCACTGAAAAGTTCTAAGTTTGTCCACTAGGGGGAGCATAATTGAAAAAATCCTTCTTTTGAGGGATTTTTTCGTTTATAGCGGAAGGAATCTGATATACTGTAGCTGAATCAATAACATCATGAATATATGACGACGCTTAATCCTTGGATCAATTTCAATGGTAATGCCGAAGAGGCGTTTTCGTTTTATAAATCGGTATTTGGCGGGGAGTTTGCGAAGATAGTACGCTTCAAGGATATCGCCAGTGAGGAATTCCCCGTAGCAGAAAAAGAGGAAGATAAAATAATGTATATAGCTTTACCTATTGGCGAGAGTACGGTACTCGTAGCCAATGATGTGCCCGAGGTTTTGGGGCAAGTCAATGAACGCGAAAATCGAAGTAAAATTTTGGTCCGGGTAGAAAGCAAAGAAGAAGCCGATCGAGTATTCTCTGGCCTTTCGGTGGGCGGCGAAGTAGAGGGACCGATGGGTGATGGTCCCTGGGGCACATATGCGGGGATGTTTCGAGACAAGTATGGTATTGAATGGATTATCGAAACTGTCCCTAGTAATTGACAATAGAAAAACAAGGCAACTAAATGCCTTGTTTTTTGTTGGCCAGAGGAGGACTTAGCCCCGCCTGGCGGCGTCAATCGTGGCGACATCGATTTTCTTCATGGTCATCATCGCATCGAATGCACGTTTGGCTTCGGCGCCACCAGCGGCGAGAGCGTCTGAGAGCGTGCGAGGGGTGATCTGCCAGGAGAGCCCCCAGCGGTCCTTGCACCAACCACACTCGCTCTCCATGCCACCGTTTCCGACGATAGCGTCCCAATAACGGTCCGTCTTCTCCTGGTCCTCGGTAGTAATCTGAAAAGAAAAGGCCTCACTCTGTTTGAATACGGGGCCACCATTGAGCCCCATGCAGGGGATACCACAGACGGTGAACATGACAGTGAGCACATCGCCCGCTTTACCATCCGGATAGTCACTCGGTGCGCGAAAGACGGCCGTGACAGCACTGTCGGGGAAGGTCGAGGCATAAAAATTGGCAGCAGCTTCCGCATCTTTATCAAACCAGAGACAGATAGTGTTTTTTGACATCATATATTTAGACTACATTATAGCCGTAGTATACTCTC
>CAYWLN010000020.1:0-11150 GCA_964459475.1 uncultured Bdellovibrionales bacterium | reverse complement strand
GTTCCGGAGGGAGGATGTTTGTTTTTGAGAAGGGGTTTTCGAGGGACATAGGGGAAGGCTAAAGATCAGTCGCAAGGATAATAAATGAATCAGCATCAAATTCTTTCGTGATGAGATAGCTTTCTTGTATCCCAAGTTTATCAGCCAGTCTTTGTATTTTAGCATAATCATTCTTCGCGCCTCTGGTTTTCACCTCCAGCGCCATGTTTTCATCAAGTACAAAATCAATTTCTCCCCCACTCCGTTTCTCATAGTATTGTAGTTTTCCGTATTTCAAAAGGTTGAGGAAAACAGAATTTTCAAACAAAGCTCCATCATTCACTCTACCAAAATGGTTTAAGATGCCCGTATCACAGAGGTAAACCTTTCTCGACCCACTCACTTCCCGGTCCGGATTTTTGGTAAACGGTGTCAGAAAAGTGACAAAATATGTATGTTCAAGAAAATTCAAATACGAATACACCGTCTCACGAGAAACACCAATCTCCTTTGATAGCTTAGAAATTTCCAGTTTCGATCCGGCTCGTTGCATGAGAAGGAGCATGAGATCACGAAACGCTTTGAGATCCTTAAAGTCCGCCATCACTTTCACGTCCTTTTCGAAGTACGATGTGAAAATATCGTTCAGGCGCAATTTCTTCATCTTCGCTCCTTCGCTCAAAACTACACCAGGAAACCCGCCATACAAAAGATATTCCTCATGCAAACCCTTCAGCCGCTCCAAAGCAATCTCATTTTTCATTACCGATTTCTCGAGAAATGTCTGATGCTGTTTTCTTGGGACTCCTTTAAAGAGAAGAAATTCTTCAAAATCAAGTGGGAACAGTTCGAAGACAAATTTTCTGCCAGCTAAACTTTCTGGAAAGTAGTTCTTGATATAGAAACTTGAGGATCCAGTAAGAAAAAATTTGATATCATAGTGATCGTAGAGATACTTGATGGCCGTAATCCCTTCCGGCATCGCTTGAATCTCATCGACAAAGATATACATCTTCTGTCTCCGATTGAGTCCATAGGCGTTTTCCAAATTGGATATGATATTATTATAGTCTTTCTCCTCGAATATCTTTTGTTCCAACGGATTCTCCAAGTCTAAAAATACTTTATTCGGACTTTTTATCGTATCAAAAAGAGCCCGATATACTGACGTCTTACCAGAACGACGCATACCGGTAAGGACGATGATTTCCTTTTCATTCACTACTTTTTGCAAGGCAAGATAGATTCTCCGCTGAATGAACATAAACATTATTTAATAAGTTTTGTATGTTTACAACATACAAAACTATATGTTTTTTGTCAATATCCAGTCAAACCTCATTCTCAAACCAAAGTCGAGAAAGAAAAAAATCAAAAGAATCAAGAAAACCCAAATACCAAATACCAACTACACCATCACCGCGGAACGAGCCCCGATACTCGTACTCCGATACCTCGCATCGTACCCGGTCATCCCCGCCTGGGCACCGTCACGGAACCAGTAGCCGTACGAGATGTCGCCGGAGTATTGGAAGTAGGCAGCGAGGTTGTAGTTGAAGGAACCGTTCCCTTGGTAGTCATCGATCACCTCGTTCTTGGTCTCGAGAGTGAGAAGAAACTGAGTGATCCAGGCCTCTGGGGTGAGGCCCTGTTCTCCCTGGTAGAGCGGGTCTTCCTGAAGGAGCTTCAGGTACTCTCTCGGTGTTTTGCCGGCTTCGATCTGGGGTCGTCCTCCCACCGTTGCTCCATTCCCCTGTCTCGGGATAGGGGTGTTTTCGAGAAGGAGAATGTGAAAGGCTTGGTTTTGTTTGAGCAGTGCTTGTTTGGTCTGGCCTCCGTGTTTCGCTTCGTCTTGATCGTATGCTGCGGGGAAGTAGCTGATGTTTTTTTCCTGGTACTGATCCCAGACGGAAAGCGGGTTGCCTTTATCGAGTTTCAAGGCTTCCTTGGTACCATCCGTATTCGTCGACCAGAGTTTGGTCTTGGTCGGGTCAGGAATGCGTTCTTTCGGGTCACTCGGGTCAGGCATGTCGTGATAGTGGGCGAGGAGTGTTTTTTTGAGGGTTTCGGTCAGTTGCTGGAGACTCATACCGAAAGGCACGATGCAGAGCTTTTTGAAGCCTTGTTTTTCTTTTTGTTCGACGAGAGTTTGTTTTTCCCGAAGTCTCTGATGCACTTCCTCCAGGGTCGGGAAAGGATAGAATGTCCCGTCTACGGCTTCCATGCCGAGAATACCCTCTTTCTCTTCGAGCAGGCCGATTTGTTGAAAGGTGTCTCTTTGGGTATCGTACTGTTTGGTGAGTGCCAGGCGGTTTTCCAGTTCGTGAGCATCGAAAGATTGTTCGTCAAAGGTATCGAGATTGAAGACGGGTTTCTCTGGTGTTTTTGTTTGGAGATTGTCAGAGAGAGTTTCTCGGTATCTCTCCCTTGCTTTGGTACCAAGCAAAGAGGCGATGAGTTTCTCATTGGCTTTGGAGCTGGTGCGTTCCGGAGGGAGGATGTTTGTTTTTGAGAAGGGGTTTTCGAGGGACATAGGGGAGTTATTGTTTCGTTCCCAAGAGTAGTGCCGCTTTCATTTTATCGATACGCTCATCCAATTTGTCCAGAACGCCTCGCTGGGGATTCTCTTGCTTGTATTCTGGGGTATCAATGATACCATGGAGTGTTCGAAGCTCGGTATCACTGACGGATTCGATATGATGCTTACGGAAATCTTCTGCTGTCCAGCCCTTGAAGAGTCCGGCCGTGCGAATCAGCAGTTCCGTAAGAAATTTCTGATCATCCTCTGAGTGTGTCCCGGCGGTGGCCAAGATATTGTCCGCGATAATCTCATCGAGTGATTTCGAAAAATTGCTCTCACGCCACGGAAGAATGATTTTACGCATCAAGTCGCGTGTCGATATGACCGTTTTTTCAAGTTGTGATTTCTCTGCTCGCATCCCCTGCGTCACCGCCATATAGCGTTGACCCTCCGTCTGACCAGAAAACAGCTCTTGAATTTCTCGCACCGCTACCGCGAGCTTGGCAAGCTTGGGAAATTCCTCAGCCGGAAAATTCGGCGGGAAACGCAAACGATCCTTACGAAACAGTGCTGTCAAAATGAGGTCATAGGTCTCTTCCATGGTTGGATAGTCCACTTTCGGCCCGCTCCAGCGTGATGCCTGGGCGATATTCCATTCTTGTGTTCCATGATACTGCCGACCGACATTGAAAGTGCTGATGATGCCAAAGCCCGGCTCAACCTGAAATGTCTCATCACCGTTTTCTTGCAAAATAATCGGCTTACCGACCGCTTTGATGGCGATATCATTGATACGTCCCAATACCTGCGGTGGAATCATGTTAACCTCATCGATGATGATCGGCTTACCATCCCGCAGTGCCCGGCCAAGCGGTCCGTAGTTGAACACCGTTTCCACGTCTCCACCCTGCACCACGGAAGCCAGGATGCGTTCAAGAACACGTTTCTCGTCTACCTCTTTCCCTTGTTCACGCATTTCTTCGGCGTACTTCTCTACGAGCTCGATAGTATTTTTTGACGACCAATTTTTTTCACTCTCACGCTTGATTTTCAACTTCCCAATCAGATCATAGACCGATGCCTCCTCCGAACCCGAAAAAAATTCCGGCTGTAGCCGATCATAAGCAGTGTCAAACGCCTCGCCCGGTTCCGCCATGCCATTCTCAAGCATATACAATTTCGCGATATGGCGCGCCACTTCAGTCTTGCCGCTCCCGAGGTGACCGGCCAACGTAAACGGAAGCCGACTCCGCAGTGCTTCCAAACCTAGGTTTACCACTCCCTTCACCGAAGGCAACTCTAAAATACGGTCTTTCTGAAATGATTCGTTATATTCTTTCAGTGTCGCTACACGCTCAAGGAACGGTCCGACCGAATCATTTTCTTCTCGAAACATCGCCAACTTTTCTTCAATTTCACGCTTCTTTGTTTCCAAGCGGTCAAGCATCATCGCACCAGACCCGACCGGTACGCCCGCGTGTGAATCCTTGCTTTTCTTCCGAATATCTCCTACTGCCGCCTCAATACGACTCATCGTTCCTAAGAGCTGTTCCCGTTTCTGTAGTAATTTTCCATAAAAATACAGCTTAGTCACCTCTTTGCCATAGGCTTCTTGCAATCCAGGGATATTCCCCAGTTCCTCCAATCCTTGCGTGACTCTGGTTAACTCCCCTTCCGTTTCAGATACAGATTGTTCCCGGATATTTTTGACCTCAGCCTGTATCGATTGTGGTGTCGGCACATACCGCCCGCCAATCTGCTCCACTTTGCCAGAAAAAGTACTGTCCAATACGTCTTCAAGTGATTGATCAGAAGATGTTGATTCTGATTGACTTATTTCTTCCCACTCATCCCGACGAAGTGTCCGCGTCAAATCACGTCGCTTGGCAACAAGCGTCTGGATCTGATAGATAAGGTCGGTCTGTTCTTCGGGTGATCGCGCGGCAAAAGACCGTGTCTCTTCTGTATTGCCTTCCTTTTCCCGTTTCGATCCGCCAAGGACACTTTCCGCAAACTCCCGAGCCACTCTCGGTCCAAAAGAAAACGGCTGCATTTCCGACATACGATTTATCCTTACCGTGTTATTTTTTCTTCATTATAGCATTGTTTTCAACAAACAAAGTCACTTCAGAAGTTCCGTTTCAGCATCTGCTATCCTCCGATTCAAAACAGGCTCATCAGCCACGATTTGTCCATCCACCATCCGGAGGATACGCTTGGCATGCTCCGCGGTCGACGTTTCGTGAGTGACGAGGATGATAGTCTTGCCGTCGTCATTCAATTTTTGGAGGATAGCCATCACCTGGAGACCAGATTTGGAGTCGAGGTTCCCTGTCGGCTCATCGGCAAAGATGATTTCTGGATTATTGACGAGGGCCCGAGCAATGGCGACCCGCTGTTTCTCTCCACCAGAGAGCTGACTCGAGAGATAGTCCGCCCGGTGAGTCATCCCGACCGCAGCGAGCGCCTCTCCCACTCGAGCCACATTCGAGGTATCATTCCGGTCATCATAGAGGAGCGGGAGCTCAACGTTTTCCGCGACACTGGTTTTCGGCAAGAGATTGAACGCCTGAAAGATAAAGCCGATTTCTTTGTTCCGGAGTCTGGCCAATTCATCATCAGTGAACCCCGTTACATCCTTACCACGAAGCGCATAACTCCCCCCTGTCGCACGATCAAGGAGTCCCAAGACCTGCATGAGAGTCGACTTGCCCGATCCCGAAGGGCCCATGATCGCGATGAACTCTCCCGGCTCGATAGTGAAGCTCGCCCCAAAGAGCGCGCGGGTTTCCACCCCCTCGTTTGAGTACACCTTTTGAAGATTTTGGACAGCAATCAGACTCATTTTTTCTGGGTAGCACCAATAGTCACCTCATCTCCTTCTTTGAGTCCTGATTTTACTTCGATGGTTCCTTCGTCACCCTCAAGTCCCGTAGTGACTACCACTTTCTCAAAAGTCGCTGGTCCACGCTTGACCTCGGCATAGGACTGTCCGTTCACCTTGGAGAGTGCCCGATACGGCACCCAGAGGACACCCTCGCGCTTAGCCGTTTCGACATCGATGTTGCCCGTCATCCCCTCTCGGAGACGCTCGTCGTACTTCGCCAAACGAAACTTGACCTTATACGACACGACATCTTGCACCACCGTCGAGGCAGGATCGATGCTCACTACTTCGCCCGAAAAAACCTCATCATTGGTGAGAGCATCAAACGTAATACGAGCCTTCATGCCGAGACTGACTTTGGCGATATCCGACTCCGGTACCCGTGATTCGAGGAGGTAGCTCCCCGGCTTGATAACGCGAGCGATGACCTTGCCCAGTGTCACTACTTCGCCGACCCGCGTATCAAACTTGGAAATCTGTCCGGTCATCGGTGATGTCAGTATATTTTCTTTCATCTGAGCCTCGAGGGTACGGACACTTTCACGTGCTTGCTCAGACAGTAACTTCTTGGCCATCAATTCCTCAGGGGCGTAGTTGGTCCGCCCACGACGAAGCAACTGTTCTGCCTGCTCCGCTACTCTGGCAGCAACACGGGCCTCTTTCAACTGAGAAAAGAGCACCTCACGATCAAGTGAGACAATCTGATCACCCTCAGTCACACTGTCACCGACTGCTACCATAACCGCATCAACCGTCCCAGCACTGGCAAATGACAGATCGGCATATTCCTCGGGTACAAGCTCTCCTGTCACACTCACTGTTTCTGACACATCTCCCCGCTTGACGGTCTCGGTCTCTACCGCTACGGTCGTGTCACGCTCGCTAAAATAATAATACCCACCACCAAGTGTGATGATAATGAGAATGGCGATGATGACTCTTTTTTTGGTAAACATAGTTGTATCTAGAGGAGCGATTTTTGTTTGGTGGCGAGATCCATAGCCTTGTTCGCTTCGGCATCGGCCCTGGTATTGTATTCACGTCTCACATGGACAAACCGTACTTCGGCAAAATCGAGCATGAGATTCCAGACCTGAAAGAAAAGCGGTTGGAGTTTTTCGTTTTCAATCTTGTAGATATGATTGAGCTGTTTGCATGCAAGCTCAGAGTCCATCCGACACTCGATATGTGCCTTTTTGGCTTTTTCTTTGCCGATGAGGGCCTTGATCTTTTTGAGTCCCGCCACGATAGCACTGTATTCGGCCTCATTGTTGGTTTTGGTCCCGAGAAACTCACCAAACGCCACATCAAGCGTCTCGATAAAGACGCCTGTTGCCGCCGGTCCCGGATTCCCCCGCGACCCCCCATCACTGTACATGACTATTTTCTCCATACCCGGTAGTAGAACTTCGAACGCGAAGAAAAAATGATTTGGCTCTATAAATATCCCCGGAGAAAATATTCGAAGTTTCACTACCGGGCATAGACCCAGTATAGCAGAAAAATCCCTTATAAAAAAGAAAAAGCCCAGGAGCGTTGCTCGCTGGGAAAAGTGTCGACTGTTGCTCCTGATTACTCGGAAGCTGGCACTTTCGCAGGCGCCGAGGCAGAATCCGCGCGCCAGGCATCGTAATGCGTCTGAAGTACCGCAAACGCCTGAGCACTTGCATCATGCCCGGCCTGAGCCGCGGCAAGAGTCTCTACTGCATGCTCGAGAGCTTGTCTTGCCCGTCTCAATCTCGCCATACAATCGGCTTGCTGTGAGGCATGAGCCTGAAAAGCCAGTGTCACCCAATGTGTAGCACCCGGCCAATGTGTGTCCAGTTCACGAGGCGATACCCGTAACTCGATGATGGCTCGCATCAATCGATCCAGGGGTGGCCCCGAGACTGTCAGCTGTCCATCGACAGATTGCAAGGCCATCAGAATATCTTGTGTCCCAAAGCACAAGACGATACGCTCACTCCATGTAGCACGAAATAGGGTGTAAAGAACCTGAGATAGCGTCGACCCAGGTGACACGGCGGCCTTCTCACCGCTCTCGATGAGTGAATGAAGCTGAGCCACCACAGGCTCACCTGTCCAGTCATCAGCCAGGCGAGCCAACCCGCAATACCGAGCCCGTAAAGGACGGAACGGGGCTATGACGTACTTCTCTTCCATTCCGCCAAAACCACTTCCGCACACATCATCACCGTGTCGGAACGGAAAGCTTATGATGCCAACGAGCTGTCCAAAATAGTCGGGAAAAATCGGCAACATGTCGCCCTGACCACTCCCCAAAGTTATTGGATTCACCGAAGAATCGTGAGGATTCAATACTGCTTCCGCCGTGATATGCGAAACCGTCACGTTAAACCGCATGTTCATCTCCTGCTAAGTGAGGGCCATGGCCCGGGAAGAACTGGCTCCACCCTATCGGGAAACCTTGTAATTGTCAAAAACTCATCTTTGTGCGACCGCGCAAAGATGAGTTTAGGCAAAAGTAACAATTACAAAGAAGGATTTACTTTTGCTTGATATCGACGAGCTTGAGTTGGAGTGAGGTCGATCCGTTCCAGGTATTTTCATCGATGGTAAAGGCGATATCGAGGACATCGTTTTCTTTGAGATCTGGGAAGTTAGTGCCGAGCGAAAATCCGATAGCATCGAGACACTTGATCCCACCTTGGGGGACGAGAGAGAGCTTCCAGTGCTTGCTCCCATTCCCGACAAGACGCGCCTCACGCACCACCATGTTCCGGAGCGCAAAGACCGGCTCGGGATTGCCCTCACCAAACGGGGCAAAGGCCGAGATATCACGGTAGAGCTTGGGAGTGATGTGCTCCGGCTCAAGGACGAGGTCTATCCATTGCTCTGGCTCGGTCACGATATCGGCCAGTTTTTTCTCGACAATCGCATTGAATTTGTCATAAAACGCGTCCATCCGGTCATTTTGGATGGTCATCCCGGCCGCCTGAGCGTGCCCACCGAATTTCTCAAGCATGTCACCACATTCTTCCAGCGTCTCGATGATATTGAGCTCTGGAATACTCCGAAATGATCCCGTACTCGTAGTCTCTCCTTTGGTCATGACACAGGTCGGCTTGTGGAGTTCGTTGGCGATGCGCCCGGCAATGAGACCCACTACCCCATACGGGAAATGCTCATCCGCGGCAAAAATAAATTTCTTGTCAGCAAACTTCTCGAGCGCAATCTTGCGAACCCGATCGGTCACTTCGGTGCTCACCTTTTGACGACGGACATTGCAATCATCGAGCTCGAGGGCAAGCACCCGAGCTTCGGCCTGATCACGCTCCATGAGGAGACGATGGGCAAGCATCGCATGAGCCATGCGCGAGGCAGCGTTAATCCGTGGCGCAATCTGAAAGCCAATCATCCGAGCATTGGGGAGGTGCTCAGCATCAATCGGTATCCGTCCCACGGCAAACATCTCTTGAAAGCCGACACGTTTCGTTTTGGACAGCACGATAAGGCCGTATTTTACAATACAGCGGTTCTCACCGATAAGCGGCATGACGTCAGCGACTGTCCCCGTCGCCACCACATCGAGGAGCCACTTCAATTGGTCGATTTCCTTGGGGAGATACCGCATATACAGGGCCTGAGCCACCTTGAAACTGGTCCCCGCACCACACAGTTCCCGAAAAGGATACTTCTCAGTCGAAACTTTCGGATTGACGATGGCATAGGCCTCGGGCATCACCTCGGGCACATGGTGGTGGTCGATGACGATCGTGGCGATACCCCGACGCTTAGCTTCAAGGATGACATCGTGGTTCATGATGCCACAGTCAAGCGTGAGGACGAGCTTGATACCTTTACTCTCAAAGTAATCCACGGCGAGCAGGTTGAATCCGTGCCCTTCGTTGACCTTTTCGGGAATATAGACCTCAACCGGTACGCCAATCGCCTGGAGCGCCTCCCGCATGATGACGGATGACGTCACGCCGTCAGCATCAAAGTCGCCAAAGACTCCGACGGTCTCGAGGTTGGCCCGAGCCTCGCCGAGACGGGTCACTATTTTCTCCATCTCAAGAAAGAGGAACGGATCATGGATATCACGGTCAAAGTTCGGCGACAAGAAAATGTCCCGGGCCTCTTTGGTCGTATAGCCCCGTTCGCTGAGAAGCGCGTCCGTCACCGGATGCCACTCTTCCTGCCCCGTACTCTTGGGCAAACTCGCAATTTTATATTTCCACTGTGGCATACCCATCAAATAATCATAACTTTCTCAGTCTAACACAAAAGAAAAACCCGCGCTCTGATGACAGCACGGGCTCAAACTCTACCTATTTTACCCCCTTCAAGGATTCAATAGCATGTTTGGCTTCGGAAGAGAGCTTCTTGGGAACAGAGAGTGTTACTGAGACCAGGTGATCACCACGGCCGTAGCGCTGGAGGTGTGGTACACCTTTCCCCTTGATACGGAAGACCTCCCCCGGCTGAGTCCCAGCCGGGATTTTCATAATCACTTCACCTTCGATCGTCTCAATCGAGACCTTGGCACCAAGAGCGGCCTCAGCAAAGCTCATGGCGTACTCTGTAACAATATCGTCTCCCTTGCGAACCAAAGTCTCATGCGGTCGCACATGGACATTGACATAGAGATCCCCTGGCCGGCTCCCGGCTTCTCCAGCGGCACCGTGCCCCGAGAGGGAGAGCGTCTGACCATCACTGATACCAGCGGGGATATCGATACTGACACTTTCTTCACGCTGTGTCCGACCAGCTCCATGACACGTACTACACTGATCCGCATAGGTCTTGCCCCGACCCTGACACCGATCACAGGTCACAACCTGCTCCATCATGCCAAAGATACTCTGGACAGCCCGACGCACCCGACCAGCACCCTGACACTGCGCACAGGTGTTTTCCTTGCTCCCGGGTTTGCCGCCCGTCCCGTAACAGGTCTCACACTCGGACAGTTTACGCAAGCGCACTTCACGCTTGACCCCTCGGACCATCTCTTCGAACGATATCTCCACATCTACCTGGATATCAGCGCCGGCACGAGCCCGTCCACGTCCACCCATCCGTCCACCAAACAAATCAGAAAAAACATCCTCAAAGCCGGAGCCGTTGAAGTTAAATTCTTGCCCGTTGAAATCAAAACCTCCAAATCCACCAAAGCCTCCCTGGCCCGCGCCACCACCCTGACCCTGGGAGTGATAATCCTGACCGGTCTGGTCGTAGCGGGCGCGCTTTTCTTTATTCCCGAGCACCTGGTAGGCCTCGTTAATTTCCTTGAACTTCTTTTCGTCGCCCGTCCCCTTGTCCGGATGGTACTGGTGGGCCAGCTTGCGAAAAGCCTTTTTGATCTCGTCCTCGGAGGCGCCCCGCGAAACACCGAGCGTACTGTAGTAGTCAGCCATAATTCTATGCTTGATATTACGAAACTATACTAGCGCAAAAACAGAAAATTAGCAATCATACAGCATGAGTGCTAATTCTGCCTCTTTACGGAAGAAGGACCTCCTGGGAACGTGGGGCCCGGGTGAGCGTAAGCCAGCCAAAAAAGATGCCGATTCGGAAAACCACGAAGCCAAAGGCTACCCAAAGAATGCCGAGTGCTGAACCGAGAGGAAGGAGCGTCAAGAACAGGAGTACGGTGAGGACAAAAGGTACGATAGCGGGCGACAGACGACGCGATGCCTGCTCACCATTTAAGACTGTGATAATTCGATTTTGGATGGCTACCGAAAACACATCAGCAATCTTCTCATCCCCTCGAATCTCTTTCCCTGTGAGACGGGCCAC
>CAYWLN010000019.1:9496-11863 GCA_964459475.1 uncultured Bdellovibrionales bacterium | reverse complement strand
CTCATGCCATCGGCTGGACTCTCAAAGGTGCTACTGGCACGACCACGGAAATAGCCTCGGATAGTAGAGGGGTCAAGCATGAGATAGAGCGTTTCATTGACCGAGAGTCGCGTGCTCGGCTCGATCGTGACTGTATCTCGGAGCCAGGGGGTACCAGCCCCAAAGCCACCCTCAGCCCGGGGGAAGCGGTATATCTGGTCGGTGGCGCTGTCGAGGGCGTAGAGATAGGTGAGGTAGCTCCCGATACCGGAGAGACCATTCTTCGCCTCGAGGGGGAGGGTGTTTTCGATGTATTTCTTGGTAATGGGACTCCAGGCGTAGAGAGTGCCACGATCGGTCGCGACAAAGATGAGACGGAGGTCATTCATAGCGGTGGCAAACTGTACTCGGCCACTTGGGAGTGGATAAGTCTCACCACTTAGGGTCCGTACGCCAGTAGGCATGATGATGTAGAGCTCGTCATTGAGGATTAGTGACGAGACCATACCGTCAAGCGAGGCGATGGCTACGGTGAGCTCACCCATGTTTTGGTTGGTTTCGCCGGGATCAGCTGGATGTGTGGTAGGAGGGGTAGCGACGACCGGAGTCGGGGCCGGAGCATCACTCGTGGTAGGACGGAAGACCATATAGCCCACACCGATGAGGAGGAGCACTGTGATGGCCGGTATACCAACCTGGTATGGACGAGGGAGACCGAGGAAAGTAGTCCGGGCCTGCTCAAGACGGGGGGGGATGGTGGACCAGGTATGTCGCAAGAGATGCTGTACCTGGTGGCCCAAGCGGAGTCTCGGGAGTGTGGCGAGGAGTTGTGTCGCGTGTCGTTTGGTCGCGGTGCTCATCGAATCGATGCGTGCCACTAATCCCTGCCACCATGGGGCGAAATCAAAGCGTGGGAGTGTCATCTTCTCTTGTTGTGGTTGTTCCGCCGGAGTCTCATCGGGGGCAGTGGAAACGCTGGTGTTCTGGCGCTGGTAGAAGGAAGCGAGGCGCCCCTTCAAGAAATCGGGCATTTCTGTCTCAGGAGACCCTTCTGGTGGTGTCGGTTCTGCTGGTGCCTCAACTGTTTCAACTACTGCTTCATCAGGTATCTTCAGAGGGGCAGGACGGGGAATGTCAGTGATACGAGGAGGCGCGACAGGGGTGGGAACAGGTGGTACAGCGAGGGCACGTTCCTCTGCCTCGAGGCGGGCCCGGGTAGCTCGTTCTTCGGCTTGTTTGGCTTGAGCCTCGGCGATTTTGCGCCAGGCACGACGAAACACTCGGCCCGTACGTCGCCCGAGTACAGCGGTACTTTCTCCGAGAGCGGTAAACCCAAGGCTGGTGCGTTTGCCGAGTTTGCGGAGATTCTTGCTTTGATTCGTGAGAGTGACTTGGGTGAGGCGGAGCCATTCTTCGCCACGGAGACTGAGTGCCTCGAGCCAAGGGTGCTGGTCGGACGCGATGGGAGTATCACCCTGGACGTAGATGTGGCCGGTTTTGTTGTCGATGTATTCTTCTTTTTCGATGTGTTTCTCGATGAGGACGTCTTCGACCGAAGGGGCTTCGCTCGGTTTCTTGGAGGCAAAGGCTGACTGACTAAAAACGTTGTTGACTCGGACGGATGCCGTTGTTTCGGTCGCACGCGGCTTGTCTTGGGGGGTGGGCACTGAGAGAGCTTCTCCCTCATACACGTCGGTCACGATGAGGCCAGCCATGTCGAGCTCGTTGACGAGGGCCGTTTTTAGAAATTGGGTGAAGCGCTCACGATCCATCCTGACAGCGTGGCGCGAGAGCTCTTCGAGCGAAAAGAGCGCCAGGAGCTCGGGCGAGGTGAGGAGTGCCTGGTCCTCGGCCATGAGGCGACCACTTGAGACTTCGACAAACGTCTTGATTGGGTGGATGGAGGATTCGTCAGACGCGAGGCCATCACTGATATCAGCCAGATTCTCTCCTCGGAGGAGAAGGATCTTGGACTGGCCGGTGACCGAAAAATGGAGGTTGTTCTTTTCGAGCACTCCGAGAGCACCATGGAGCTTGCCGAGCCAGGTGACGTTGCCGTGCTTGACTAGTTCGGCCAGGGCGAGGTTGATCTTGTGGAGAGCAGCCTCGAAACTCTCGATGGCTCCACGGCGGGGGTTGCTAAAGTATTCTTTTTTGGCGACGGAGGCGAGGAAATTGACGATATAGGCGGAGTCCTCGGACTGATCGTCAATCTCAAAAACGCCGACCAGGGTACCGAGACAGGCTTTGGTGACGTTTTCACCCGTGTAGCTAAAAGTTCGGATAAACGGCTGAAAAGATCGGCCGTTGGCGACAAGAATCTCCGTTACCGAAGTGGTGAGCTCTGGGAGTGACGTGGTTTTGTCCTTTCGTTTTTTCTCTTGCATA
>CAYWLN010000019.1:4719-9396 GCA_964459475.1 uncultured Bdellovibrionales bacterium | reverse complement strand
GCATAGACTCCTACAGTATACCACAAAAAGCTCTCTGATAAGAGCTTTTTGGCAATTATTCACTACGGAAGCGCCTTTTTGACTTTTCCAGGCGTTTCTCTATACTGAAGGGGATAGTGTTGGAGGTCCGCCCTCTTTCTCGAATGTGCTAATTTCCGAATCTCCGCTTTACGTATGTCACTTGCCCTCTTTGATAGTCTCTTTGGTTCCAAGGCTCGTTCACGCTTGATTCGCTTCTTTCTCCTCAATCCTGGAGCCGAATTTACAACCTCAGATGTCTCGGAAAAGACGCTCATCGCTCGGGGTGAGGCCTCCCGCGAACTCGTACGTCTCGCCAAGATGCGGCTCGTTATCGAGCATACCCGCAAGGGTAAGAAGACTTTTTCGGTGAATGAAGAGTTCCCATTTTATACGGAACTAAAGAGTCTCGTCTCCAAGTTGAATGTCCACGCGCAGTCCCAGATTTTTCGCAAGCTCAAAATTGTCGGTGAGATCAAGCTCGTGCTCATCAGCGGTCTCTTCCTCAATTACCCCAAGAGCAAAGTCGATATGATCATGGTGGTGAACAATGTGAATCGCACCAAGTTGAAACACGCTATTGCGCATCTGGAGGCTGAGGTTGGCAAAGAAATCCGATTTGTCCTCATGAATATGGAAGAGTTTCACTATCGCCTCAACATGCTCGATCGGTTTTTTATCGAATTTCTTGAGGCTCCGTATGAGGAGGTTGCCAACAAAGTGCCTGAACTGAAGCGTTTTATTGCTGGGATGAAGAAGTAGGAGCGAATACTGACACCAAAACATCTATGTCGTTTCCGGTTATTCTCTTTATTGGTATTGCTGTGGCGAGCCTCCTGTTTGGACTCGCCTTTTTCTTCTCGCGGAGCTCGAAGCGAGATGAAGGAGCGTTGCAACTTTCTGAACAGATGCTCGGTCTCGAAAAGCGCTTTGATGAGCGGATGCAGTTTATCTTGGCTACGCTCAATCAGCAGCTCGGGACCTTTCAACACACGCTCGATCGGCGGCTCGATGACAATACCAAGCGCCTCGACCAGCGCCTCGATGTGGCAGCTCGCTCGTATGGCGATGTGCAAAAGAGCCTCGTGGAGATGAAGCAATCAAGCGATAAAATTCTCGAAGTCGGCAAAGAGGTAGCGTCGCTCCAAGAAATCCTCAAGGCCCCCAAGATCCGAGGTGGCTTTGGCGAACTGATGCTAAAGGACCTCCTTATGCAGATGCTTCCCAAGGAGAATTTTGCTCTCCAGTACGGATTCAAGAGTGGCGAGACGGTGGACGCGATTATCAGGCTTCAGGGAGGACTCATCAGTGTAGACTCCAAGTTTCCACTCGAGAATTTCAAGCGGGTGATGACGGCGGAGGGTGAGGTGGAGCGGAAAGCTGCCAAGCGCCAGTTCTATGTCGACGTCAAGAAGCACATCGATGCCATCGCCGGCAAATACATCGTGCCGGAGGAGGGGACGCTCGACTTTGCGCTCATGTATATCCCAGCTGAAAACGTCTATTACGAGATTATTATCAAAGATGATGATGAACAGAGTCTCCTCGACTATCTCGGGACAAGGCGGGTGATCCCGGTCTCGCCCAACTCGTTCTATGCCTATATGCGGACCATCCTCTTTGGACTGCAGGGCTTTCAGATTGAGAAACGAGCCAAGGAAATCATGGGGCAACTCGAAAAGCTGGGACGCTCCTATGAACGCTTTGAAAAAGAGTTTGATGTCTTGGGGGGTCACATCGGCAACGCGCACAAGAAGTTTGAGGATGCGGAGAAGTATCTCGGGAAGTTCGGTGATCAGCTCGATCGGACGCGTCTCGGGCAAGGTGCTGGCACTGCGTCTCCGGAGGCCTTGGATGAAGCTTAGTATCTCGTGACTATAAGATGATGAGTGGGAGTATGTCCGAACAACCGCTAGCAGACAATACTTGGGAACGACCCCTGGCCCGGACCGAGGGAGGGGTAACTTTCGGGCGCAATCTCTTGGTACGGACTCTCGTAGGATCGATACTCGTGCTCCTCCTCGCCAATACTCTGCTCCTCTTCTTTTTTATCCGACCGAGCGAGACGCCAATTGTTCTCCACTACAATGTCTATTTTGGGGTGGATCTCCTCGGTATCTGGTGGCAGGCTTATATGCTCCCAGTATTGGGAGGGCTCTTTTTTATCGGGCATATTCTCCTTGCCCGTCGTTTCTACGAGAGGATGGAGCGGATCGCGTGTCACCTGATGCTCCTCTCCGCGGTGTTTCTTTCTTTTGGACTGCTTATATCGGGAGTGAGTGTCTCATTTATTAACTACTAAGGCACGCGACATGAGGATCGAGCTCTTTCTCCCTCCGGTAGCTATCGCTTTTGTGCTTTCGGGGGCACTCTCCCTTCTATTTTTGCTGGGATCACGCCTGGTTACGCGCACGTGGCGTACAGGGAGTCGCCATGATGGGAAAGCCCATGTTTCACGGTTTGGTGGACTAGCGGTTACAATGGGATTTATTGGCGCGGTGCTCCTCGATGAACATTTGGTCCTGAGTCGAGAGATATGGGGTCTCCTCACTGGAGGGGTGTTCATCGCGCTCGTGGGTCTCTGGGATGACTTTCACGAGCTTTCATTTAAAGCCCAGGGCTTTTTTCAGGTTGCCGTGACCGTTATCGTCTTTATCTTCGGTATCCGTATTTCAGCTGTCAAAAATCCTTTTGGTGATGTGCTCATCCTCCCGGAGCAGGGAGTGTGGCCAATCCTCTTTGGCTTTCTCTTGCTTCTCGCCTGGATGGTGCTTGTCCTGAACGCAGTGAATTGGCTCGATGGCCTCGATGGACTCTTGGGGAGCGTCTCACTTATTGTTTTCTCTATTATATTCTTTCTCAGTCTCAAGCCCGAAGTAAACCAGCCACCCGTGGCGCTCCTCGCCTTTGCTGCCCTGGGGGCCGTGCTCGGATTTCTCCTCTTCAATATCCATCCGGCGCGCATTTTGGCGGGAACATCCGGATCATTTTTTATTGGTTTTCTCATCGCGGCGCTCGCCGTCATCGCTGGTACCAAGATCGCGACCGCCCTCCTGGTCCTCATACTGCCGGTGGCTGATGCTCTCTTTGTTATCGGAGCACGACTGCGGGCTGGTGTCTCTATCTTTGAGGCCGATGAGCGACATCTCCACTATCGTCTCCGAGCCCTCGGGTGGTCGGAGCGACGGATAGTCGCTTTCTTTATCCTCCTCACGGGGAGTATTGGCGGTCTCGCGCTTGCGACGGTAGCTCTGGGGAAATTTGTTGCCTTTCTCTTGGTACTCACCCTGGTGCTCGTATTTCTCTTTTGGGTTGAGCGGGAGCTTGGGCGTAAAAAACCTACACTATCCTCGGTATGAAGCGCTTTCTTCTTGGCGGATTCGCTGGCGTCGCGCTCCTTTGTGGGGCACTCTATTGGTGGGGATGGTGGGGAGGACAGACGGAGTTCATTGCTCCGACCCGAGTGAGCATAGGTAGAGAGTCGTTTACTCTTGAGGTTGCGATGACTGATGAGGCTCGGGCAATGGGACTCGGAGAACGGGACAGTCTGTGCCAAGAATGTGGGATGCTGTTTGTATTTCCGAGGTCAGAGAGATACGTCTTTTGGATGCGGGGCATGAGATTCCCCCTTGATATCGCTTGGATAGAAGATGATGTCGTTGCTCATATTGAGCGATGGATACCGAGTGAGAGTAAAGAGCGGTATCAGCCAGCGCGGCCCGCATCACGGGTCCTCGAGGTCAATGCGGGGGCACTTGAGAGCGTGAGAGTAGGAGATCTAGTCACCTTTCAGTAAAAGGAGCATAAACCCAACAAAAAACCCCGCCGTTGCGGGGTTTTTGCTTTTCTCTAGAGAAAGAACGGAGAGACTTACGATAACGGTCTTAGCGGTAAGCGTTCACGCGAGCAGAATACTTCTTGAGATTCTGGAGCTGACGATCATTCAGAGTCTTGGATTTCTCAATGGCCTGGTTAATCAGAGCCTTGGAGAATTCGATCGAGCTTCCTACTTTCACAGCGCCATTGTGGGCGACGTTCTTGCGGAGGTAGTCTTCGATGTAGATCTTGTGTTCGGCAGTGAGTGATGAATCCGGATTCTTTTCGAGCGTGTGGGCGAGGGCGCGACGAGCGAGATGAGTCGCTCCATCTCCGCGTCCTGCTTGTTCAACGAAAGAGACTTCAGTTTCACGGCTCTGCTCTGTAGCAACCGCTCCATTGGTCGTGACGGCGTTTTTGACACCGGTCGGAGCAGGAGTGGTCTTGCCTTCTTCATTCATGACTACCGAAGCGTCATCACCCTTGGTATCAAGGAGCATACTGTCATCAGTCACTGTCTGTGACCGCTGTGAGTACGAGTAGATACCAAATGCGATAGCTGCAACGATAAAGACGCTGACGAGAATGCGGAGGTTTTCCTGAACCCATGCTTTGACCTGGTTGGCAGACGTTTCTTCTTCAAACATCGGATCTTGATGTTCCATAGTGTACACCTCTCTTTCTAGGTTCTTTGATATTTTTTAAAGTTCTGCTTGCGTTGAAGCTCGTGGCAGGGAAAGTTTTGAGGCTTTCTCAAGCCATGTCGACCCCCTGTCTCTTCATAGTAAAGGGTGAGAAATACACTGTCAACTAGACAAAAATAGCTATTTTCAGCCTGGTATG
>CAYWLN010000019.1:0-4619 GCA_964459475.1 uncultured Bdellovibrionales bacterium | reverse complement strand
TTGACAGTATTTTATTTTACTTTGCATTTTCAAAAAAAAGAGTATAATAAATACATACAGAAAAAAATCTGTATCACGCACAAAACTTGTGACGTGAAAAATAAAAAATAAAAGTCCTCATGTTCTACGCTTTGGTGTAAACCTACATCAAACAAAAAAGAACAGAGGTTTAGAAGGAGGTGAGTATTATGGCAGCAAAGAAAAAGGCAACAAAGAAGGTTGCAAAGAAGAAGGTGGCAAAGAAGAAGACCGCCAAGAAGGTAACCAAGAAGAAGGCCACCAAGAAGCGCAAATAGTTTTGCCTGTGGTCTTTGGGTAAAACCAAAACAAAAAATCCCCGTTTTATCGGGGTTTTTTGTTGTCGAAAATTTTAAATTGTGGCTTGGATGAGCCGGTCTCGACCACTGAGGTCTTGGAATACGAGGGGTGAGGCCTGGGGGAATACCGTACGGATATGTTTGGTGAGTAAGATGGTTTGTTCGGGGCTGATTTCGAGGAAAAAAGTGAGAGAACGAGCGTGCGGGAGGAGAGCGCGCAATTCAATGAGGAGGCGCGTGTAGTGGTCGAGCCCATCCTCGCCACTTACGAGAGCACTCTCGGGCTCGTAGTCCCGTACATCAGGATCACTCTCGTGATAGATGTCATGTGAGAGATAGGGGAGGTTCGCTGTGATGATGAGATGATGATCTTGTAGGAGAGGGATCGGGAGATGCTCCAGGAGATCACTTTCAAGAAATGTAATTTTTGTTGCGATGTCATGTCGCATGGCGTTGTCCTTTGCGATAGCAAGTGCGCTCTTTGATATATCGAGTGCAAAGTATTTGATCTCTACTTTGTGAGGGAGCTCCTCAATTTCTTTGGCGAGCGTGATGATGATGTTGCCGCTGCCTGTTCCGATATCAATCAGGTCAATAATTTCTTGCTCGCTCCTGATTTTAGATTCGGTTTTCATCATTTGATCGAGCACGTGTTCGATCAGGTGCTCGGTTTCTGGACGAGGGATGAGGGTATCTCTCGTTACGTGAAATTCGCGCCCATAGAACTCGCGATGACCGATGATATAGGCCACGGGTTCATGTTTGAGGCGACGACGGAGGTATGCTTCTGCCTTGGTAGCCACCTCGGGACTGAGTTCGTATTCTGGATGCGCTAGGAGAAAGACCTTCTCCTCTCCGGTGGCGTGAGCGATGAGCAGAAAAAAATCTTCCGGCGCGAGGGACGGAAGAAACCGGGATTGGAGCTCACGTAGAGTCATAGATTACCTCTCAGTTTGTTCCAGTTTACGTCGGATATCCTCTGCTTCGAGGGCATCGAGGATGGGGTCAAGGCCGCCACCGAGGATAGTGGGGATACTGCTCCAGGACTCTTTGATCCGGTGATCGGTGACCCGATCCTGGGGGTAGTTGTAGGTGCGGATCTTTTCACTGCGATCGCCGGTCCCAATCTGGCTCTTTCTTGCATCGCCAAGTTCTTTGGCCTGACGCTCTTCTTCGAGCTGAAAGAGACGAGAGCGGAGCACCTTCATGGCTTTCTCACGGTTCTTGATCTGAGATTTTTCGTCTTGGCAGGAAACGACCAGTCCGCTCGGCATGTGAGTGATGCGGACAGCGCTATAGGTGGTATTGACCGACTGGCCACCAGGGCCCGAGGAACAAAATGTGTCGATACGGAGGTCGGCTTGGTTCACGGTGATTTCGACATCCTCTACCTGAGGGAGGACAGCGACGGTCGCGGTCGAGGTGTGGATCCGGCCTGCTTTCTCGGTCTCTGGTACACGCTGGACACGATGGACACCAGACTCGTACTTCATTTTTTGATAGACAGAGGTCGTGCTCCGGCCCCGGTTGATTTCAAAGACGGCCTCCTTAAAGCCTCCTACCTCAGTCTGGTTGGAATGCATCATCTCGAGGTGCCAGCCTTGCTTCTCAGCATAGTGTGCATACATGCGGAAGAGTTCTGCCGCGAAGAGGGAGGACTCATCACCACCAGCACCACCTCGGATTTCGACGATGACGTCCTTGTCATCATGTTTGTCTTTGGGGAGGAGGAGACGGGTGAGATGGCTTTCCAAAGCGACTTTTTCTTCGGCGAGGGCGATGTTTTCTTCGACGGCCATGGTCTTGAGCTCTGGGTCGGTGGCTTCGTCGTGAGTGAGCTCGGCGTTATCACGCATGCTTTTTTCGATAGCTCGATAACGACCAATCCGTTCCATGATGGTATCAAGTTCGGTCTTGCGTCGACCGAGCTCGGCAAATTTTTTATTGTCACGAACGACGTCCGGTTGGCTGAGAGCGGTCTCAACTTCTTGGTATTCGCGTTCGATAGCGGTGAGGAGGTCTTGCATAGATGTTAGTATACCACTTTAAAGCAAAAATCCCGGTCTGTCAGCCGACAGAGGGATTTTTTGCGCTTTCAGAGTTTTCAGACAGAAGATGAATAAAGAAAGCGCGCGAAGCACGAGCTAAGCAGCAACCTTCTCAGCTTTCTTGGAATCAGTCTTTTTGTCGTCTTTTACCTTGGGTGCCTTCTTACGGGCTACCTGCTTGGCCTGAGACTTTTCAGCCATCTTCTTGAAGCGATCGACACGACCAGTAGTGTCGATGACCTTTTTCTTGCCAGTGTAGAGGGGATGACAGAGGGCACAGATTTCAGTGTGCATAGCTTCGACGGTCGAGCCGGTCGTGAGGACAGCACCACAGGCACAGGTGATAGTGGACTCGGCGTAGTATGTTGGGTGGATGCCTTTTTTCATAGGAAAGGTCTCAGTGGAGAGAAGTTATAACGTAGTCGAGAGTGTAGCATGGATATCTGATATTGGCAACCCCGTACCATTTCTGTATGGTTTTCGGGTTTCTTTTGAGGAAAAAGGCCTGGGGTTGCCAAGGGACCAAATCTTTGTTACACTACCCGCTGTATTTGTCTGTCCTCTGGAATCTCCATACAGGACGGTAAATCAGACATATTCTGTCGTCGAGTCTCTTCCTGGCCTGCCCTGTGCAGTGCTTATGAGGCTCATACAAGGCACAGAATAGGTGGCTCCTCGGAGCATTAATTACCTAAGGAAAAAGAGTATGAGCGAGGTTACGAAGGAAGTCGAGGCAGAGGCCCCGAAGCAGGTAATAGCAGAGAACTACTTCTCTACTATTGATATGAAGAAGCTCGATGTCAGTCTCGAGGGACTGCTCAAGGCAGGTGTGCACTTTGGCCACCTGAAGTCGCGTCGTCATCCCAAAATGGATGAATATATCTATACGACCCGCAAGAGCATCAATATCTTGAATCTGCAGAAGACAGTGGAGAAGATGGATGAGGCCGCTCGTTTCCTCTCCAGCGTGGTGAAGAATGGTCAGCCGATTCTCTTTGTCGGGATGAAGAAGCAGACTCACGAGACCGTCAAAGCGCTGGCCACCCATGTCGGCCAGTACTATATGGTTGATCGTTGGCTCGGTGGGACCCTCACGAACTTTGAGTGTATCCGTGGTCGTGCTCGTCACCTCCAGGATCTCGAAGCCAAGTTTGCCTCTGGTGAGTTCAAGAAATACACCAAGTTTGAACAGGCCAAGAAAATGGAAGAGGTAGAGCGCCTCGAGAAGAAGGTCGGTGGTATCAAGGGGATGGAAACGTTCCCAGGAGCCATTGTCATCGCTGATACCAAGGAAGCGGGCCTCGTACTCCACGAAGCTGCCAAGATGGGTGTGCCCGTCGTCGGCATCGTTGACACCAATACGGACCCATCCCACGTCGACTACCCCATCCCAGGGAATGATGACGCCCTCTCTTCTCTCCGATTGTTGTTTGCCTATCTTGGTCAGGCCATCATGACTGCCAAGTCGGCTGCCAAAGAGGCTAAAGAGACCAAAGCTACTGAGGCCAAGGAAAAAGTGACTGCGTAATAGCAAAGACTAAAAGTCATATCATATGAGTCAAATGGAACAAGTGAAGGCTCTGCGTGAAAAGACCGGAGCTGGTATCGTAGACGTGAAAAAAGCCCTTGATGAGGCAGGGTTTGATGAGGCCAAGGCCATCGAGATCCTCCGCAAGCGCGGTCAAGACAAAGCCATGAAGAAAAGTGATCGTGAGACCCACGAGGGGCTTGTGGTGTCATACGTGCACTCAAATGGTCGGATCGGTACGCTCATCAAGCTGTACTGTGAGACCGATTTCGTGTCCCGGAACGAAGAATTTCAGGAATTGGGACGCGATATCGCTATGCATATCGCTGCGTTAGCACCGCTCGTCGTGAAGCCCGAAGAGGTCAGTGATGAGGTGGTGGCCCGAGAAAAGGCCATCTGGCAGGAACAGCTCGCGACCGAAGGCAAGCCAGCCGACCTGGTTGAGAAGATTCTCGTTGGGAAAGAAGAGAAGTTCCGGAATGACGTCGCTCTCTTGGGCCAGTCGTTTGTCAAAGACCCAACGAAGACGGTTGGTGCACTGCTCACCGAAAAGATTCACAAGCTGGGCGAAAATATTCAGGTAGGGAGCTTTATCCGGTACGAGCTCTAGTCGAATTGTCTCTCGGTAGCGTTCTCTCTTCAACACAAACCTAACTCCGTTACCATGTGGTATCTCGTTGTTCCACCGATAGTCGTCGTCCTCTCCCTTTCTTTTTTGCTGTGGTA
>CAYWLN010000018.1:0-12374 GCA_964459475.1 uncultured Bdellovibrionales bacterium | reverse complement strand
GAAGAAAGTCTATCAGGTATTAATCAGGCTCTACGCACGCTACCCCAGGATAAAGCCTGCCTGTCGACAGACAGGGAATTTCCTCTGGTAGTTGTGTAAGTTTACCCGACTCACTATGCCTTAGCATTGTGGGCGGGACACGGAACCCGCTCACAAGGCGGGTTTTTTGTATTTTTGTGCTAAAATTTAAATGTTGATTCTATCTTGTTGAAACAAATATACTATGACGAAGCAAAAACTTCTCCTCATTGGGACCGTAGTCCTTGTTTCATGGTCTTTTGTGGCCTATTCATTTTTTAAAGTCAAGACTGAGGATAACGTTCAAAAAGTAGTCCCTGGCCTTGCTCTGAATGAGCAATTCAAGGAAAGTGGTATTATTTCCCATTCGGCACAAAACAAAGGGATTGAGTTTAGGCCAAATTTCAATGAGTTTAGTGATGTTTTCGAAGATGGTGAAACGACATGGATTCTGACAGAAGGCGGTCTTTTGCGGTATGAGCCATCAAAAGGAGCAGTTAAGTTTTATGGGCTGCTTGATGGGTTAGTTGGAGAGGGAAACAATATGGTGAAACGAGGCGTGGATATATGGATTTCCACACAACGGGGGATTACTCGTTTAGATACAACAACCGAGTCGATTGTCTCATATGTGAAAACAGGGAGTGAACAGACTATTGATTCTTGGGCTGATACGTTTCGGGTAGAGAATTTTGTGGTAAAGGATGGACTCGCGTCGAACTCAAATCTTCAGTTACACGTTGATCCTTATACTCAGGAGCTCTGGACACTCAGTTTTCAAGGCGTGAGTCGATTTGATGATACGAAAAAAATTGGGTAAGCTATGGTCGGACTACCGAGGGAGTGCCTATTCGTGACTCTATGAGTATTGCCTTTACCAAGGACTTTGTGGGAATTTTCAATGGATCGAATGGGGTTACGGAAGGCGGAGTGTATGTTTTTGATAAGACAGCGCAGTCATGGAGCTATCCGACCAAGGATCCGATATATGACTTAGATCGTGGGTCGGCTTTCTTAGTTGATAGTCCTGATAAGTTTTGGGTAGTGGCGCGACCGAAAACCTACATAAGTTGCGATGATGCGAAACATTCCAAAGCCTCAAGAGTTCTAGGATATTCGAAAAGTGGCTGGGACACTGAAGAAGAGCTGAATAATGCCATCCGATTAGGGGAAGGAGTGAGTAGTATGGAGTTCCGTGACGGGTTTTTGTGGGTATACGTCACTCATGGTTGTAACGAGAGTGGTCAAATGACGCTTGTTCAGTATGACCCACAGGAGAACAAAGTAATAAAAAATACCCCGACTGTTGAAGTGCGAAGTCAATGGAGAAAGAAAGAAGATAATCTCAAGGATTTTGAAAAGCGGCTCATTCCTGAGATTGAGAAGATTGTTGGTTATCCTGCCCGTAAGGACGTGACTCTGGTAAATAATGAGACCGCCATAATAGATGTTGCAGAAGAGCCGCGTCACCCGTGGGATAGGAGGATTAAACAGCTTGATTCAAATCTCAGGGAAGTGACTTCAAAGAAAGAGGTATGGGAGCAAGTTGAGCAAGAAGCCGTGGGGCTACTGAAACGCTATGGCTCTGAATATGCAGTGCTTCAGCTGATGCCTTGTAATGAGCCACAATCTTCTTCAGAGCTATACTTCAAAATTATGCCTGAGATTGGCATGGGTGGTCCGACTGAATTTAGTCCAGTAGTAGCTGTTTTTGATCAAGAGAAAAAAGAATTTACTCGGATTGAGAAGTTGAACTACGATGGTGAAGAAGAACAGATTTCACTAGAGCCATTTGTCTGTAACGAGACACAGTATCTTTCTTTTGACACAGAGAGAGGAGTTCTCATGGAATTTCCAGGCGAGAAGCAGGCCTCTGTACCGATAGCAAAAGACGCTGATTTTCCGGGCGCAATAAGAGAGTTTAACCTCATTAGGGAGAAGAAGTATTTCCTAAGTAAGGAGGGCAAATTAGGGTATTTTGATGTGAAAGAAAAAAATTATCAATATGTTGATATAGCTGAAAACCAAGAAGTTGCTCTCAAGGATTTTGAGTTATTAGACGTAGATAAAGATGGGCAATTGTATGTGTTTAGAGGATCGAGCTCCAACCAACCGAGTATCCTGCCCGGGAATATCTTTCTATTTGACGCCGTGCAAAAGTCTTGGAAAAAAGTGTGGGTACCAAAGGAAAGTCGTGGTCTGATACAAAGCGCAAAGATATTTAGGGATGAGATTTGGGTTGCCACAAACGAGGGCACTCATGATAACGTCATCTCTGTTATGCGAAGGGGAGAGTGGAGTCCCGAACGATTTCCTATCAATCATGGTGAGGTTGGGGGTGTTTCGAGCCCTGTAAAGTTTTTTGAAATTGATAATCGTCTTTTGCTTTCAGCTCGATCGGGATGGTGGTATCTGCGGTAGAATGGTATGTCCTCTGGTAGAGGCGTAAGTTTACCCGCCTAGGGAGGGCCTGCCCGCCATACTGCGCTTCTTAGCGTTGTGGGAAGGACACGGAACCCGCTCATAAGGCGGGTTTTTTGTTTACCACGTCGGCCGTGACCGACGGTGGTTGACTTTCCATGTCATCTTTGCGATACTGGGCGGAAGTTCTTTGGGTGGTTTCTCTTTTGGGAGACCGGTGTTGAGCAACCTTTGCAGGAGGGTTCATGAAGAAAATTACGCTTCCGCAGGATGTGCGGACATTCCGGAGGGCCGGTGCAGAGAGCAGTTCGCTGTGTAGGACAGGGCTGTTGGTGCCCGCTGGTACGACACTCTTTGTGTCGGAGTCCATGCTCATGGCCTATGATCATCGCGATCAGCAGGCAGTCTATTTCAAGGATCGTGATGGAGGAGAATATTTCCTCATCGTGAGCGAGCTTGGCCTCGAAGGTTTCGTGCAGTAACGGGTGACGACATGGAACTTACTGCACTCCTTGCGCAGCTCGTGGCCCGGATCGACATCGTTGATGTGGCCGGCATCCTTGGATCGGTTGCATTGCTTCGACTGTTGTTTCCGAGTCGCAAGTAGGGGAATGGCATAGGGCGCGGACTGAACCAGTCGCGCTTTTTTCTTTGGGTAAGAAAAACCGCCGAGCTTGCGCAGGGCGGTGGGAGGGGGGGCAAGCGTCGGTTTACGCTTGGCCACTCTGAGATAATGCACTCCTTACTCCATCTCGAAGGTCGAGGTACCAGCTGTAGACAGTGGGTAGGGCGACGATGACGAGTGCGATACCGATGACGAGTGCAACGTCGCCGAGGCGAATTTTGGCCATGTTTACTCCAGGTGGGGCTCCTATCTGCATCATAGAGCAATTGTCGCTATACGCAATCCTGAGAGTTGAGCTATACTGGAGCTACTATCTTTTGTAAGCAGACTCTATGGATATCAAACTTGGGAGGCAGCTCGTAGCTGATGAGTTGTTTGATTTGACACTGTACCAAAAACTGAGGCAGGGGGCAGATCTCGATACGCAGGCGCTCCTCGATGAACTCATCCCGATAGAGACGCGTCACTTGGGATTTTGGCAGGATTTTTTTCAGGTTTCAGGAGTGACACTCGGAGTGGGTCAACGCCTCAAGCTTGCTTTGCTTGTGTGGTTTTGTCGCATCTTTCGTGGGGCTGGTGTGAGTCTGGTCCTCGAGGCCATCGAGATCAATGGCGTCAAGAAATACCTCCGGGTTTGGGAGGAATACCGTGATCTGCCACTGGGGGTGCTGTCCGTACGATTCTCGATGATGAGTTGCGGCATGAGGATGCTATTGTTTCCGACAAGATCAAACGTCGGGTGCATCCTGAACGTATCCGAGACATCTTTCTCGGATTAAACGATGGTTTGGTAGAAATACTGGGAACACTCAGTGGCTTCTTTGCGGCCTTTCAAAGCGTGTCGACAGTGCTTGGGGCGGTGTTTACGGTAGCGGTGGCCGGCGCTTTTTCTATGGCAGCGGGGGCGTTTGTAGCAGAAAGCTCCGAACAAGAGGCTCGGCGGGTCGAAAAGGAGAAGGGAGACTATCTGGAGGGGAGGCGCGAAGAGCCAGAAGCGACCCATCTGTTTGCTTCGGCATTGGTCGTGGGAGTGTCGTATCTTTTTGGGGCAGCTATACCAATCCTACCAGTGTTCTTTGGTTCGGAAAATATCTTGGTCTCACTTGTCGTATCTGGGGCAGTCATTGTCCTGGTCTCATATTTCTTGGCTTTTCTCTCAGGTATGGATGTCAAACGACGTGTCATGATGAATCTCGTGATCATCGGACTGGCCGTGGGAGTGACCTGGTTCATCGGGATCTTGGCGCGCGATGTGTTTGGGATTCAGGTCTAATGTGATCGATATTCCTCGGCAGATTTGTGAAAATGTGGTATACTATAGAAAATTAATCCACACACAAAAGTATGAGCACAAAAAAGTTTGGACAGGTGAGCGCGTTTCTTCTCGGGATGGTGGCTATCATCGGCCTCACGTCGGCCATGATGTAATGTCGCGAGAGGAGTATTTCGGTAACGTTTACAACTATGTCAAATACAAAAAAGTTTTCCTTGGTACTGATTGGAGCTGTCGTAATCGGAAGTATATTTGTCTACTATCGTTACGCCGAGGACATGCTCCAGGCTTCACGAGAAGAGATGATGCCTCCAGTCACAGGCAAGCAGTCGAGTGCGGTGGTGACGTATGACGCCTACGAGGGCAAGATGGATACGCTCCGCTTCGTAGTTACAGTGGACGGAAGCGGCGCAATCGAGACGATTCAGACGCTTGATGCCGCTACCGGTGAAGTACCGGAGAAGAAAAAAGAATTCAATGACCTGGTCAATGTACAGCTCAAGGGTAAGAAGCTCTCGGAGCTCACGGCTATCGACAAGGTGGGTGGATCATCCAAGACGACTGAGGCCTTCAATCGGGCCATCCCAGAACTCCAAAAAGGTATGTAAGAGAGAGCCGGCTCGCGAGAGCCGGTTTTGTTTGTGGCCAGCTTGACAGTTTTGGAGAAAAGATGGAAGGACGGGTGTATACTAGAGGAAGCAGAGGGTGCGCGTATGCCACGTGCGTGGTCGATAACTCTCTTTCTTCTGAGTCTTTGGTTTCTCATTTATTAAAATGGAAATACATCTATGCACAAGCTTACATTTATTCTTTTGGTCGTCGGTGGTCTCAATTGGTTGTTGGTTGGTGTCCTCGGCTGGGATATCAGTCGCTTCCTCGGGGGGATGGACTCGATGGTCGCTCGAGCCATCTATATCCTGGTAGGACTCTCGGCCGTGTATGAGGTCGTTGCCCACAAAGGAGGCTGCAAGGCCTGCACGCCGGCCCAGCCTATGTAGTCCATTTGGCTTAGTCAATCCCGCACCTCGTACGATAGGTGCGGGGTTTTGTTTTGTCTCGGAAAAGGCGCTATACTGAGAGCATCCTAATCACTTATCTATTTTTCGTATGGAAAGTTTGTCGAAGTGTGTCAAAGCAGGCGCGCTCGTTCTCATCGCTCTTGCCGCAGTGATGGCATCGTACCAGTACAAAGAATCAGTAGAAAACACGTACCCAACCCGGACGTTTTCGGTGGACGGATCGGGCGATGTCGATACTACCCCGGATCTGGCAACATTTTCGGCTACCGTGACCACTGATGGTGGCAAGGACGTCGCTGAGGTGCAGGGCGCCAATACGGAAAAGATGAATCGCATCAATGCCTATCTCAAGGAGCAGGGGGTAGACAAGGACGATCTCAAGACGTCTCAGTACAACCTCTCACCACGTTACAGCTACAATCCTTGTACGGCTGGGAGCTGTCCAGCCCCGACTATCACTGGATACAATCTGACCCAGACGCTTGAGGTCAAAGTCCGTGAGAGTAGCAAGCTCGGTGCACTCCTCTCTGGAGTCGTAGAAAACGGTGCCAACAGTGTCTCTGAGGTGCGGTTTACGGTAGATGATGATACGGCTGCTCGTGATGAGGCTCGGGCTGAGGCTATTGCCGAAGCCAAGAAGAAGGCCAAAACTCTCGCCAAGACGGCTGGATTTCGTCTCGGCAAGTTGGTCTCGCTCTATGAAAACACCAATCCTGTGATGCCATACTACGGTATGGGAGGAGATATGGAGATGTCTGCTAAAGCAGTGAGCGCTCCGCCGGTAATCGAGTCAGGAACACAGAATACCAAGGTCCAGGTGACACTCACCTACGAGATCAAGAATTAGCCTGCTCCCGTACAGAAAGCCCCGTCTCATTGGCGGGGTTTTTGCTTGACCCTGTGTAATCGGACGAGAGTCCGTATTCGCGGAGCGAAATTACACAGGGTTGACATATTTTATACAGGGTGTATATTTTATAGTGTAACAATATAAAACACATACGTATGAAGATTCTTACCCCAAAGCAGCAGATTGTTCTCCAAGCCATCAAACAATTTTTCTCAGAAAATGGCACCATGCCGACCGTGCGCGAGATCCAGGAGGTCTCGGGCCAGCTTGGACTGAAGTTGAAGAGTCTCCGGAGCTTTTTTCTTTACTTGAATGAGCTCGAGGACAAGGGCTATATCGAACGCACCAGTGAGGACCGGGGCATATCGCTCAAGGGGGTGACCAAGGACGGCTTTCTTGATGTGCCCGTCTTCGGCATGGCCAACGCCGGGGCAGCTACGATGTTCGCCGACCAGTATATCGAGGGGTATCTCAAGGTGTCCAAGCGTATCGTGCGGGACAGTCGCAACGTCTTTGCTATCCAGGTCTCTGGTACCTCGATGAACAAGGCCCGGGTCAATAGCAAAACTATCCAGAGCGGTGACTTTATTCTCGTCGATTCGACCTGGAAACACTACAACAATGGGGATAAGGTCCTCGTGGTGATCAATGGTATGGCCACCGTCAAAACCTATCGCACCGTAGATGGCAAAAACATCGTGCTTCTCCCAGAATCCACCGACAAAAAGCACAAACCTATTTTTTTGACTGAAGAAGATGACTTTGTCATCAATGGCAAGGTGATCGATGTCTTGAAACTGAACGCGTAGTCAAAAATGCGCGGAGTGCGTGGTATAATACGAGCATGCGGAAGAGCATGTCAAGCCGTAGAGTTTTTCTACGGAAAATTATCAAGTGGCATACTATCGCCCTCTCGGTGACTCTGGGAGTGTATTTTGTGCTGGCCTTTTTTGATCCAGGGATGCTCTCCTATGATCTCCGGCAGAAGTTTCGCGCTCTGGCTGATGATACGATCACTATCACCGCTACCGTGCTCGATCCACCAGTGGTACCGGTCGTGACAGCTATCGCAGACTGTAACGAAACCAATGGGACACTGAGTGTAGCACTAGACTGGGCTAATGACGTCAATACCTACACCTATACTATCGACCGCGATAGCCTCACTCTCGTGAGTGGGCTTGCTGCCTCCGCCTATACTGATACGGGTGTAGTAGTCGCTACCACGTATGAGTACGTCGTGACTGCGTATGGCCCGATGGGTCCGGGTTCGGCTACCTCTCTCCCAGTCTCAGTGACCACGCCGAGCCTCTGTGAGGTAACCGCGCCACCTCCGGCCGTCACTATTGTGTCCTTTGGTGGACGCAATATCGATGCCTACAATGGTATGCCTCGAGTGGGTGACCGTCGGCCTATTTTTACCGGGACAACGAGTATGCCTGGGGCTACCATGGTGGTTACCATTGGTACCTCGTTTGTGGCGCAGTTTTCTGCCAATGGGAATGGCTATTGGGAGTGGAAACCACCCTATGGGGTCCCATCAGGGAGTCAGACTTTTACCGTGACGGCGACCGATCCACTCGATAGTACTCGCCAGGCTACCGCCTCACTCCGCTTTGATATCTTGAAACGTGATGAGGAGACTGGGTCCAAGCAATCGAAGGGGGTATCGCCAACCAAACCTGGTGCATCAGCTCAGGCGTTCGCTAGCCCGCTACAATTTGTACTCACGGTCGAGAATGAGGGTGACCGGGTGCTCCAGGGAGAAATACTGCATACGCAGATCATTATCGGTATTCTGGCCTCACGCTATGATCAGATTGTAGTCCCAATTCGGTACAGCATCCTTGATGAAAACCAGAACCTCCTCTTTTCCGAGACGCGTAAGACGGTCCTGACCGAAGGAGCAGTTATCGCAGAAGCTTTCCCAATACCGATGTACATGGCTCCTGGAGCACACTTTGTCCAGGCAGAGGTGCTCTTGGATACACTGAATGTGAGTCGTCTGGCACCATTTATGGTCAATGAGTTCCCTCTCATCGGACTGGCGAGTGGTGGGAGTCTCACCTATGCCGATGTCATTGATTCTCTTGGCTGGATCGTCTTTTTCTTCCTTCTGCTTCTCTTTCTCTGGCTCTTTCTCTTTATCCGTGAGTTCGCCCTCTACCTACAGGGTGATAGGGAGGTCACGGAGTATGACCTAGAGCGGGCTGGATTTATTCGTAAATAACGCTATTATTATGGCTATAGACATGGTGTTTCTGGGGATAGATGTACTCACAATCCTCTTTTTTCTCCTCGTCCTCGTCTTTGCCATCGGCATCGTCTGGCGGGTGGAAAAGGAGCTCGACTGGTCCTACAAGCTCTTTGTGGTGGCAGCGTCCGCGGTGACGCTCGCTGATGCCATCGGTCTCACAGCGGTGAGCGCCAGTGACCCATCGTGGGCACTCATTTCCAAAGGCCTCCGGTTTGTCGGGGCAGTCGCCTTTTTGGCCAGTATCCTCGTGATGCGCGATATCGTCCGTAAGCTTGATTACGAAAAGTAACGTACCGTATGAAATATCCCGTGACTCCCAAAGTCGTGTTTCCTCTCGAGCCCTATCAGGTGAGTGGACTTCCGTTTGGGAAGCGGGGCAACCATGATGGGACATTTTGGGGTGTCCATCTCGGGGAGGACTGCAACGCTCCGGCTGGGACTGATGTCCGGGCTATCGGGCGTGGGACAGTCGTCTATGCTGCGCTCCATGCTGGTACCGAAGAAAAGGGAAATTGGGGGCACATTGTCATCATTCGGCATAAGAAACCACGGCGCGAGGTCTTTTATTCGCTCTACGCACATCTCGGGACCAGCTTCAAACGCATTGGTGAAAAGGTAGAGTGCGGAGAGCCACTCGGTTTTGTTGGCGAGGCCTATACCCCAGAAAACGGCTACTGGCCGGCTCACCTCCATTTTGCTATCTATACCGGGCCTTGGCAGGATGAAGTCCTCCCGGGATACTGGAAAGAGGGAGATGAACGGACTCGGCCCGAGTGGTGGCACGTCCCGAGCGAATACCTCAAAAAATATGAAGTCGGGAAAGGAAGCACACGCCAAACAAAAATCACCCCGTAGAGTGATTTTTTTGGTGTGTGGTGCCCCGAGAGAGAATCGAACTCCCATCACTGGTTCCGAAGACCAATGCTCTATCCATTGAGCTATCGGGGCAAAAAGGTCAAGTACTCCCTGCCTACCGGCAGGCAGGTATCCACTGAGCTACGAGCGCAATATTGAACTGCTCCCCGCCCGAACGACTGAATCGTTCAGTCGGGCGGGTATCCACTTGTCCGCCCGAGGCGGATCAGCCTTGGGCTGAAGCTATCGGGGCGCATGAGCCTTGCCCGAATTACTTCCCGAAGGGATGTGGGAGGGTACGAGCGCGGTCAATTTCGACTATAGCGTATTTTTGTACTGGAGTCAAAGGTAAGATACTCACTTTTGGCTTCAATGAGCCTTGTATGTTATACTTTGACTGTAGTATTTTGTTAAACATTGAGAGTAAAAGTATGGGAAAAATCATCGGAGTGCTCGGTATCGTCTTGGTAGCCGGAGCGGTGTTGTTCTGGAAGTTTACTGGGACTGAAGAGGGAGAGAAGAAGATGGTAGCCCCTGATACCAAGGGGACTGGTACTGACACCAAGACAGTCAAAACCGAAGAGATGGGATCAAAGACACTTACGCTCAAAACCTCGTACACCAACCCCAGTGGGAGTGATGAAGTAGGCTTCAATGTGATGGTGGATGCCAACGGGATGGTGACGGGTGTCACGGTAGATGTGCTTGCGACCAACGGCATTTCTCAGAATCGTCAGAAGGCTTTTGCTGAGGGTCTGCCACAAGCTATCACTGGCAAGAAGCTCGCCGAGCTCAGTGCTGTCGACCGGGTCGGTGGGTCATCGCTCACGACTGGTGCCTTCAACGCCGCTCTCCCAGCACTCAAGGCGCAACTCTAAGACTCGTTCATGAAAACCTACGGTTTTCCAGCGCTCGGGACACAGTGGACTCTCCTCATTGATCATGATGAGTTTGGGACGAGAGAAGAGGAAGCGATTCTCACCGAGGTACAGACCTTTGAGAATCGCTTTTCTCGTTTCATCCCTGCGAGTGAGGTCAATCGATTTCGCGAGGCGACTCCGGGGGCCTATGAGATCTCGGAGCGATTTTCGGTGATGCTCTCACGGGCGCTCCTCCTCCGGGAACTGACAGGGGGCGTGTATGATCCGGCCGTCGGGGGACTCCTCGAGCGGGCAGGCTATGGTATGGCGCCCGATGCTTCCTCTTCTCCGGCTGACTTTGTCCTCCCATGCTGGTCACTCTCGGGGACAACCCTTACCCTCGATGGTCCGACGGCTTTTGATCTCGGGGGTATTGGCAAGGGGTACTGTATTGACCTCGTGGGGAGTATCCTTGAGCGTCTTGGGTACCGGTACTTTCTCGTCGAGGGTGGTGGCGATATGTACGGGACGACCAAGCGTGACGGCAGTCCGTACCGGGTCGCCCTGGAGTACCCAGGACGGCCCGATACTGCCTTTGGGACCATCGATCTCGACCACCAGGCGGTAGCAGTTTCGGACACCTTCAAACGTCGCTGGCCCGCTTCGGCAAAGGCCGGCCGAGACGAGCAGAAATGGCATCATATTCTCGATCCAGCGACCAAAAAGCCGATTGAGGCTGTGGTAGGGTGCACGGCTTTCGCTCGGACAGCCTTTGATGCTGATAGTATGACCTCAGGGCTGTTTCTCGCCTCTCCGAGCCAGTATGGGGCCCTACAAGAGGCATTGTCTACCGCATACGTGGTTTTCCGAGAGGATGGCTCGGTTGTGAAGAGTCTCACTTGGCCTGGAGAACTCTTTTGAGTATAAAAAAAGACCCACAGGGGTGACCACGGGGAATCCCAGCCCGCAGAAGCTACGCTTCAAGCGTTGCTGGCGGGGAACCCAAACGAAGTATTCACAGGGGTGGCCAGAGGGAATCGAACCCTCATTCATGGTACCACAAACCATTGTCCTGCCATTGAACGATGGCCACCCCTCTGCCTACTTCGTATTTATTATGTACCACAAACCATTGTCCTACCATTGAACGATGGCCACCCCTCTGAATCCTTTTTTAAAAACACAGTGCCCTCGGTTGGAATCCCAGCCCGCAGAAGCTACGCTTCAAGCGTTGCTGGCGGGGAACCTACATCATGTGCCCCGAGAGAGAATCGAACTCCCATCAAGACCTTAGAAGAGTCCTGCTTTATCCATTAAGCTATCGGGGCAATCCCGAGCACTCGGTGGGTGTAGTAGGGCTCGAACCTACGACCGTTGGCTTAAGAGGCCACTGCTCTACCAGCTGAGCTATACACCCATATTTCAAAACAAAAAACGCCACTTTGGAACGCGTGTCGATTGTATCAAAAAGAGGAGAGGGAGTCAACCACTGGTCGTGACCAGCGTGGTCAATAAAAAGAAAGAGGACCCGCACCAGCGTGGCTGGGGGGTCCGGTTGGGGTCCTAGGGCGGACCAGTGATGTGGCACTGCATGATCAGTGCACGGCGACGTGTTCGCCGCGGTTGCGGGGGATGCCGGCGACGCGGCGCGGTTCACGGTGATGCGAGATGGCCACGCCGTTGCCCAGGCACTGGTCGATGTTCAGCGTGCCGGCCATGTCGTCAGCCAGCAGCTTCTTCGCAGCGGCGTCGTCGATGTAGCGGCCGTTCATGGTCGAGCCCACGACCAGCTTCATCGCCGTGGTCATCGCGGCGTCGTTCAGCGTGTAGTCGGACACCAGCACGTAGACGGCGCCCGGGTGGCCAGCCAGATTCAGCGACTTGTAGGTATCGGCCAGATCGCGCGGCGGCTTGCCGGCATCGATTGCTTTCGGGTCGGCGTTGGCCCGCTGGAAGTTCGTGCTCATCGCAGCCAGGCTGGCGGAGGCGAGCAGACCAGGCGGCACGCAGGCACGGGGCAGAGCGGTTTGCAAACGGGTCATGGGGTTTCTCCGAAAAGGCCACAGTGGGCCGGGTTGAGGAGGGACACACCACGAAGTGAAGATGAACTTCTACCAACGCGGCTCGCTAATGACGAGGGGTTCATCACCAAAGAGCCACGTTGGACACCGTAAAAAAAGAACTTGAGTTGATTGT
>CAYWLN010000017.1:0-12790 GCA_964459475.1 uncultured Bdellovibrionales bacterium | reverse complement strand
CATCACTTCTCAAATTCAAGAGGAAATCAAAAAAGTTTCTTTGCCTCTCGATTGGCTTTCTTGGATGATTGAAGAAAACAAAAAAGAGCAATCATCCGTAATCCAATCGAGTACGCTTTTTGTAGGTAGTTTGAAAGCCGATATTTCTCTTTTAGATTCCAAAATAGAGAAGCTGATGAGTGCCTATCTTGAAAGTGCATTATCACTTGAAGAATATCGCGAAGCTAAAAACAAGTTGGTCAATCAAAATCAGCTTCTCAAAGAGAAATTATCGGCTTTTGAACAAAAATCGAATAATCGGTTCGAACTTACGGAAAAGTTTTTGAAATACAATATGGAATTGGCAAACGACCGAACAAATGAGGAAAATCTTCATTTGTTCAAAAAAGTCGGTTCGAACTTTATTATCGAAGCTCGAACCGTACTTTTTGAGCCACGCGGAGCGTGGAAAATCCTTTCAGACTGGGGATTTCTTGGGGGGAATGCGGAACAGACGGCGCTTCGCGCCGACCATCTTTCTTCTCCAGTTTTGAATTTCGAAAATTTGCGGAGATGAGAGGATTCGAACCTCTGGTAGAGTTTCCCCTACGGCAGTTTTCGAAACTGCTGCTTTCAACCACTCAGCCACATCTCCAACACATCTTGATTCTTGCTCCACCCATCTGTTGTACATGAAAAGTGCTTTTGAATCAAGCGTTTTTGTTGTATAATAGAGATACGTCTCCGTGAATGCTTTTTTTATGGTCTCATCTCAAAACTTGAATTTTGTTGATCCAGCGACGGTGGTGAGTCAGCTTTCTGTCGCGCCAGGGAGTATCGTGGCAGATTTTGGCTGCGGGTCAGGCTATTTTTCTTTTGAATTTGCTAAGCACGTCGGAAAAGATGGAGCTGTCTATGCGCTTGATGTCCTCCCCTCGGCTCTTGAGGCAGTAGCCAGTCATGCCAAAACGCTTGGGATACAAAATGTGATGGCGAAGCGCGTCAACCTCGAGAATGAACAAGGGTCGGGGCTCAGTGGCTCCTATGTGGATTGGGTGGTACTCAAGGATGTCCTTCTTCAGAACGAGAAGAAAGATGTGCTTTTGCGTGAGGTAGCGCGGGTGCTCAAACCTGGTGGCCAGGCCCTGGTCATGGAGTGGAACCCAGATGAATCGTTGGTTGGTCCAGAAAAGAGCTTGCGCATCGGCAAAGAGGAACTAAAGCGTTTGCTCGCGGAGGCTGGTCTCACCGTAGCAAGCGAACTCGGAGTAGGGGGATTCCACTATGCATTTATTGTCAAAAAATAAGCTATGTCTTGGTTTGGTGTTCAACGCTTCATCTCTCTTGCTGTGCTGACTGTCAGTGCAGTGGTTTTGTCTGGCTGTGGTCTCAAGGACCAGGCCCCTCCCGGGTATCTTGTTTCTCTTGAGATCTGGGGCGTGTTTGATGATAGTGATGCCTACACCAAGGCCATCGCTGAATACCAGCGCATTAACCCCTATATCAAGGGCATTCAGTATCGCAAGCTCTCGCCCGAAACATACAAGGAGGACTTGATCAATGCTTTTGCTGCCGGCAAGGGCCCAGATATTTTCATGGTGCGCAATTCTTGGCGCTCGGCCTTTGAAGACAAAACGGCGCCGGCTCCGACGGAACTCCTCACCGAGCGAGATTTCCGTTCGGCGTTTGTGGATGTCGTGGCCTCGGATTTTATTGGGACAGAAAACAAGATCTATGGTATCCCGCTTTCGGCTGATTCGCTGGCACTCTACTACAACAAAGACCTCTTTAATGCGGCTGGTATATCGCAGGCACCAGAAACCTGGGATGAAGTAGCTCGACTCGCGGGTCGTCTGACCTCTCTCGACCAGTTTGGTAATATTACCCTCTCGGGAGTAGCTCTCGGGACGGGGACCAATATCAATCGTTCTTCAGATGTCTTGACTGTCTTGATGTTTCAGCTCGGTTCGGAAATCAAAGAGCCTAAAAAGGGTGGACGGGTGTCATTTATCGATCAGCCGAGTCGACAAGCACTCGACTTTTATACTCAGTTTGCCAAAATCGGATCACCAGCGTATACCTGGAATGCCAGACAGCACTACTCCATCGATTCCTTTTACGAGGGGACGACGGCGATGATGATCAATTACTCGTGGCAGTACGATACAATCAAGCAAAAGAACGCCAAGCTGAATATCGGCGTAGCGCCACTGCCACAATTTAACAAGGACGCACCGGTAAACGTAGCCAACTATTGGGGCTACGCGGTGTCCAAGGAAAATTCCAAGGAAGAAGACCCCTTTGCGCAAAAATCAGCGACGCCAACTGATCCGGCCAAGGAGAATTATCTTCGGACCTTTGAGGCTTGGCAGTTTCTTAAGTTCTTGACCATGGAGGGAAAGGACAAGAAAATGACACTCATAAATGGTCTCGCTGGGACGACCAAAGAGGCAGTACTCGAGATTGATCCGACGGCGGAGTATCTCGCCAAGACCAAGAAGCCGGCAGCCAGACGTGATATCCTCGAGGAACAGCAAGAGGACGTCCGATTGGCCCCGTTTGCTTACGGCAATCTCATTGCGAAAAATTGGTATCAGGGGAATCCAGAGGCGGTGGACGGTATCTTCATCGATATGATTGATGCTGTCGTCAGTGGCGCCAAGTCCTCTCAGGATGCCCTGTCGACAGCAGCCAACCGGATTAACCTCTTGAGTCGCTAAGGAGGTTCTGCCCCTGGGCTCTCCCTCGCTCTTGCCAAAGGACAGAATGTGGGGTAGTATGGACTATCAGTGATGCCGAAAGAAATGGGGCCTTGGGGCGCCATTTTTCGATAACAGAAGCTCATTTATGACTAACGAGAAGACTATGGAAATCAGAAACATTGCTATCATCGCTCACGTTGACCATGGAAAGACTACCCTCACCGATGCGCTCATGCGTCAGACCGGCATGGTGACAGCCGACAACGTTTCCATGGATTCAAACGCCCTTGAACAGGAGCGGGGCATCACTATCTACGCCAAGAATGCTGCCTTGTTCTACAAAGATACCAAGGTCAATATCGTCGATACCCCCGGTCACGCCGATTTCGGTTCAGAAGTGGAGCGAGTACTCCGCTCTATCGATAGCGTGGTACTGGTGGTGGATGCTCAGGAAGGACCGATGCCTCAGACTCGATTTGTACTCAAGAAGTCGCTTGAGCTCGGACTCAAACCAATCGTGGTCTTAAACAAGATCGACAAGCCAGCTGCTCGTCCGGAAGTGGTCGCGGAGATGGTATTTGAACTCTTCCTCGATCTCGGGGCGAGCGATGAGCAGCTCGATTTCAAGGTGGTGTACGCTATTGCGAGACAAGGTATCGCCAAGTTGTCTCTCAGTGATGAAGGCAAGGACCTCTCACCACTCCTCGATACTATCCTTGAGCGCGTACCGGCTGCACTCCATAATACTGACTTGCCGCTTCGGGCTCAGCCGTTCAATCTCGGCTATGATAATTTCGTCGGTCGCCTAGCCGTGGCTCGCCTCTACCAGGGCAAGCTCCGGGTGAATGATCCTGTCATTATCCGCAATAGTGCCGGTAAGAACGAAACCGGTCGCATCGTGAAACTCTTTACGTTTCGAGGTCTGGAACGTGTCGAATCTGAGGAAGTTCAAGCGGGTGACATCGCTATGATTGCTGGTCTGCCGAATATTGAAATCGGAGATACGGTTAGTACGACCCTAGACGAGGAGCTCCTCCCAGAGATTGCTATTGATGAGCCGACTATTTCGCTCAACTTTCTCGTCAACGATTCACCGTTTGCTGGACGCGAAGGGAAGTATGTGACCAACAAACAGCTTCGTGAGCGCTTGGAGAAGGAGCTAGAAATCAACGTGGGACTGAAGATCGATTTCTTTGATGGTTCGTACAAGGTCTATGGCCGAGGCGAGCTCCACGTGGCTATCCTGCTTGAAAACATGCGTCGCGAAGGCTATGAAGTTCAGGTTTCCCAGCCCCAGGTCATCATCAAGGAGGTTGATGGGGTCAAGTCTGAACCATTTGAAGAAGTAACGGTCGAGTGTCCGATGGAGGTTTCCGGAACCGTCATTGAGAAGATGGGCAAGCGCAAGGGGATTATGATGGAAATGAAAGAGGGTTCCGGCGGCTATACTCGCCTCATTTTTGAAGTACCGACTCGAGGTCTCCTTGGTTACCGTGGAGAGTTTATGGTGGATACGCGTGGAGAAGGGACGCTCTACTCTCGGGTACTCGGGTTCCGCCCGTATGCTGGCGACATCAAGAAGCGCGATGAGGGTTCGATGGTATCGATGGCGACCGGTAAAGCGCTTGCGTTCTCACTCAACAACCTCCAGGAGCGTGGCCTCCTCTATGTGGCTCCGTCGACCGAAGTGTACGAGGGTATGGTTGTGGGGAATGTCACCAAAGGGACTGATATGGCCGTGAACCCCATCAAGGGGAAAGCGATGAGTAACATGCGCTCTTCGGGTGCTGATGAAGCCATCAAGCTCGTGCCACCGATTGAGATCACGATTGAGCGCGGTCTTGAAATCATGCTCGTGGATGAATACCTTGAGGTGACCCCGCACTCGGTACGTCTCCGCAAACAGCTCCTCACTGAAACTGATCGTACCAAAGCCGGTCGCAAGAAATAACGAACGATGAAGTCAAAAAAAGAAACCCCCGCGAGATGCGGGGGTTTTGATTTGGGAGTGGTTCTCTTACAAGAGACCGACTTGTCCAAAGAAGGTGAGGGTAATCACCGGAAGGAGAGCGAGGAGGAAAGCCATCGCTGTCTCTTCACTTTCGCTTGCTGACTTGGCAGCGTGGGCACAAGTGGTGCAACCACTCTGCGTCTCAAGCGTCTCCATTTTTACTTCTTCCATACGTGTGTATGTTTGTTTTTGGCCCGTCCCTCGGCAGGCTGTGTTAAAGAGGGAGTTGAGAAAGAAAAAACGGGCTGTAGACGTGGACGTCTTCACCCGTTTTTCACTTCTCAACAACTCTATTATAGCGCAAAAAAAGAGAAAAGTCAAGCACCGTCGGTCGCGACCGACGTGCTCAACCCCGTTCGCATGTTACAATACGAGTACACAATTTTCTATCAATATGTTACTCCTTATCCTCTTTGCGTTTTTGTCTGGGCTCGTTATCGTACTTTCGCCGTGTGTGTGGCCGATTCTACCGATTATCTTTTCGGCCGGTGCTGGTGGAAAGCGCCGACCACTTGGTATGGTCATGGGGCTCGCCATGAGTCTATCATTCTTTACGCTTCTCATTACTTCATTCCTGCACCTGGTGCCCCTTGAACCAGAAACGCTCCGTGTGGTAGCCACGAGCCTCATTCTCTTGTTTGGGATGACCTTGATTTTCCCGTCTCTGGGTCACTGGCTGGAGACAGTCTTTGGTCGACTCATTCCCGTAAAGAGCGGACTGTTTGAGAAGCGGCAGGGCTTTAAGGGTGGACTTTTGACGGGTGGGGCCATCGGCATCGTCTGGTCACCCTGCGCAGGTCCCATACTCGCGACCGTCGGGTCGCTCTCTGCGACGCAACCACTGTCGTTTGGACTGGTGCTCGTGATGCTTTCCTTTGCACTCGGGATTGCGCTCCCACTCTATGGTCTAGCCCTATTGAGCCAGCACCTCCTTTCGGAAATGCGATCACTGTCGCCCTATTTGCCACGGATTCGCCAGGCGTTTGGCGTTCTTGTCGTCCTTTCTGCCCTGGCCCTCTCAAGTGGCTATGACCTGGTGCTCCAGGAACGTATTAATGAATTCTGTGCCCAAAATGGACTCAGTTTTTTGAGCAGCTTTCAGACCAATCCTATTGTGACAGAGGAGCTCGAGGTCCTGCGGGAAGCGCCTCCCCGCTAGTTCCCTGGCACGGTACCACGCTCTACGCTATACTAGATGAGGAATTCGCTAAGAGATACCTATGAAACAAACTCTCCGTATCCCGCTTTTGCTCGTAGGAGCCATCCTCCTTTCGGGCTGTAGCACGCCAGAAGTGAGGCAGGAAAAGGCCGTGATGGACAACCTCAATTTCTCCGAATTGGAAAAGGCTAAGCCGGTAGCGGAGACGCCACCAGCCAAGGGAGAGAAGAAGCCAGAGTCCCAACCCGTAACCAAGAAAACTATGTATTCCTATCCACCGGTGATGTCGATCGATGCGAAGAAAGAGTATAGCGCGACACTCGTGACGAGCAAGGGCGATATCGTGATTGCCCTAAATGCCAAAGAGACTCCAGCGACGGTTAACAACTTTGTTTTTCTTGCTCGGGAAAAGTTCTATGATGGGACGATATTTCACCGTACGATCCCGGGCTTTATGATTCAGGGGGGTGATCCAGAGGGGACAGGGATGGGTGGCCCAGGCTATAAATTTCCGGATGAGGAGTTCGCTGGTGAATACAAGCGTGGGACGGTGGCGATGGCAAATGCTGGTCCTGATACCAACGGCAGTCAATTCTTTATCATGCATAAGGATGCGCCACTCCCACCGAACTATGTCATCTTTGGACAGGTAGTGTCAGGCCTCGAAGCAGTGGACGCTATTGCTACGGCTCCCACCAAGCCTGGTGGCGAAGGCTCAAGCCCGGTCACTCCAGTAGTCGTAGAGTCGGTCACTATCTCTCTGAAATAGCTAGGCAAAAGAAAACTCCCCTAATTAAGAGGGAGTTTTTCTTTACATTCAAGACTCCTAAGCCGTGGGAGTATGAAAGCTCGCGCGGTAGTCATCGGTCAAGGGCTTGGCAGGCGCTTCTTTCTCAGCGAACCACAGTTGGTAAACGACTGGGATGAAGAAGAGCTTGGCTACCCCAGAAAAGGTGAGACCAGCGATGATGGCGCCACCGAGTCCCTGCCAGATTGGATCGGAGAGGGTAATTGGGATGAGCCCGACGATGGTGGTGAGTGCCGTCAAGAGGATGGGTTCGAGCCGACTGGCTGCTCCTTCGCTAATAGCCTGGGTGAGGGGGAGACCACTTTCCATGTTCTTGTTGATCTTGTCGACCATGATGATCGAGTTGTTGACCACGATGCCAAAGAGGGCCAGGATGCCGATCAAGGCCGGAAATGAGAGGGGGATGCCGAAGAGCGAGAACACGATAAAGACACCGGAGACAGCGAGTGGTACCACGAGGAGGACAATGAGGGCCTTGCGGAACGAGTTGAACTGGATAGCCATAGTCCCAAAGATGAGGATAGCGGAGAGGAGCATCGCCTGGAGGATTGACTGGACGGACTTGTTGTTTTCGTCGTTCACACCACCAGTTTTCCAATCGTAGCCGTCTTTGAGGTTGAGGGTTTCGGCAAACTGTTCGAGGTCGGCATTGATGGTACTCACCGAATAATCAGACGATACACCGGCACTTACCGAGAGGGTACGCTTGCCATCTTCACGGGTAATGAGGGTCGGGTTGGGAGCAAGGGTGAGATTACCGAGACTAGTGAGGGGGAGTATGCCATCACGAGTCGGGACAGAGATGAGACCGATGGCGGCCGGATTCTCGAGATTTGCTGTCTCACCGAGGCGGAGGATAATATCGAATTTGTCTTCGTCTAAGCGAGCATCGTTTTTGATGGTGAAGCCACTTCCGAGTGTGCGGAGGAGAAAGGCGGTGTCGTTTACTCCGATGCCGTGGGTGGTCAGTTTGGCTTGGTCGGGCGTAAAGACAATTTTACTTGCCCCACTCGTGATAGAAGTGGAGACGTTCGTGATGCCTGGCTGAGTCTTGAGGTAGGAGCTCACCTTTTCACCGTAGACTTGGAGTTCTGAGAGACTCTCGCCTCGGAGTTTGAGCTCGATATCGCTCCCAGCTGGAGGCCCTCCGGAGAGCTGACTGGCGGTAAAGGTACCCGCAGTGTATGAGGCATAGTCGCGATTGAGCTTGGCCACGATTTCACCTGAGGTAAGGGAACGGGTCTTGGCCGGCTCCATGATGAGGGTAATGAGGAGGTTGTTCCAGTCCTTGCCAGTCGCAAAGTTGTCTGTCGGTGGAGCGGCACCTACTTCGAGGAGAGCAAAGCGGGCCTCTGGAAATGAACGGAGCTCGGAGAGGAGGGTGAGTCCCTCCGCGGTGCTTTCGGTGAGCGTGGAGTTTTTGGGAAGGACGACACTCACATAGATGGTGTCTTGGTTGTCTTCGGGAAAAAATTCATTGACCACCAATCCGAGTGGTACGAGGGCATAGGAGCAGAGCGAGAAGATGATGAGCGCCCCAATGGTGCGACGACGGGCTTGTTTGGAACGGAGGATGTCAGCAATGAAGTGCTCATAGCGGTGGGCCAAGGGATCAAAGTTGAATATCCCTCGATCGGAGAGCCGATGGAGCGTCTCAAAGGCGCGGGTGAAGTGGGAGGCCTCGTATGTATGGAGCGATCCACGAACCTTGGCCGAAATCTTGGCGAGGAGGAAGAGGACAAGGAGTGAGAGGAGAAAGAGAGGAATCTGCCATGGTCCAGCTGGGAGGACGAGATAGAGGAGAGTGGCGAGGAGGAACGCGACCAAGACTGTGACCAAAATGATGACCCGACGAGGGAAATTACCCCGAAGGAGCATGGCCATGAGAGGGATGACAATAAAGAGAGCGACCGCGGCCGAGATGGCGAGAGCGGACGAAACGACAATCGGAATTGGTTTGATGAACTCGCCGATGATACCAGAGGCCAGGAGGAGAGGGAGAAAGGCCCAAACAGTTGTAATGGTGGTCGTAAAGATAACTGCTTTGAAATCGCGCCAGACGAGGAGGGCTACTTCATCAGGAGAGAACTTCTTGGTGCGTTCATAACTGGCCATGGCCGAAATGATGACGATGGCATTGTCGACCAAGATCCCGAGGGCGAGGAGGAGGGAGAAAAGAGCGATGAAGTTAATAGAGATACCAGTGGCACTCATGACGAGAAAAGTGCCGAGGAAAGTAAGCGGTATGGCGAGGGCGGCGATAAAGGATTGACGGAGACCGAAGAAGGTAAAGAGGACAATAAACACGAGAAGAATGGTGATGGCAAAGTCATGAAAGAGTTGGTCAAAACTTTTCTTGATTTCTTTGGCACCGTCAAAGATAGGTTCAAAGATAAATTGCTTTCCGTACTCCTGACGGAGACGTTCGTTTGTGCTCAAGATAGTGGAGACGAGCGTGGTAGCATCGGCCGTGTCTGTTTTGAACACAGAAAAGACGATACCTCGAGTGGGTAGAGTCGTGGCATCAGCGTAATAGCTTTCTGGGGCGTTTCGTTTGGGCTCGGTGCGGAGGGTGACAATATCGCCGAGCGGTACGATGTCCTTGCCTAGGGAGAGAGGCAGGGATCGGAGTTCAGCCACTGTTTCAGCGCTTTTTGACTGCGTGAGGGCGTAGGAAGTACTGTCGGTGCTGACATTGCCGGCTGGATGATTGGCGATAGCGGTCTCAATGCTCCCTGCAAGCGCGAGGGGAGAGAGGTCTCTTTCAGTGAGAACCTCAGGCTTTACAATGAGGTTTATCTCTTCCTGCTTTCGATAGGAGAGCGTGACTTTTTCTACGCCAGACAGATTTTTCAGCTCTTCTTCGAGGGTATCAGCAAACCGATTGAGACTCACGCCCTCGGAACCTGAGAGGACAAAGTTGAGTACTGGCTGGTTCTGGAAATCGAGCACCTGTACTTTGGGCGCCTCGGCGTCTGGCGGGAGATTGGTCACGCTATCGAGCGCACTGACCACATCCTGCTTGGCTCGCTCCGGATCGGTACCAGAACTAAATTCAATATTGAGGGTGGAGATATTTTCTTGGGAGACGGAGGATACCTTTTCGACTCCAGAGAGACCACTCACTGCGTCCTCGAGAGGGATAGTGACGAGATTCTCGACGTCCTCAGGTCCGGCCCCGGGAAAGGGTGTCGCCACAAAGACAATTGGAATCTGAATGTTCGGGTTGAGTTCACGAGGAAGCGAAAAGAAGGTGGCGAGACCGGCGCCCGTGAGAGTGAGGACTACGAGGACGATAGTCCGGATATTTTTGAAGTAGTGAGCTATCACCGTCTGATTGAGACTGGCGTCGAAGGTGAGGCGCTCGAGGAAGGAGGATTCTTTTTCCATAAGAGTTGTTACCGGGGAGTTACTCTGTCACCGGCGATCACAGAACGTGAGAGCAGGACCCGGTCCGCAGGGGAGAGACCCGATTTGATTTCGGCATAGCTGCCATGGAGTGTACCAAGGGTAACCGTTCGAGGTGTAGCGATATCGTTTTCGAGGACGAGTAGCGTAGCCTTGGCCTCATCCTGGTAGAGAGCATCGATGGGAATAAGGAGACTATCACTTGAAGCAAGTGGGAGTTCGATACGGAGGTAGTCACCATTGACTACTTTGCTCGCCATTTCTGGCGAAAGGGCAAACAAGATCGAATATAAACCATTCTCATTTTCACTGGCCGCAAAGTATGTTGGGAGGAGCGTTATCGTCTCGTCACCAATCTGGAGGCGAGCTTCAGAGTGAGGAGCAAAGAATCGGGCGTTGTCTGCATCAAGGAGTACCTCGAGCGTAGTGGCCCCTTTGGGACTCATGATGGTGGCGAGCACCTGACCAGCCGTGACGAGGTCGCCTCGTTTGACGCGGAGACTGGTGACGATGCCACTCACAAAGGTCTTTGGCTTGAGGACGGCATCACTTTGGGTGCTCAGCTGAAGCGACAAAGCGCTTTGGGAGAGACTACTTTTGCGAGTGGCTCGGTCCTTTTCCAATTCAGCCAGGGCGATGTCCTCTTCGGTGTTACTGAGACTTGAGTCGCGCTTGGTCTGTTTTTCTTTGAGGGCTGTGATGTCCTTATCGATTTTGGCCAGTTCTAGAGTAAGGCGGGCATTTTCGCTGGCGAGTGACTTACTGAGTTCGGCGCTGCCGCCCTGATAATCATTGGTGAGGACGAGAAGTGTCTGGCCACTCGTGACTGCGCGTCCAGGTGTGACAAGGAGTGTTGAGACGATACCAGGGGCGAGAGCGACCACGTTTACAATCGTTTCCTTTTTGGCTTTGGCTGGGACAGTGATGAAGGCAGGATCAGTTTCTGGCACAAAAAGAGGACTTACTTTGGCTTCGGATGTGTTCTCAGGAGAGATAACTTCGGGGGTGCGAAGTACAAAACTGACTCCGATTATGCCAAACAAGAGTACCAGTAAGACAACAAAGCTAATAACAGGGTACTGTTCGATGCGGGTCAAGCCACGGCGAGAGAGCTCCGAAAGACGCTGAAACATAGAAAATATGATTAGAAGTAGGTTGTTTATCCTAGCAGAAATAACTGGCCCTGTCAATGAAGAAAAAGCCTTGAATCAAGGAAATTCGTGGTACAATAGAGGTAATGATGCTTATGAAAAAACAAAGAAAATACTTGTACCGTTTCACCATGCGAGGGCTCATAGTGGGCATGCTCATCCTCATCTCGGGGAATACAGCGTTCGCTGCCCTTTCTGAAGAGGCGCTCGCTGATTTGGTCAAGCCGGGTGTCGTACGGATCGCCGAGCATGTCACTGGGACGGCAAGGATCCCGGCTATCAAGGTAGATATACGATCAGGACTGGTAGCCACAATTCCAGACCGCTTTACTGACGTCCCAATCGATGAGTATCTCTCTGGCACTGGGTTTATTATCCATCCGGATGGATATATTGCCACGAACGCGCATGTGGTATCACTCCAAACTATCAAGACCATGCTCGCGACTGAGAGCGCTCTCTCAGCCGTGTTTGAAAACGCACTCCTCCTAAGTGAGCAAGAGATGGATGCATTTCTCCGTGATGAAAGGAGCCAAGAGTTTTCGCGGGAGATCATTCGTTATGTGATTCAGGAGAGCGACTTTGATCTCCATCATGAGATAGCGGTGCTTCGTCCTGGAGCCACCAAGATGCCACTTGAGCAATTGATTACGACGGGATTCCCTGCTGATATCGTGGCAGAAAACGAGAGTTTTATGGATGATAGCCGTGACGTGGCCCTCCTCAAGATACGTGAAGAGCGTCTCCCAGCCTTGACCCTTGGTCGGGCGGAGGATCTCTCGGTCGGGAGTAAAGTGTATATTTTTGGCTTTCCGGCTACGGCAGAAATCAATGAAAAAGACCCATCTGAAGCCACATTTACGCGGGGAGTAGTGAGTGCTATCCGCGAATCTGAAGATGGCCAGTTTAAAATATATCAGACGGACGCCAAGGTGTCAGAAGGTTCGAGTGGCGGACCACTGTTTAATGATGAGGGGCAAGTACTCGGCATGGTGACATTTCAGACTGATGAGCTCACACGTTCGGCAGGGGATAATTTTGCCTTTGCGTTGCCTATTCGCCTCGTCGAAGCATTGGCGCTTGAAGCGCGGGTCTTGCCCGAAGAAGGCCAGTACGGAGAGTATTTTCGTCAGGGCTTCGCGGCATTTATGGATCGTCACTGCGACGTAGCGCGGACGGCTTTCAATGAAACGAAGCAAACCAATCAGCTCTTTTTGACTGATGAGCATGTGGTGCCCTATCTCACCAAATGTCAGGCATGGCAGGATGCTGGTATGGCCCGGGATACCTACTGGGAGGAACTTCGCGACAGTATGCAGTCACTTGGAAGTCCGCTCACGTTTGTCCTCGGCGGGAGCCTGATTTCGTTTGGAGTCTTTGGAGCCATGATCCTGTGGCTCCTTCGAGCGCTACGACGGGAAGAGCATGAGATTGATGCGCTCGAAGATCGTCTCTTGGCCGATGAGCGAGAATTACGACGGCACGAGTCGCTGACGGAAAAGAAAAGAATCCCTCGTAAGCAGAGCGTAAGAGCCAAAAAGATTTCACTATGATACGGTTGACTGATATCGT
>CAYWLN010000016.1:0-13192 GCA_964459475.1 uncultured Bdellovibrionales bacterium | reverse complement strand
GGTCAGAAATACTGCGGACTTGTCTGTCTTTGTCGTCCGTAGACTTGCGAGTATATATGAAAAACTTTTTGGTTTGATTATTCATAGAATTGTATTGGCAAACGACGAGCCACGCGGAGCGTGGAAAATCCTTTCAGACTGGGGATTTCTTGGGGGGAATGCGGAACAGACGGCGCTTCGCGCCGACCATCTTTCTTCTCCAGTTTTGAATTTCGAAAATTTGCGGTGCATATTAGATAAAGTTCGAATGTACTTTGACCATCATCCTGATGAAACCGACTAATGCGCCTCGGGCTCCCTGCGGTCGCTAGCTAAACCAAAAAAATTTCCTTACCTTTCCTTTTTCTTCGGCGGGGGGGCGTGGGGGGGAGCCGGACAAATATGGAAAGGAAATTTTTTGGTTTTGCTTCCGCCGCTTCATGTTACATTATATCATAACATTGTGATATACAATACCAGTGCGATATACTGTGGATAATGCAAAGTGAATCCACAAAATTAGGTCTAAACCTGAAAAGGATTAGAACAAAGAAAGGTATCTCACAAGGAGATATTGCCCGAGACTTGGAAGTAAGTCGCGGTTTTATTAGTACGATAGAAAACGGCAAAACGAACCCAACACTTGCAACAATTGCGAAATTAGCGAAAGCGGTTGGAGTTTCAACTGACGAACTTTTGAAATAGTAGCCCTAATCTAATCAACAAAATCTATGAGTGGATTCGAAACAGGTGGGTTCAACCCTCCACAACCAAAAAATTTAGAAGGAACAAAATTACCCGTTACTGATGCTGAGGCAAACTTGCTGAGTCAGGATGCTAAAACGGGGAGATCACAATTTGTGTATGCTGATGATGGTACTCTCATGCCGACCGAGATGGCAGATAGATATTACGGAACACTAGGTCGGCCACTTGAACAAAGAGAAATCCGACCACGGAAACCTGAAAAAAGAAATAAACCTTTTACAGCGAATGAGGCCGCAATAATGGCTGCCACAACAGCTGATATGGTTGCACGGGAGGTAGAGCTTAAAATAAAGACCCATACAGAGAAAGAACCTGCTGGGGAGCTGATAAACCCAACTGTAGAAAAGCGAGGAATAAAGGTAATGCAAAAACTGATGGAGGCATTAGAACCTAATGCAACACCCGAACAATTACTGGCAGCAAGCATCAAATATGTCCAAGATCTAGAAAAAATGTTTGAAGATGGGCGGGTAGACCCTCTTAGCAAAAAGTATTTCGAAGGAGAGCTTCTGGCAGCACAGTCTGCAAAGAGAAGATTAGATATGGTTAATTATGAAATCGGTTTAAGTTCCAGTGACAATTACGATCGTTTAATAGCTCAACATAATGACAACCTAAAAAGGACAGCTATTGCCACTGCTGAATTAGAAATAATTCGTGCTCAATCCAAGGTTTCTGCTCAGGCTCATTTACCAGACAATGCTGCTTCAGAAACAGTAGCACCTTTGCGTGATCGTCCGATGACTGATACAGATGTAGCGGAACAAAGAGAAGCTATAGCAAAACTCTTCAAGGGGCGTAAAAAAGAATCGCTAACACCCGTGCCTGATGATGATATTGATCGCATAAAGTTTGCAAAAGAGTTTTTTGGTGAAACACAGGGGCCTCAAGCCAGTGTCCTACCAGTAACAGAGGGAAATATTGCTGTGTTTCGTGAGTATTTCCTGAAAGAGCTTCAAAAGAATGGTAGAATGGCGAAGACTGCTCGAGGGCGCATTAGTAGCCAGCTCGCGGGAATTTTGGGGAGTCAACTGGGACAGCCAATGCCTCCAGGCGGACTAAAAAGATTTGCTTATGAAATCGTCCGTTCTAATGCGACGGGGAAAGATATTAGTCCAGAAGTATTTAATAAAATGAACGCGAAGCAATTCGCCAAAGAATATTTGGATATTGATGTAAATAAGGTAATTCCTGATTATGACAGTATGTTTGCTTAATTAGTACACAGGGTGGGGCAAGCACATGCAGATTTGTTTGTGCTTTAGCGCAATCCGCTTGAGTGAGTTACCACAAAACTCTATCGAAGCCTCAAGCGAATACACGTAAGCGCCGAAGCAGCCGGCGTGAGCAAAGCGAGCGGGCTGTGCGAAGGCGATTGCGTGTATTTCGCGATCGGTCGAGTTACCACTAAACGTTGCTATGGCACGCGCCTCGGCCGCCGCAAAGATGGAGAAATGAGCAACGCTACATAACCACAGATGCTATAATACCAATGCTCATTTTGTAGTCTGAAGCGGCGGAAGCAAAACCAAAAAATTTCCTTTCCATATTTGTCCGGCTCCCCCCCACGCCCCCCCGCCGAAGAAAAAGGAAAGGTAAGGAAATTTTTTTGGTTTAGCTAGCGACCGCAGGGAGCCCGAGGCGCATTAGTCGGTTTCATCAGGATGATGGTCAAAGTACATTCGAACTTTATCTAATATGCACCGCAGTGAAGCCAGAAAAAACGATGCCAAGGGCATCGTTTTTTGATTCCTCTCTCATTCTTCCTACTGCCCAGGATACGCCTTGGGCATCATTTTGGTCATTTGCTCCATAAGAGCACACTGGTCCGTAAACTGAACTGTGGCTGGTATGGTGAAATCCACGCCGAGAGCCGGCTCACAAGAGACATTTTTGGCCATATCAAAGGACTTTTGATAGTCCTCTGGCGTAGGACTCTCGGTCCCCACACCCGCTGGCAAGGCATCCTTGAACTGATCAAGACACGCCATCTCCATCTTCATCCCCTCCTTACTCCCACTCATCCACATATACTGGGTATTCCCATCAAAGACAGCCTCCATCTGGACGCCATTAACGAGCGAGGACGTCTTGAATTTCCCGCCACTCACATACACTTCGGAAGAAACAGCCTGAGCGCCTTCTCCTACAGCGTACGTACAGCGGAGTGCCGTACCAAGTCCCATCGCTTCCTTGATTGAACCAATCACTGTCTTGTCCTCTGCTGCCTCCGGTGCTGGGGTTGACTCCATTACCGCTCTCTTGGCCTCTTGGGCATCTTTAGGTGCTTCTTTGACGAACCAGAGGTATCCCCCAATGAGAAGAATTACCACAAGTACCCCCATCACAAGCGCTTTCATAGCATTGAACTTAAAAAATTGCCTTTCCCCTCAAGCATAGCACTTTTTAGATTAATTTCTAGTCGTTCTCTCACGGCCTCGCCTCTCCAAATATGGCTTTACAATAAGCTAAAAACGTGATATCGTAGCGAACAAAGCCTTATTGTACCCGTCATGACTGCTTTGCTTGAAGCATCCCCTGCGCTCGTGCAGGGTGGAATCTGGGCGCTCATCATCGGAGAGGTCATTTTGGTCGCTCTGGCGATTTTTCTTCTCCTCCGCGTCCACGAGCTCCGATCCAAGCAAAAAGCCTTTCTTTCGGGAAAAAATGGTCGTGATTTAGAGACCGTCTTAGACGAACAGTTGCGAGAAGTACGAGAGCTCGATCAGGAAATCCAAGAACTCTTCGAAATATCCAACCGCCTGCGTGAGCTTGGACTTAAGAGTCTCCATAAAACTCATATTATCCGCTTCAACCCCTTTAAGGAGGTCGGTGGCAACCAGAGCTTTAGCGTCGTGCTCCTCGATGGCAAAAATTCCGGCGTCGTTATCTCTTCACTCCATACGAGAGAAGGTACCCGCGTCTACGCCAAACCGGTACTTGCTGGCTCAACCGATGGCTTTCCCTTTACCGAAGAAGAAAAGCAAGCCATCCGGGAAGCTATGAACGGAAAACCAGTCACTATCTAATTGTCTTATCCCTTTACTTGTCATTCTCCTAACTATAGCCTCACTATGAGCGAAGAAACACCCGTCAAAAAAGTTAGCCTCCCCTCATCGGTCACCGTCAAAAAACTGGCCGAGCTTTTGGAGGTCCCGGTAGCGAGCGTCATCACCGAACTGATGAAAAACGGTATTCTCGCCACCATCAACGAAGAAATTGATTTTGATACCGCGAGCGTCATCGCGTCCGACCTCGGTATGGAGACCGTCCCGGCCGAAGAAGAGATCCTCGAAGGGAGCCTCACCCTTGAAGGCCTAAATAAGCTCTTGGCCGAAGAAAAGAACTCTGGTAAGAATCTCTCCCCCCGTCCTCCGATTGTCACCATTCTCGGTCACGTCGACCATGGCAAGACCACGCTACTCGACACCATCAGAAAGACGAGTGTCGCCGCTGGCGAAGCCGGTGGTATCACCCAGCATATCAGTGCCTACCAAGCCAAAAAGCACAAGGAACTCATCACCTTCATCGATACCCCCGGCCACGAAGCCTTTGCTGCCATGCGAAAGCGCGGTCTCTCTATTGCTGACATCGCTATTTTGGTGGTTGCCGCCGATGATGGCGTCCGCCCCCAGACCAAGGAAGTCATCGAGTACCTGAAAGAACACAAACTCCCCGTCATTGTCGCCATCAACAAGATCGATAAGCCCGAAGCCAAGCCCGATCGCGTCAAACAGGAGCTCGCCGAGCACGGTATCATGTTTGAAGAATGGGGTGGTGAAACCATGTGTACCGAGCTCTCCGCCAAGAATAATATCAATATTGACAAGCTCCTCGACAATATTCTCCTCCTTTCTGAAGTCGAGGACTTTCGGGCTGACCAAAAGCGCGACGGTTTTGCTGTCATCCTCGAATCCCACCTCGATCCACAGAAGGGGCCTGTGGCCACCGCTCTCATCCGTACCGGAACGCTCAAAGTAGGTCAGGATGTCATCGCGGGCAGTGCCTTCGGGCGCATCCGTCGCATTGAGGACTGGAGTGGCAAGAACCTTGAGGCTGCTGGCCCATCGACCCCAGCGACCATCTACGGCTTCAATACTGCTCCTCAGACGAATGATGTCGTCCAGGTCGTGGGAGGCAAAGGTCTCGCCCGGCTCCGCTCCAAAGAGGCCCTCCTCAAAGATGCCACCAAGAGTAAAACTGGCAAAATTGAGACCGAGGAAGAAAAAGAAAGGAAGCATTTGGTCATTGTCCTCAAGGCTGATGTCCAGGGATCACTCGAGGCCATCGAGCAGATTCTCTCAACCATCAAGTCAGATGAAATCGTACTTGAAATCATGGCATCAGGCGTGGGGAGTATCACAGAATCTGATGTGCGGACTGCCGAGAGCGCGCGCGCACTCCTCGTCGGCTTCAATAGCGAACCGACCTCAGTCGCCAAGCGTCTCGCCGAAACGAGCAAGGTTGAAATCGTCACCTACAATATCATCTACAAGCTCGTGGATGCCATCAAAGACCGTCTCTCGTCCATGCTCCCCGCCGAAATTGTCCGCACTGATTCGGGCCGTCTCTCAGTCCTTGCTATCTTCAAAACAGGTAAGCACGATATGATCGTCGGTGGTCGCGTCTCAGAGGGCAAACTCCTCCGTGGCTCCCTCCTCGAAATCAAACGTGGCGACGAAATCGTCGGCCAAGGCAAAATGCTCAATCTCCAACAAAACAAGCAAAATGCCGATGAAGTTGGTCAGGGCAACGAGTGCGGTGTCGTCTTTGAAGGCAACGTCAAAATCGCAATGGGTGATACCCTCATCTGTTACAAAGAAGAGGAGAAGAAGCGAACACTCTAGACCGCAAAGTTTCAAAGCTCAAATTTCAAATAGCCAATCTGATCAAAAGTTCTCATGCCTAAAGTTTGCATTTGAACATTTTCATTTGAATTATCGATTTGGTTTTTGACATTGGGATTTTGACATTTACTCTCTATGTTTCAAAAAATACCCCTCCCCGTTCAAAATATCCTGGCCACCCTCAAAGAGGCTGGTTTCGAAGGCTACGTCGTCGGTGGCTCGGTCCGCGACCTCATCCTCGAGCGCACGCCCAAAGACTGGGACGTGACCACCAATGCCTTACCAGACGAAATCCTCGCGCTCTTTCCTGAAAGCTTTTATGAGAATAATTTTGGCACCGTCGGGGTCAAAGTGCCTCGCTTCAGTGTCATGGATGAACGCGCCTCTCTCTCACCTGAAACGGCGCCCAAGGAAATCATCGAGGTAACAACCTATCGCACGGAATCAGGGTACCAGGACCACCGTCGACCAGATGCTGTCTCCTTTACTGCATCCCTGACCGAAGATCTCGCCAGGCGAGATTTTACCATAAACGCCCTGGCCTATGGTCAAAATACCGATGGCCAGTGGTCACTCGTTGATCCCTTTGGCGGTGTCAAAGATCTCGAAGCCAAGTGTATCCGGACCGTTGGCAATCCAGAGGAGCGCTTCGGCGAAGACGCCCTCCGACTCATGCGGGCCATCCGCCTCCTTACTGAGCTCACTCCAAAAGAGCCAGGGGCTAACGAGACACCGTGGCATATCGACCCAGCCACGTTTAACGCTATAGTGAAGCTCTCAGAGCTCCTCACTCATATTTCAAAGGAGCGTCTCCGTGATGAGCTCGAGAAAATCATCCTGTCACCAAACCCAGCGTTCGGTATCGAAAAACTTCACGAAGCCAACCTCCTCCGCTCTATCCTCCCCGAGCTCGAGCTCGGCATCGGCGTCACCCAAAACCTCCACCACATCTACACTGTTTGGGAACACAATCTCCGAGCCCTCGCTACCTGCCCCTCTAGTGACCTCACTGTGAGACTCGCCTGTCTCCTCCACGATGTCGGTAAGCCAGCTACCAAGCGAGGTGAAGGGTATCGTTCCACGTTTTACAACCATGATCATGTCGGTGCACGTATAACTGAACAGGCCCTCACTCGACTGCGCTTCCCCAAGGAAGTCATCAACAAGGCTACTCTCCTCGTCGACAATCACCTCTTCTACTACAATGTCGATGAGGTCACCGAAGCGTCCGTACGGCGTCTTGTGAAGCGAGTCGGGCTCGAAAACATGGCTGATTTGATGGCGGTCCGTATTGGTGATAGACTGGGCTCCGGTGTCCCCAAAGGCAAGACCTATAAACTCCGTCATCTCGAGTACATGATCGACAAGGTCTCTCGTGACCCGCTCTCGGTCAAGATGCTCGCCCTGAAAGGGACAGACCTCATAACTGAACTTGGCCTCGCCCCCTCTCCCTTGATCGGTGCCCTCCTTGATGTTCTCCTCTCCGAGGTCATCGACGACCCCGAGCGCAATACCCGTCCGTATCTCCTCAAGCGGGCCAGTGAACTGAAGGACCTCGATCTTACCAAGTTGCGGGCCATCGCCGCCGAAAGGATTGTGGCCGAAAAAAGGAAGGAGGAAGAAAACATCAAAAAGAAACACTGGGTTGATTAGAAAAATGAGGATTTGCGGAGTGTGGTATAGTGGCATTACGTGCGCTTCGGGTGCGTATAACCCGAGGTTCCCTGCCTGCCGGCAGGCAGGGATTCCCAAATCAGATTAGATTAACGGGGTATAGTATAGTGGTAGTACGCACGCTTCGGGTGCGTGTGGTTCCGGTTCCCCGCCAGCAACGCTTGAAGCGTAGCTTCTGCGGGCTGGGATTCCGGGTACCCCGACAAGTTGTAACGGGACGAGGGAGCGTATAACGATCATTCTCAAATCTATGAAAATTCACGTAGCCGGTATCACCGAAAACCCAGTCTCACTCCTGCGTAGAGCCGGATACGCGTTCCAGCGGGAAGAAGGCGGCGAAATGAGCTTCGTGCGTGCCCTCGGTCAATCAGGCTACCCGCGCTTCCACTGTTACACCAAAGTCGAAAAAGTGAGTCTCTTTGTCAATCTCCATCTCGACCAAAAAAAGCACACCTATGGTGAAGGTACTCGGCATCATGGTGAGTATGAGGACTCGCCAGCCGTAGCAGAAGAAGCAGCGCACCTCCTCAAAATTTTCGGTGAGAAAGCAAAAATTATATAGATTGTATATTGGGCAGGTGGCGGAATTGGTATACGCGCCAGTCTTAGGAACTGGTTCCGAAAGGATTGAGGGTTCGAGTCCCTCCTTGCCCACAAGAGAAAGCAAACTGCTTTGCTTTCGAGAGGGACGAGAAGAGATTTCTCGTCTCGAGAGAAATCCCAGGTCCAAAGGAGAGTCCCTCCTTGCCCACAAGAGAATGCAATGAGAGTTTCCGCCCAAGGCGGATCAGCCTCTGGCTGACGAGTCCCCGCCCGACTGAATGACATCAGTCGTTCGGGCGGGTCTCCCACGGCACCAAAAAAATCCCCTGCATCGTGCAGAGGATTTTTGTTATGAGCCCTGAGATTCAAGTGTGGCACTTTGGCACTATCTATCGTGAGGAGTCCGTACCACTCTCGAGTGGTCTGGGAGAAGGACAAAGAGCACATGTGCTGTAAAAAGTATCAGCATGATAGAAAGTGCAATGCGGAAAGTAAACATGACTGAGGCCGGGATATACGACGCGATTGCGGCCAAGTACTTTTTGGACCCCTGGAGTGTCCCTTGGGCGAAGCCTGGTTCCTTGAGTTCCACCTGAGCGGAAGTAGCGAAGTGTATTTCTGGCGAATCAAGCTGAGAAACACCCCAGATGTCACTCAAGGCCCTACGAATCTCTACTGGCTGAACCACGAGAGCGGAGAGACCAATATTGTACACATCGGGAGCCGTTTTGAGAGCTGAGAAGGCGATTCCGTTGCCAGATTCTGCTATATAGGCTCCATCGACGGTCCATTGTCTCGTGGAACGACTGGCCAAGAAATTCGGCATGAACTCACCGGTAAAGCCGAGCGACTCACCCGAAAACCCTTCAAAAACATTCTCGCTGTACTCCGGACAAATCCCCTGTGAACAACTTTTCCCAGTGATATCTTGGTACTGTCCCAGGAGCTTTGGCCAAGCGCTGGTATTGAGCGACTTGATTGAGAGCTCGGGCTGTACCACATGAAAGGTTCGCGTGAGCGTCACGACCTGATCTGATTTAGTCGCAGAGGTTAAGTCAGTTGCGGTCAAAGTGACCGTATAGGTATCACCCACTTCACCAGTCACTGGAAAAAAATTAATATGATTTAGCGCAGTCTCTCCACAATCAGCCGAGACGTTTTTTGATGAACAATTAAGTGTTGCACCATTAATCGTCCAATTAAAATTACTAAGTCCGGCGGGATCTACTTTAAGCCCAATAATCTCATTGGTTATCACTCGACAGGAAGTTCTATCTAGATTATCCTTGTTCTCCGGATCATCTGGATTGCCCTCGCAAATCCTTCCATTCTCGTCTAATTTAATTCGTGTAGTACTCGCATCTGCCCCTGGTAAGCCAATTACTTTATAGGCGCCAATCTTTTTGCCAGACGACGTAAACTTAATCACCACATCACTCTTTCCCTTTCGGACTATACCACTCGAAAAGCTCTCGGTGGCTTTTGCAGTAAATCTAAGGTAACCAACCCCTCCTGTCATATACTCGCCTAATGCTCGTCCTCCAAAAGTACCATCTTTAGGCAAGTTCAATTTCAGACGAAGGGTATCGAGGGCAATACCCTTGTTATTTCCAAGCAACTCCAAACCCTGGAGGTCTTGCGTAATTTTTCCGGCAATAAACGACCCTCCATCATTTCTAAACTGCAAATTATTCCCAATTTCTACTTCCCACTCATAGACCGTATCACTAATATTTCGAGAAGAATTCGTAATACTCGCTTGGGCCAATACCAAATCTCCTGATTTGTCTGGAGATTCATCATTAATTGGATTCTCAGGCGTAACAGAAACTGACACTTCTAGATTCGTTGCTTGACCACCCTCGGTTGGATCAACGAGATTACGTTCAATACACTTGTTCAGATCCATCTTAGCGGTCAATATATCGACATCATAACCCTTAATTTTTTTGGTAATACTACCGGTACTTTCGGCAAGACTAAGGGGACAATCCTTTTCTGGAAAGGCCCATACAATCATATACGATGCGTCATCATACTTTGTTGGTGTCAGTGATGTTCCTTCTAGCGCGACACCAACCTGATCGCCCGGCTGATAATTCCAGGTAAAATTTGCCCTACCCAGCCCGACAACATTGGCCTCATCTTTGTTACCGTTATCCGCTGTATCAGGATCTGATGGATTTGTTCCCCAAAACTCCTCCTCGCCTGCCCCAAATTCACCGTCACCAGTCACAAAACCTGGTGCATCAGGAAATAGATGTTTACAGGCCGTTTCCTGAGCCTTACCACCAGTACAAGTCAGGAGCTCAGTGCCACATGAGGTTGAGTTAACAGGGTCAACCACACATCGTGGCGCTCCCACACTACATTGGGCCGCCCCTGTATTCGTACAAATAGGTGATCCCGATGGGTGACAAACACCTGTGTCAGAAAAATCGAAGCACGTACTGGGGTTCAGAGGATCAATCACACAGGAATCGAGTTGACCTTCACCTTCCATACAGACAGGCGTCTCGCCACTTGGACAGTCAAAAGTCACCTGATCAGCATCCTCTACATCAGAGGCCAAGAGTTCATAATTCTTACCGGTTTCAGTATCGGCAAGATAGCAATGATCGGGAGTATCCGTCTTGTTATCGCCACCCAAACGCGCCTTGTATCCATCTGCATCGGAATCATTATTATAATCAGCATCAGCAACATCAAACCCATTTTGGGCTATAAGCGACATAGCTTCTATCTTCCAGTCTTCAACGGTGATCTTTTTATCTGAATCACGATCACACAGTGACCGGGCACTCTCACTAGGTGAGTTATCCAAGTCACACTCAACGTGTTTAATATACCAAGTATAGTACAAATTCGACTCGTGGTTTGAAAAATAAATTGGAAAGGCTTTAGCTGAAATTTTTTCTCCAGCTTTGGGATCACTGGGGCTAAAAAATAACTTTACTTCGGGAGCGAGTACCTTATTACTACTTACATTAAAATTTTCAGACTGTTCCTGAATTGACTCCGAATCGAGATGATACCTCTTTTCCATATCAGAAAAGACGGAAGATGGAGAAGGAATCTTCGGCCCACTAAAGAGTCCTGCGGACGCGGGTAGAGCATTCCCCAAGAGAAGCATGAGTGAGAGAAACACGCTACTGATCTTTTTCAATTGTCGCTGCCCAAACCTCATCATAAGAATAAAGAATCAACGAGAGATCAAAAAATAGACGTCAATAAGGAAGAAAAAGAGCCACGTCGCACCCCACGAGTACCAGACTGAGCGGGAATAGTAAGCAATCAATCCCGCAAACGGAGCAAATATGAGCGCCGGCACTTGATTGGCAGTGAGCTCCCCTGCAACAAAGAGCATGAGGGCAAAAAGACCTGCCTGGAGAAGGATCGAGACCATGCCGAGCGAACGGAGCCACAAGAGCCCGATAAAGCCTCGGAAAAACACCTCGTAAAAAAGTACCATGAGAGGCGCCATGAGGGCCTCGTAGAGGAGGAACCACGCAAAATCAGTCTGGATACTCAGTGGTAATCGGTACGCACCCCCAAAAGCAGTGTACCGTTCGAGCCCGTATATGATGACCAGCCCGAGAGAGAGCGAGAGAAGAGAGAGGAACACCCCCGCAAAAACATTCCCGCCCTGCCAGCCCATATCGTGAAGCGACTCCTTCAATACTATTTTACAATATAACGCCGGAACTACCAAGAAGAAGGCCACCATGACAAGGAGCATCTGAAACACCGGATTGACCTTGTCTGCCTGAGTAAAGTATCCCAAGAAGAAAACGCTGAACACCGCCAAGAGCCCGGTGATAAGAAATTTCTTGGTTAGTACAGTATCCATACTCTTAGTTTACGCTACCTTTTTATACCTGGCGTCATTTGATGCGCGTACTTTGCCTCGCTCATGGAGAGCCATCCCCTCTCTCATCATCTGTCTCCCTGCCCCTTTCGCGAGCGCGTGTTCACCCATTTTCGACGCTGCCATCCCCGCCTTCCCCAGTCGCGCCACCTCACCGACTCCGGTCATATCAGCCGCCAAAAAAGCCGCCCCCTCCACTCCCTGCCTCACTCGTTCAGTTCCAGACATCCGTTCAGATGCTCCCGCCCGTCGCCCTCTCATTGCTTCACCAATCATTTTGGCTGATCCCACTACTGGTACATAGTCCATTCCCCGAGAGAGTCGTCCTCCTTGAGCAGTTGGATATTTCGAGCCCTCCTGAGAAACCTCATTCTCTTGAATAGCAGTCTGCGCTTGAACTACCTGGACCATTTGATGCTGTCTTACCAATTGTACCTTGGCGAGTGTTGTCAGTCGTGCCAATTCTAGCTTAGCCAAATCCGCTCCTTTTATAGCCTGCCAGTAGGCATAAGCGACACAGACTGTCGAGAACGGGATAAGACTCACCGCCGGAATCGAGTCAAAACACCCGAGGATGAATATTATCAGCCGTACCTTCCACTTGCCTTTGCCCCATAAAAAAATGAAGAGGTACACCGAAATAAACAGTCCCATGAACTCTGTCACGACTGCTGCCAGTATGGTAGCCGTGAGGACATCGATAAGCGAGTCTTTGGCGAGAGCAAAAGCAAAAGCCGGAATAAATGGTGCCAAATCGCCATTGGCTATGTCTTTCCTATGCTTTCTCGCTAGGATTGTTGCCTCTCGTATCGTATCAAATTGAGTCGCCATACAGAATTCTAGTTGCCCGAATCGAAGTCGCGCTTGGCCTCCTCAATTTCAAGAAGTTGACGTGGATCCGAGGTAATAATCTGATCTTCACTATACGAGGCGATGATCTTGATAGCGGCATGTTTGGTCCCAGCAAAGAATATGCCTTCACCGACGTTACTCTCAAGGAGGAGGAACTTCTCGTGGTCCGTCAGAAAAAACGTCTCCGCAATGAGATCAATCGACGAAGGCGACTGCCGGAGGAGGAGCTGGAGAGATGAGTTGGTGATAATTGGCTTACCGTAGCGTGACGACATAAAGTCACCGATATCCTGGGTAATAGTGGTAAGGCCAGTAAAGTACTTACGACAGCGCTTGGCGATACCAAAGAGGAAGCTCGCTGCGTCCTCATGTTGCATCATAACCCAGGCTTCATCCACGACGATCACCCGCTTCTTCATATGGGTGCGGATTTCGTTCCAGATGAACTGGAGGATGATATACATGGCAATTGGCCGGAGCTCTTCTTCCAGGTCACGGATATTAAAGGCTACGAGCTGATTATTCATCTCGATGTTGGTCTGCTTGTCGAGAAATCCACCAAAAATACCTTCAGTGTACCGCTCCAGGCGCGCCGAGAGTGACTCGGCCCCCTCCATATTCTGGAGCACCGCGTAGAGATCAGACATAGTAGGAAATGAGG
>CAYWLN010000015.1:10100-13410 GCA_964459475.1 uncultured Bdellovibrionales bacterium | reverse complement strand
CGTTCACGAGCTTACCACGGAGTGGGAGGATAGCCTGAAACATCCGATTGCGTCCCTGCTTGGCGCTACCACCGGCAGAATCTCCCTCGACGATGTACATCTCAGAACGACTGGCATCACGACTGGTACAGTCAGCGAGTTTGCCCGGGAGCGTCATCCCCTCAAGGGCCCCCTTCCGAAGGACCGCATCCTTGGCCGCCCGAGCCGCGATACGAGCCCGCACGGTGAGGAGACACTTCTCAATCATGGCCCGCGCATCTGCCGGATGCGTATCCAAGAACTCCACGAGTGCTTCCGATACTACAGAAGAGACGGCACCACGTACCTCAATATTGTTGAGTTTGTCCTTGGTCTGTCCTTCAAACTGAGGATTAGCGAGTTTGACCGACACTACCGCCGTCAACCCTTCGGCCAAGTCCTCCGAGGTCATCGAACCCTCTTTCTCTTTGATGAGATTGTTTTTCTTGGCGTAGTCATTGAGGACGCGGGTGAGGGCCATCTTGAGGCCGGTCACATGCGTTCCTCCGCCCGGGTTCAAGATGTTGTTGGCAAAAGCAAAGAGGTGCTCCTTGAAACCATCGGTAAACTGGAGCGATACCTCAACGTTGATGTCATCAATGTTCTTTTCGACATAAAACGGCGTAGTGTTTTTGACCTCACGCTTGCGGTTCAAAAACTTCACAAACGAGATGATACCCGAATCAAAGAAGAATCCATGGCGCTTCACCTTGTAGGCTTCGGCCTCAGTAGTCGCTTCACGCCAGTCCTCGACTTTGACGCGTACTCCCTTGGTGAGAAAGGCCTGGTAGCGGAGGTACTCCAGAATCTTGGCCCAAGAGTATTTGATCTCAGGGAAAATTTCTGGATCAGCCTGAAAAGCCACCGTGGTCCCAGTCCGAGTAGACTTGCCGATAGACTTGACGACCCCCTCTGGCTTGCCCCGCTTGTAGCTATGAAACCAGATCTTGCCCTGACGTTCGACGGTCACTTTGGTATGGATAGAGAGGGCATTCACGACCGAGACACCGACTCCGTGGAGACCACCAGAAATCTTGTAGCCACTCTCGCTCCCCCCGAACTTGCCTCCAGCGTGGAGGACGGTCATAACGGTCTCAAGCGTTGATTTCTTGGTCTGAGGGTGGATATCGACTGGGATACCACGACCATTGTCTATCACTTCCACCCAGTTGTCCGGGAGGAGACGAACACTAATTTCGTTACAGTGTCCCGCCATGGCCTCATCAATCGAGTTGTTGACCACTTCCCAGATGAGATGGTGGAGTCCCTCAAGCGACGTGCCACCGATATACATGCCCGGGCGCTTGCGCACTGGGTCGAGTCCTTCGAGTACCTGGATGGAACTGGCGTCGTATGATGCTCCGTCTGTCTTTTTGGCCATAGTCGTTACGTGCAGAATGTTCGATTTAATCTTTTGTCTCTGAAACTATTTTGCGAAATGAATACTCTATGAGGAGTATCGCCGCAAAGAGGAGTGCACTGTCCCACCAGGTGAGGATGCGTTCCTTCTGAAAAAATACGATACCGATAGAGAAAAGTGCGAGGAGAAAGGCCTGACGAAAGGCGCTCCCGAGATGATGTATAGCGCTCACCTCTCCGAGTGCTCGCCGATAGACGGAGGTGAGGAGAAGCGTGAGCACTCCAAGCATGCTGGCAAAAAGACTCGAGAAAAACAGTACCATCCCGATAGTCCCAGCCTTCTGTGGATCCACTGCCACAACAATGCCTATCCAAGCCGAGAAAGAAAGGAGTGTAATGAGACGGACTCCCCAGAGATAGACAGAAAGCGACATAGGTAATCCTGGTAACAACTGAAACATGACGAACCAAAAGGCCCTCATATTTCTCTCTCCATTCTAGCGTTTTTCACGCAAAAGGGCAATCCCCCATTATTGAGATATGGGTGCTTGTTTGAGCCAAAAAACAACCCCGCCGAAGCGGGGTAAGAATCTAAGCGCGAGAGACGTAGGTGCCTTTTTCGGTGTTCACAATGATGCGATCACCTGTCTTCACAAAGAGGGGGGTTGTGACCTGGAGGCCCGTTTCAAGGGTCACTACCTTGTCGCCACCAGAAGCCGTATCACCCTTCAGTCCCGGAGGGGCATCGGTCACGGTGAGCGTCACTTTGACGGGAATTTCGATGTTGATCGGTCGACCGTTCCAATTGAGGATACTCACTTCGGTCCCCTCTACCAGATACTTGGTCATTGAGCCGAGCACGTCTTCGGAAAGGAAGAACTGATCATAGGTCGCATTGTCCATAAACTGGTACTCTGCCCCCTCACGATACAGATACTGAGCATGCGACTTGGACATCTCGGCCTCCTCTACCTTCTCGGCACCGGTAAAGGTGTAGTCGATGATAACACCGGAGAGGAGATTCTTCAGTTTGGTGCGCATCACCGCACCGCCTCGTCCAATCATGGAGTGGAGGTATTCGAGGACGAGATACGGCTCACCATTGTGGATGATCGTTCTCCCGGTTTTGATATCAGTCAGGCCGATCATACTAGCGAACGAGGTATGGGACGAGGGCCATATAACGGGCGCGCTTCACCGCCAGCGCGAGGGCACGCTGCTCCTTGGCGGAGAGACCATAGCGCTTTGGCGGATACATCTTGCCCTGCGAGTTCAAAAACTTGCGCAGGAAATAGGCGTCTTTGTAGTCGAGATTAGCGAGCTTCTTGCTCATGGCTGCTTCCATAGGTTTTGAATAAAAATAAACTAATACTGCTCTATTGCTATGACTTCTTTCTTTTGGATGAAATCCGCGAAACGGTCGAGAACTGAACCGAGGCGTGCAAAGTAGCACGATGAGGGAGGCTCGGAGACCAGTGACAAAGGAGTTCGCCGAAAGAAAAAGTCAGAGCTTAGAATGGGACATCTTCGATTTTAATCTCATCGCGCTCATCATCAAGGTTGATGGTCGGGATTTCTTCTTCTACCGGGGCGCTCTTGGCGGCAGGTGCGGCGGCCGCAGCAGGAGCGGCGCTCCTCGCCATACTCTTCCCCTGTGTCTGACCTCCACTACTCCCCTGAGCTCGACTGCCGAGCTGCATGGTTTCGCCGACCACTTCGGTCACCCGGCGTTCGGTATTGTCTTTGGCGGTATATTCACGTGTCTGGAGCCGACCCTCAACATAACACTCCTGACCCTTGGTGAGGTACTGACCAGCGATTTCCGCGAGTCGTCCCCAGAGGATTACGGTATGAAACTCAGTCCGTTCCTGGCGGGTACCACTCTTATCGGTCCAAAAGTTGTTGGTGGCCATCGAGAGAGTCGTTACCTGCT
>CAYWLN010000015.1:8218-10000 GCA_964459475.1 uncultured Bdellovibrionales bacterium | reverse complement strand
GCACCGCGCTTTTCGTAGCGGTTACCACGACTCTCGGTCTTCGGGCGCTCCTCACGTGGGATGGCCTTCAGTTCTGGGAGCGTATCGGCCTTCAAGAGGAGAAAGCGGAGCACATCCTTCGAGAGCTGGAGGGCACGGTTGATCTCGACGAGCGGGTGTACCTCCGGGTTCACGCCAGTCTCATCGCGCTCGTCCTTGTCGGGAAGCGTAAAACGCCGGGCGATATAGGTGCCACGGGTTTCCTTCTTCACCGGATAGGCGAGCTTACGCTTTTCCTCGGTCTCGGCTGGGAGAAAGGTCCCGCCAAACGACACCACCAACTTGGCTACATCTTCTCGGATACGAGCGAGCTCGGCATCCTTCGACTCTCCTACCACGTAAAACAGTTCGTATTCGATCATACTTCACTAGCTTATAGCTTATAGCTTCGTTAGCTTCTTAGCTTTCGAGCCTAAGCACTAATTAATCAAAAAACCCACAACAGAAAAAATCCTCCGCGTGCGGGCTGGTTACTCCTGGTCCCCTGATGCACGAGAGTGTCGACTCTTCAACAGGCTCAGAGCAAGGGCGGGAGCAACTTCGGACTTTCTGGTTGTGTAGAGAGGATACCAGATATCCCCTCCCTTGTCCAGTCCCCCTGGATTACCAGATTATCCAAAAAACTTCGCCACCTGAGAGATGATAACCAGAGCTGCGAGGGCTACGGTGATACCAATAAGGGAGTATTTGACGATAGACTTGCCAGTATTGATCCGGTCTTCATCTCCAGCGGCGGTGAGGTACATGAGGCCTCCTACTACCATCATGATAATACCAATGATACCGATGACTGAGAGGAGGAAATTGAGGATGCCAGTGAGAATCTCGGTGATACTCTTGGCACTGTCTGCTGGTGAGCCATCAACAGCTCCCCAGCCTAAGATAGCCCCAATTTCTTTGAGAAATGACGGCGCTGCTAAGGCTAAGGCAAGACCAATGAGGGCAGCGGTAATGATGAGTTTGCCGGTAGAGAGCTTGGAGTCATTACCTCCGGCGGTCATGTAGACTATGGAGCCTATCACGATCATGATAAGAGAGAGGATGACGATAATCGCTTGGAGGAAGCCTAAGAGAGAGGTAAGAATCTCATCTACGGTGTTAAAGGCTAGAGGGTTACTAATGGGAATAGTGTAGAGGACGGCTTCAGAGCCAGTTCTGGCCAGACAGCAGACTCCCGTACCATCTTTGGTCCGACCGACCACTTCTTCGGTGGCGTCGTTACAGCTTGATTTGGGGGTGCCTTTGTCACATTTGCTGTTGTCGGTGGGAGGTGATCCTGGTGACGGTGAGCCAGGTGGGAGGGGTGGAGGCGGGGTATTGTTACCTTCTACCAAGACAGTAACTCCTCTTTTCGGACCACTACCCCTTGACTTGGTAGGGTCTTGACAAAACAGAATATATTCCGTACTCACCTGAGGAGAAACAACCAATGATCCTTTCTGCGTACCACTGGCTGTTGATGGACTGGCCAGTGGCTCTCCACTCATATTCCGATTATCCCACAGTGTACAACCAAAAAAAGCTTCGTGTTTAAACTCCCAAACAAGCGTAACAGATTGGCCGGGGTAGATCTGTTGAGGTGGGGCTGGCGAGGCAAAGAATTTGACGATAGTAGTAAAGTATCCAACCTTCACCAAAGCTCCCTTGATCTGCGCATTCGGATGAGAGCCGGTCTCAGTAGCTACTCCACTACTATCGAGACACCGCAGATTATAATACCCGGTCTGGGTCGGCCATCCTTCA
>CAYWLN010000015.1:0-8118 GCA_964459475.1 uncultured Bdellovibrionales bacterium | reverse complement strand
ACTACTATCGAGACACCGCAGATTATAATACCCGGTCTGGGTCGGCCATCCTTCAATACTCCCATTCACAGAGACATCTTGCCAGTCAGACCAATTTGGATCGTAATCCGCCTTCATCTGACAACTCACTGCTCCTGGTGCCTCCCACGAAATCTCCGTGGTGTTTCCCGGCTCTATCTCATCAGGATTAGCATCTATATCGATGGGAATAGTAGGAGAAGAAGGGGTGCCATTCGAATCCTGACATACACTGTTAAGCCCACCTGGGTTGTATACATAGCCACTTTTACACCGAAATTCACATTTTTGATTCGTATCCGTTTCAGAATAGGTCCATGCGACACTACCCGTTACATTGTCCGTATCATTAGGATAAACTTCGACATTATCCCCATATGGCATTTGCCCGGTACAGGAGAAATTCCCTCCTCCTACTACCGTAATATCGACCACTGGAGAGGCTGACGTATAGGTAGATAAGTCGTTACTGACATATCCACAGCGAAATTCATAGATAGTGTTTTGGGTAGGGGTGTAATAATACTTTTTTTTACCCAACTCAACACCGAACTCAGAGCCTGAAGTAGCACGGATTATCTCTGAATATCCGCTACTATCCGAGATAACACAGGCTAAAGGCTGATCAGAAAGGTTACTTGGCGTGCTGGAGACATGATATAAGATCCTAATAGTCTCCCCCCAATTAATGGTTGCCGTTGATGGCACCACCCCTTTCGTATCATCCCAACGAGCCATGTCAATAACCCAGCCATCAGTCGCAAGAGATACACTCGGGGTCAGTCCAAAACTCATGATGAGTCCCATGATGCCTCCGAGGAAGAGGGTTCGAAGATGGGTGTGGGTACATGGGGTGGGTGACATAGAAAATGTTCGTGCTAACGAGTGAAATATTGCGATACATGACCATATCTCTTGAGAGACTATCGAGATACTCCCAGCCTACACTGGATGGACGCTATCAAGAGGATTCTTGACCACGTATCTCATGGAGCGACTTCCTTCCAATTGTAGTCACAGACGCGGGTGCCGGAGCAGGTGAGTGTCCCGCCACAACCATCGTTGATGTCAAAGGTGTCTCCTACACAGATGCTGGTGGCTCTGGTCTGAGACGTGGCGCTACTACAGGTATTAGTCGGAGTACAACTGATCGTGACCGGGGCAGTCCCAGTCAGACCACTATACAGCGCACTCATGGTCGCACTCCCCGTGGCTACTCCAGTCGCGAGGCCCTTTGAACTACTATTATTCATCGTAGCTACAGATGTATCGGAGCTAGACCATGTCGCAGAGCTTGTGACATTGGTACCATTAGGCGACCCACAACCATTCCAGGCAACCCCCGCTGCCGTATAATAGGCACGGAACTGCTGTGTGGTCGCCACACCGAGCGTGGCGGACCCAGGACAAAGATTGACCGCCGCGACAGGACCACTACCAGTCACTATAACCGTAGCACTGCTCAAGCCGGTGGAGATACCTCCAGCATTCCAGCATTCCAGAGTATAGGTTGTAGTCACTGAAGGACTAATTGATTTTGTTCCTCCAGTTGATGATTGCCAAGTATTGTTCCATGTCACATCACTACCTCCAGTGGACCAGCAGTCAGTGACACCACCTGATGTGGTCCAAGAGAGCGTACTTAATCCACCAGATACTATTGTGGTTGGAGTCGCTGTAAACGTGAGATTTGGCATCGGACCGCTCCCTACGGTCACTGTGGCCGTATCCGAGACTGATGTCGAAGCGTCACCACACTCAAGCGTGTAGGTAGTAGTCACGGGTGGCGTGACAACACGCGAACCACCAGACACAGACTGCCAAGTATTGTTCCAGGTACCTTCGTTACCGCCAGTCGCCCAACACCAGGTCGGATTACCGCCCGTTGTCCATGAGAGGGTACTCGAGCCACTGACGATATTGGCCGGACTAGCAGTCAGATTGACCGTAAATCCCCCTCCAGAGCAAGTACTCGGGGCTGTAGCATTCTGGACTGAAGACCAAGCGGACGAGCCATTCGAGTTGGTGGCTCGAACGGTATAGCTATGGGCTGAACCAGCAGTGAGTCCGGTATGACTGTAGGAGGTACTGGCACCACTATATATCTGAGTGCTCCCATCACGGAGCTGATAACTCGTTGCACCTGAGACGCTGTTCCATGAAAGGTTGATTGTCCCTGTTCCACAGGCTGCGGGACTAGCATTGAAGAATCCACCGTTATCCCCAGGAGGGCCACTCGGCGCGCCACCACCCGCCGCTGTCACCACGACCTTGACCGTATCGACTGGCGCTCCAGAACAGCTGGTCGTATAAGTATGTGTTCCGACGCCGAGAGTCGCTCCAGATAAATTCTGAGAACCTGAAAGATTGTTTCTTGTTGTCATTCCTGGACCAAAGGTAGAGCAAGTACCTGTTCCACTGGAAGTCCAGTCAATAGCTGCCGTCCCGTTGGTCGTAATATTAGCATCTGGTCCAGTTGCTTGCGCAGTATGATCACGACCAGTAACTAGCGAAATGAATTTCTTCCACCAGCTCGCATCATTCTCTGCTACCACTACCCGCGCCGTAATCTGAGCCGTCGCCCCTCCCCCAGTTCTCGTCGCAGAGCAACTGACTGGTGATGATCCAGGGTTATCGCACTGCCAAGTATAGGTATTTGAATTTGTCTGGACGGTTGTTGGTGTCCCTACTTGGCACAACCCCTGCTTTAGTCCAGAGGTTGGATCTGTAGGCGGACTAGAATATGATCCTCCAGTAGCGCTCCCACACAATGGTTCTCGATACAATCGACAGTACTGATGGTATCCATTCCCGAGTCCGGCGCACCGCCAGACTGTTCCCAGAAAAAAGGCATTGGAGCTTCCCGTGCTAAATGTCTTCTTGTCATTGCTAATCGTATCGGTCGACAGGTAACTGTCTGGACTCCCAGGATCTCCTGCCTGGCATATTTGTGGATATACTGACAAATCAAAGATACCCCCCGGGACCAAAGTCCCATCAGCCGTACCACAGATAGCATTTACATTGCCGCAGGTCCCAGTACTGGCCTGCCAAGGCTGACCAGAGCAGGTCGCACTCGCATTCCCTTGCGCGAGAATTGGTCCGGTTCGCGTCCCATCATGCAACCGATAACAACCACTATTATAGGGTACATACACTGGTGAGTATGAACGCGGACCAGAACCGGTAGAAGTCAATAGGACATCTGCACAGTTAGTAAGTACTACCGTCGTCACATTGGATGATGTCCAGTAAAGTGTCGTATTGCAACCTGATCGTCCATCATCGATAGAACAGGCCGGAAGACTTGTAAAAGTGGCCGTTGGCTGAGCTGGCGGTGTATTGATCGTGAGACTATCTGTATCAGTCGAGCTTACATTACCTGTCCCATTGGTACCCGACCAACAACGGGTCTGGAACTGGTATGACCCTACCGCTACCTGGCTTTGGATAGTGGTCCCTGTGGTATTGGTACTTTTATCAACAAATGTCTGTGTCGTAGGGGATATCTGGACTACTTCACAACTTTGCGCATTCGTCGACGAGAGTGTGTAGGTTATAACAGTTGGAAAGTCCGCAGTTGTTGGCGAAATATTGAGTGAGGCCGTCGGGGTTGGTGCTACCGCGACACTGAGACCTGACATAGTTCGTGGTGCAGGTGAAGTATAGCCGTTCTGTCCTACCGTCACTCCAATAGTGAAAGCTCCTGTCGTCATCGGGGCGGTCTGGGTCAGATTCAGTTCAAGACCTGCCGTAAACTGATTCGCAGAATAGCAACTAGATACCAAGTCTGAACTATTGTTCCCGTTATTAATACGCATCCGAACATCGGGACAAAGATTGTTTATCGGTACTGGATGATCTTCACTCGCAATACTCATAGTGATCCTCACTGTTTCACCAGGCGTATACACATCTTTGTCAGTCCAAAAACCATAGTCTACAGTCGCATCAAAAGGACAAGTCTGAACTGCTCCATCACAGAGGAGTGTAAACCCTGTCCCTGCAGCTTGCACCCGATCCACAGAGTATCCGAAGAATACTGAGACGAGGGCCAGTGCCCATACTGGCGTCATCCGACGGAGTCGCTCCTTCTGCCAAATAAAGTAACCAGCGAACACCCCGAGGACAGCGACGATTATCCAAGGGAGCCGGGTCAAGATACCATCAGAGAACGCGGTTTTCACCATAGATGTAGACATACCAGTTATGGGACTGATGGACTTCTCAGCCTGGTCGAGCACTGTACTCCCGTCCGAGAGGAGGGTTGCCGAGAGGACTGGCGCGTCACAATTCTTGGTTACTTGGAGTACAGCCTCTTTGAGGTTGGTATTCTGGACCATGACCGAGACTGGCTCACCACAGGCTACTCCGCCCGAGAGGAGAGCGTATGACAGGGTATACTCCGCACCATCAGCGAGCTCGACCGCTGCTCCAACGGTAAGTGCTACTGACTGAGTACCCTCTCTTTTCAGTTCGCTCAAGCCTAATATCTTTCCGCCATTCCCATATACGCGGAGAGAGGTCCGAGCTGGGATACTCACCTCCTCACCCCGTGCATTGACCACAACCACCTCCAACTGATACTGTCCCGGTTCTACTGAGACTGGTACCGTGTACCGCACTGGTACTGCCACCGAAGATAGCGTGATAGCCTTGTCACTCAGCACCACAGGGAGAGCCGTCCTCGAGTCAATAGCTCGGTTCACGAGAGTTGCATTCTCGAGACTGCCATTTTTCACTGAAACATCACAAGACACCATGATTTCTGCATGCTGACTTTCGGCAGGCAGGATAACGCCATTGTCTCCATCACTTGGACCGAAGGCGCAACGTTCCACTACTACCTTTTCCGTGGCATCAAAACGCTTCTCCCCGAGACTGGTCTGTGATACGATATTCCCCTTTTCATCACCAATGACGAGATAAGCGCCATATGCACCTGAGAGCGCTCGCGATCGCTCAACAGAAAATGCGATGTTCTGTTCTCCTTGGGCAGGAATAGTATACGTCTCAAGTCCATACACTCGCGCCAGGTCATCTTTGTTCGACTCGGCACGGCCTCGAAATTCGACACTGGCCCGAAAGGTCCGTGTATCATTACCTGTATTCTGTAGCTTGGCCGAAAGGACGAGATCGGGATTCCCCTCGACAGAGTCAAGTCGAGTGTCCACCACTGAGAGTGACGCATAGCTCAGGTCCGCACCATCAAAAGGGGTATTCGCCATCTCCTCATCCGCCCGCACAACTGTTACCCCAAAAAAGAAAAACGTACTTATCAAAAATATCCCCAACGACCATCGAGACGCGCTCATAGTTTTTTATTTTAGTATCACTTGAAAAGCAGAGACTCTGCTTGATGACACTATACCACAAAAAGTATGAAAAGAAAAAAGCCCACACCGAGGTTATTCACCTCAGCATGGGCATTGCACCAGAATTCCCGATCCCTACTGCAGGAACGGGGTAATGGGGCCTGGATAGTAGCCGAAGCCAGTGATCGTGCGGAACGCAAAGGTATCCGGGTTGATCACGGACATTGACGAAGCACCGTTACCAGCGTTCGAAGTCCAGATCTCGCCGTTGTACACCCCGATGAACTGGGGTGAGGTGAATGCCGAGCCAATCACCAGACGCCATACCTCCTTTCGGGTCGCGACGTCGTAGGTAAAGACCGTGTTGTAGCTGTCCGCCACATAGGCATGTCCCTTGGCCACATCCAGCGCAATCGCAGTAGGACGTTGCGCCTCGTTGGTGTAACCCGCCGGAGTGAACGTCTCCACCTGATTGTTCGAACGAACAACCGAGATGGTTTTGTCCCCGCCATTGAGTACCCATCCGTCTCCCGACGTAGGATGCACCACGAAGTCCACCGGCACCGATCCTACCGACACCTTTCGCACGAGCGCGAAAGTGGCCGGATCAAGCACGCGGAGTTCACCAGCGGTGCCCGGCGACCAGATACCTGTCCCGTTGTCGTGAGCTGACTGCAGCCCATTGACAAGGTAGATCTTGCCATCTGGGCCCACCTTCACCTTGAACGTCCGCATCGCTTCTTCGGCGAGCGAGTTCTTGGCCGTCAGTACTGTCCGCACCTTGGTCGTCCGATTCCAACATGAGAGCTGGTTGTTGGACACGAGGGTGCCATGCCCTGCTGCATCGAAGACGAAGCTACGAGTGATAGCAGTACAGACATCTCCTCCTCGCAGAAAGGCACCCTCAAGGACGTACTCCGTGTTTCCCACGGTGTCGATATCCTGCTTCGTCACCTGGTAATCTTCCAGGTCCACGTAGTAGACCTGGCGCGTACCCACCGGAAAAACCACCAGATAGCCGGACAGCAGGTCCACTACCTTGTGATGTGCTGGACTGAAACCCGGCGTACCCAAGAAGTCAATCTCCTTGATGATGGCTCCTGTCTTGGGGTTCATCACATGGACCGCATTCGAACCATCCGGAAGGGCCCAGTCACCAACGAAGAACGCTGGGGTCACCTGGACCGGTTTGGTCTTGAACGCGACCTCCACTGGCAGGCTCGGATAGCCAGCCAGATTCTGGACGCCGGTGATAGCGAGTCGTGCTTCGATGCCAAAGGGCCACCGATTGTCCTTGGGAGTGACGGTCACGGTCCGACTGGCCTGCTGGCAGGTGATCGTGACGATCACCTTCACTTCGGAACCGACTTCACCGGTGCCGTTGACTCCGGCACAGTTGATGGCCTCGCTGAATACGAAGTTGACCGCCGTGCCCTTGGCGGACACGTCGACGGCACCGTTCGATGGGGAGGTACTGACCACCTTGGGCCGACAACTGTCGACATCTGCGATGCACCGAAACGTGCTGTCGTCGACGTGAGCGTAGCGCGTGAGGGCGTTCCCCACGTACGGACCGTAGAGGTAAATCCCCCCGGCATCCGGTCCATCCATCTTGATCCCGACGATGTTCCCCGTTTCCGGGTACAGCCGGTAGGTAAAACAGCCTTCCGCGATGCAGATATCTTGCGACACCTGCGCCGTCGGGAAGTACTGTTTCAATCCCACCTGGACCTCCGCCCAGTTCAAGACGTTCGCCGCCTTGGTGGCCAGAGGCAACACAGCGCTTGCCGTGGCCTGCTTCTGCGCCCGCTCTTCAGCGGAAACAGTCCCGGCCAACTTGATATCAGCGGTGAGGCTGAAACCAGACTTGGACACCGGCGCTGAGACCGCGAGAATCTTCTCGCGAGCCGGGACGGCCGGGCCACTCAAGGCCTGGACGACTTCGGGTGAAGCCGATTGGGCCTGTGCATGTTCCGGGGTTTCACCCCCGCCACAAGCCGAGACCAGGAGAATTACCGCGGCCGCTACGGCCGAACGAGAAAACGAACGTGCTGAAGCGACCATGGTGGGTCTCCAAAGTTGGATTTGCAAATTGTTAAGGCCTGTTTTACCAGGCTTAACGGAGCTAGGCGAGGTTGAAAAAAGGGGTGTTACCCCTCCTTCCTCGTTGCCCGCAAATTAGCACTTTTCAGCCTTTTTGTCAACCCCGCACCTTTTCCCATAACGACCGGTGGTAAGGGTGAATTTGTAAGACGGAGTCGCCTATCGGCTCACGCACGGTACATGAAGACTACTCCTCTCAAGAAAAGGTGCGGGGTCAAGTAAAAAATAGCTGATTACAGCAGTTTTTTGTAGTTGTCGGCCCAGTAGAGAATACCGTTGATGTACGGGGCATAGCTCGTTCCGAGGTAGGCGGCAGCTGCCTTCTTCCAGGCCGAGCGATTCCCCTGATCTACACCAGGAATTTTGTCGAGTTTGAGGGCCATAGCCATCACTCCGTCGGTCAGATTCCATGGGCTCGGTGGTCGGTGCCCGGTCGCAGACGACACCGCTGCCTTGTAGGCGACCCAGGTATCAGGCATGAACTGAGCGACACCCATCGCTCCCCCCGTCCCGACGTAACCCCTCGGGTTACAAGACACTTTTTGTTTGCGATAGTCGATATCGAGCTCCTTGGTAATCGTCTTAAATATATCTCGCCGACGAAGAAACGTGTTCCAGGCGGTCTTTCCAAGCTTTTTGGCCTTGTAGCTTTTCTCGGCTCCATCCTCTACCTGAGCATAGG
>CAYWLN010000014.1:8344-13996 GCA_964459475.1 uncultured Bdellovibrionales bacterium | reverse complement strand
TCCGCGAAGTCCTCGGCCAGTTCCTCTTTACCAAGACGGAGCGCCGTCCGATGATCTTGCCAGTCGTGATTGAAGTGTAATTGCCGATGAATTATGAATTCTGAAGCATGAATCTTGAGAAAAAGCTCCCTTTGGGGAGCTTTTTTCGAAAACTCCCCACTCCACAAGTAACTTTTTGTCTCTGTTTCGGACTCAGAAAGGCTCTGGATAAGCAGAAAAAGTCGCCCCCATAGAACGGCGGGCCACAGCTCTTTTTCTGAATCCAGAGCCATTCTTCAGACAACGAAACAGCAGCCAAAAAATTCTTGCGAGCAGGGAGTTTTTTTGTTTCTCTCTCGTTGGAGGGCAAGTATGCTACAATAGAGCTGTTAACCGTTCGAATACACATCTATGAAACGGCTTTTTTCGGGTATCCAACCATCGGGCAATCTCCACCTCGGGAACTATCTGGGCGCTATCAAGCAGTGGGTGGACATGCAAAACGACCACGAGGCGATATTTTGTATTGTCGATTTGCACGCTATCACTGTAGCCCAGGATCCCGTGGCACTGCGTGCCAAGACCCTGGAGATTGCCAAGATTTATCTCGCTTCTGGCATCGACCCCGAGAAGTCGACCCTCTTTATCCAGTCTCATGTCCCAGCCCACACCGAGCTCGGGTGGATACTGAATACCATCGCTCGTATGGCCGAGCTTGAACGGATGACTCAGTTCAAGGACAAAGCGCAAAAGGGCGGTGCAGGCGAGTCAGGCGTCGGACTTTTTGCTTATCCAGTCCTGATGGCCGCAGATATCCTCCTCTATGATACCCATGTGGTACCGGTGGGGGATGACCAGATGCAGCATATTGAATTAGCCCGTGATTTAGCCGAGCGCTTCAATAAACGATTTGGTGAAACCTTTGTGGTACCAGAGGGTCGGGTGACCAAAGAAGGGGCGCGTATCATGGGACTCGACGACCCCAGCAAAAAAATGTCTAAGTCCGCTCCGAGTGAGTACAACTACATCGCCCTCACTGATGATGCTGATACTGTGAGACGCAAGATCAAGAAAGCCGTGACCGATAGTGGGAGCGAGATCGTGTATAGCGACGAAAAGCCTGCACTCAAGAACCTCATTAACATCTACACGCTCCTCTCTGGCAAGACGCCACAGGAGATAGAAGCTCTGTATGCGGGCCGAGGGTACGGTGATTTCAAGACCGACCTAGCCGAAGTCGTCGTGGGATTCCTCACACCGTTCCAGGAGCGTCTCTCGGCCCTCTCTGATGATGATGTCCTCGCCATCCTCCGCGCCGGCGCTGAGAAAGTGCGCCCATTGGCCGAGGCCAAGCTCCGTCAGGTATACGACAAAATGGGTCTGATTTGGTAGTAGTATTAAAATGAAAACCCCGCTCCCAGGTTCTGGGGCGGGTTTTGGTGTGTGGGGGCGACTACGCTGGCTACCACCACGGATGGAAGCGCTTTCGTGGCTGCTTGGTCCATGACTGAGCAGGAGGATCTGTCTCGTACTGCGTGATTTGTGCTATCTGTGCTGACCGGCGGCAGTGGGTGCCATCGCAGGGTTCGTGATGGGCAACCCCGCTGCGTCCTGATTCGGCGCCACAGTGGCACTTTGGTTGCGTCGGAACATCTACGGGAGCAGGTGAGGCCTGAGGGAACGGCATGAAACACCTCATGTCGGTTGGATTGTCCAGGAACTGATTCTGAACCAGAAAAAAACCGCCCCATGGCGGTTGTTCACGCTTTGTGGACGGCGGTTTTTTTGTGGGTTGGGTGGTTCATTAGTGAATATGGTACACCTCTTTCCAAAACCATGCAACCCCATCGTTTTATTTCTTTTCAAACAAGAAACTCCCCAATCAAGCAACCTTTCAAAGTACCGCTTGCTTGCCCCTGCGAGGCAAGCTTCTCTACTTTGAAGTCCTCACTCTTCCTCCTTCGTCGGAAACCATGCCCGCTCTGACTTCAAGGTTACTTTGAAAGATTCTTGCTTGGAAGTTTCTGGTAATTCTTCGAAACACTTTCCCTTTTCTTTCCGTCGGATGCCTAACGGTAACATACCTGATGAGTGAGCCGGTAACAGTCGAGTGAGTAGGGATGGTCTCGACCAGTGAGCTCCCTGTTCGGCAGAACGAGTCAGGGATGTTCGGTGGCATCTGTGGAAATGAAAAGGGAAAGGGTTTGTGAAGAAGCCCTATGAATACGAAGAAGCTACCCTCTTATGAGCGCAAGGAGTTCTGCCTTCTTTTCTTCCATGAGTTCGGGGGTATTGGCTTCGAGGTTGAGGCGGAGGAGGGGTTCGGTGTTGGACGGACGGACGTTGAACCACCAGTCGGGGTATTCGACTTTGAGACCATCAAGTTCGTGCTGTTTGCCGTCGGCATACTTGGCCTTGAGCGTGGCGAGGACAGCATCTTTGTCATGGACTTCACTGTTGATTTCCCCTGAGTGGGAGTATCGCCTCACTTCGGACATAAGTTCAGAGGCTGTTTTCCCAGTTTTAGCCATGAGATTGAGGATCATGAGGGCAGCCAGGGTACTCGCCTCGGCGTTCGAGTTTTCTTCGAAATAGTAGTGACCAGAAAGCTCGCCACCGAAGACGGCCCCTTCCTCGACCATCTGGCGCTTGATATAGGCGTGGCCGACGCGACATTCTTTGGCCACCCCGCCATTTTCCTCGATCACTTCTTTGATGGAGCGGGAGGATCGGAGGTCATAAAGTATAGTAGCGCCAGGCTTTTGCTCAAGAATTGGCTTGGCAATAAGCGCTGGGATGACATCCATACCCATGAGTTCACCGGTTTCATCGACAAAGCCTACTCGGTCAGCGTCTCCGTCATAGGCGATGCCGAGATCGGCATTGACCTCGGTCACTTTGGCTCGGAGCTCGTCGAGGGTCTCGGTTTTCAGGGGATTGGCTTCGTGGCACTCAAAGGGGTGGGTGAGGTCGTTGTAGAGATTGACTACTGAAAGGTTGTCGGCGAACTGCTCGTAGATCGGGAGCTCAAACACGCCCATCGAGTTCGCGGTGTCGATAGCGATGGTGAAGTGCTTGTCCTTGAAGTCCGCAAAAGAAGCAAAGTAGCCGTAGTAGGCGGGTTTGATGTCCTCGCTCGTCATCGTGCCACGCTCAGATACGGGAGCCCATTCTTTGCGGAGGGCCAGGTCACGGATCTCACGGAGACCGGTACTTTCACCGACCGGGACCGCCCCGCGGAGCGCGATCTTGAGGCCATTGTATTCTGGGGGATTGTGGGAAGCCGTGAGAGAGACCGCAGCATCGATCTCGAGGCGACCAGCAGCAAAGTAGACCATAGGTGTGGTAATCACACCGAGGTCAATGACATCGGCTCCACCATCCATCACGCCACGAGCAAAGCTCTCAAAGAGGCTCGGGCTCGAGGCGCGGATATCGCGTCCGACACCCAGGACCTTGGGCTGGAGGTGCTCTACGACAGCCCGCCCGATGTGGTAGGCGTCGTCTTCATTGAGCTCGGAGGGGTAAATACCACGGATGTCATAGGCCTTGAATATCTCGGGTTTCATAGGGCAAAAATGAAAATTATGAGGCTATTATAGCACATATTATGAGGGATTGATCCCGCACCTTTTTTCGAGGAGATGGTGACTATTTTAGGTGCGAGCCGACAGGCGGCTACGCCTCAAAACGCCAGTTTGCCGAGGTTTCCCATGGAAAAGGTGCGGGATTGACAAAATACCGAAAAAGGAGTATAATGGTATGTTCAGTGCACCCTGCGCTGATCGTGTTCTTTGGTATTACAACCGGCCATTTCGGCCACAACCGGGCTTTCGCCCAAGGAGTCCTATCATGAAGACAAAGAAGTGGTGGGGTGGCATTGTTGCCATGCTCGCTTTGGGGGCCTTCGCGGCACTCATCAGCGTGGCCGAATTCTTTGGTTGGCTCGAGAGGACGTTCCCCCAGAGCTTCCCGCAGGGTCCGGTCACCCAGCGCGCCACCTACGAAGGGGTGACGTACGACTTTCGGTACTACGCCACAACCAACTCGTACGTTGGCATCGACGTGAAGACCGAGACGGTCGCTGTCCTTGCGCCGTTCACCGGCAACAAGGTTCAGACCTTCGGCGTGCTCAATGACTACGCTTGCGAGGTCAAGTCCTGTACCGGTGGCGGTCCGACTTCGGCTGGCACGGTGATGTATTCGAACGAGGGAGGCTCTACCAGTGCCACTGTTGTTGCGAACTACAAGAACAACAAGCTTTGGGGTGTCGGCGCCGACGGCAAGGGGTACGAACTCCCGGTCAGTGGCATCGACGCCATCTGCGCACACTCTCTGCGCCTCGGCAACTGGGAGAAGCAGAGTGGCCCTGGTTGTGCCAAGCCAGAAGCCAACGGCACGCTCAAGATCGGACACCTCCCCAGCAATGACTGTCACCGTCTGACGGTGTGGTCAGCTGGCAAGGAGTACTGGTTTGACATGGGTACCCAAACCGGTTACTCGGTCAGCGGTCTCAACGCCAAGCTCAATGCGAGCTGTGGCGTCGAGTACGGGCCAGCCGGCTACACGCCTGCCCAGGTCTACGCGGTGCGCGAAGCCGACGGCACCGCCTCACTCGTCTGGGACTTCCGTTCCGACTTCGTGGGAGGGGTGACCAAGGAAGTCATCGAAAACGGAGTGAAGAAGGGTATTCCGGTGGTGTTCGATATCGCTGACCCGGCCAAAGTCTATGCCTTTGTCTTGAACGGCAGTCATGTCGGCAAGGACTACAAGGATGGCTGGGGACTGGGCGACGGACGTCGGACACCTGTAGGCGACCTGATTCCGCCGTCGACCAAGATGGCCTGGCTCCAGAAGGTGGATGGTCGCTTCCTCCTGAAGTTCACCGGCTTGGACTGTGCTGACGCGGTGAACATCACCGCTTACCTGGGGACTGGTCCGGCCGACAAGGTTGTCTATGACTACGGTCTGGACGGCTACGGTCTGGGCTGGGGTGCACTCCAGGGTATCGACCCCAAGACCGGCAAGCCCACGCAGTCCTTCTGGAATGCCGGTGACGGTGTCACACTGGACCCCAAGACCGGCAAGGCAAGCTACGGCCTGCCGTTCTGCAAGAAGTAGATCGCCACACGGCCAACGCGCCATTCGCCCCCTCGTCTCACGACGAGCGGGGCTTTTTCTTTACCCTGTGTAATTCCGCCAAAGGCGGACTGGCTTTTGCCAGTATTACACAGGGTAAACCCAAACAATCTTTCTAGTGGCGTAAAGTTCTCTTACGGGGTGAAATGAAATTGACTCAACGCGCCTTTTCTGAAAGAATGAAGCTTGCCCTGTGAAATATCGTAAATCCTGCTATATATGTTTTATACATATGTTCTCCATAGCAAGAAAGATGGCAGGATGTATACTGGCTATACGAAGGATTTACGATTACGATTTGAGCTTCATTGTCAGGGGCTGGTACTTTCTACACGAGACCGGCGACCACTTGAATTGATATACTATGAAGCATGTACAAATCAGCAAGATGCAACGCACAGAGAAAAGTATCTAAAAAGTTATAAAGGGAAGATGTTTTTGAGAAATAGGCTCAAATCGTATTTCACAGGGTAAAAAAACTCTATGAGCCTCAAAGTTGGAATCGTGGGACTGCCAAACGTCGGGAAATCGACG
>CAYWLN010000014.1:0-8244 GCA_964459475.1 uncultured Bdellovibrionales bacterium | reverse complement strand
CTCTATGAGCCTCAAAGTTGGAATCGTGGGACTGCCAAACGTCGGGAAATCGACGCTATTCAAGGCGCTCACACGGAAGCAGGTGGATATCAACAACTATCCTTTTTGTACCATCGAGCCCAATATCGGTATCGTCGAGGTGCCCGATGAGCGCTTGGCAAAACTTTCTGCCCTGTCAGGGAGTAAGAAAATCATCCCAGCCGTAATCGAGTTTGTCGATATCGCCGGTCTCGTAAAGGGGGCAAGTGAGGGCGAGGGTCTCGGCAACAAGTTCCTCCAGAATATCCGAGAAGTCGATGCCATCGTCGAGGTAGTACGCGTGTTCCAGAATCCAGATATCATCCACGTCCACAACCGGGTGGAACCCAAAGAGGATATCGAAATTATCAATACCGAACTCATCCTCGCCGACCTTGAGACCGTGACCAAACGGAAATTGAAGACTGTGAAAGAAGCCCGAGCCGGGCACAAGGCGGCGCTCGCGGAGATGACGGTCCTTGAAAAGCTTGAGACAGAGTTTCAGGCTGCGCGACTTCCGCATGCCATGATTGAGTCGTTCTCTGATGAGGAGCGGAAAATCGTGCGAGAGCTCCAGCTCCTTACGACCAAACCGTTTCTCTACGTGTACAATGTGTCGGATGTCGAGGCGACGCTCGCGCCGGAACTTGAGATGCGTCCTCATGTGAAGCTTGATATCAAGATCGAGGAGGAGCTCATCGAGATGACGGAGGAGGAAGTTGCCGAGATGGGGCTAGTCTCACACCTCGGCGACCTGGCGCGAGGGGCCTATGCGCTCCTCGGGCTCATGACCTATTTCACGACTGGCGAGATGGAGACCCGGGCCTGGACGGTCAAGCAGGGCTCGACGGCGCCGCAGGCTGGGGCAGCTATTCATGGAGATTTCGAAGAAAAGTTCATCCGGGCGGAGATTATCCACTTTACCAAACTGCTCGAAGCGGGGTCTTGGAGTGCTGCCAGAGACCTGGGGACACTGCGTCTTGAGGGGCGGGAATATGTCGTCCAGGATGGGGACGTGATTGTGTTCAAAATCTAGTAGGAAACCCCCAGACTTTGTGGTATAATACATCCGTCTGCAAGGCGGATTTTTTGTCCATGCCAAGCGTTTAATCGAGGGGAACATGACACTACTCGCGCAGTCAAAACAAAAGGAGAAAACGCAATCAATTTTTCGGCGCTTTTTCACCAAGAAAGTGCTGGTTTTGCGTTGGCAGTTTAATCTCCTCAGTCTCGTGTTCTTGGGTGTTGGTGCGCTCGCGGGATTCTATCTGACCCTCTCGGGGGTTATCCCGCATATTCTCGCTGCCGATACGACGGATACCTGGGACTTCTCTGTCAGTGGGGACTATACGCCGTCTGACTCGTCACTCCTGGAGGTGGCATCATCGACCGCGCGACTCAAGGTCCAGAACTATGCGACAGACGCGAACACTGCGGCCCTCTGGCACCTCGATGAATCAAGTGGCAACGCGACGGATAGCTCTGGCAATAGTAATACGGGGACAGTGGCCAATGGCACCTATACCACCGGCAGTCTCAACAATGGACTGACATTCAACGGCTCCACGGCATCGCTTACGGCTGCGGACTCGAGCTCACTTTCACTCACTGGTGACTTTACTGTTGAGGCCTGGACCAAATTTTCTTCATCATTCAGTACGACATCCAATCGGAACCGACAGGGCATCCTCGACAAGGGACCATATCAGATGTACTACGATAACGAGTCGGGGAAAGTTGTGTTTGAGATGGCACCATCGTCAGCGAACGGCTGGGCTCAGGTGGCGGGGCCAGATATGCTCAACAACAACGGTGTATCGATCAACACCGAAACCAACCAAAGTTGGGATGCGAACAGTAAGAACTTCGTGTGGAAGCAGGTGGTCGTAGGGAGTGATATCTACGTCGCGCTCGGTAGTGCGACCACGGGGACGACGGTGACCGGTGACGCTGAAGTCTGGAAGTGTACCAGCTGTGATACCAGTCCGGCATGGTCCAAGATTGGTGGGGACGGACTGAACAGTAGTTGGGCCGATGGGACATACGAAGATGCATCGTCAATTGTCTCGGACGGGACCAATATCTATACCGGTATCGGTAACAGTTCGGGTGAAGCAGAAGTGTGGCGGTACAATGGATCGTCGTGGACTAAAGTAGGAGGTGATACCGTCAACTCGAGCTGGCTCATCGTGGCTCCCGGTCCTTATGAGCGCGTGACGACCATGGTCGCCGATGGGACGACCATCTATGCTGGCTTAGGAACTACAGCAAGCGACGCTGAAGTCTGGCGCTGTACAAATTGTGATAGTAGCCCGAGCTGGTCGAAGATTGGTGGTGATGGGACAGGATCAGGTGGGCAATCCTGGGCTACGGGATATGAAGAAGTGTCCGCTCTCACCATCGTGAATAGCACGACACTTGCCGTTGGTCTCGGGACCTCGGCTGGTGATGCTGAACTTTGGACCTGTGCGACATCGTCGTGTACGGTGACTTCTGGTTGGACCAAGCGTGGTGGGGACGCGACTGGCTCCGGTGGCCAGTCCTGGTCAAACGCGACAGATGAAATTCGCAGTCTCGCATCAAGTGGCACCGTCATCTATGTGGGTACGGGTGTGACAGCCGGAGAAGCCGACGTGTGGCGTTGTGACCTCGGGGGTACCTGCACCACGACCTCTGGTTGGACGCAGGTCGGTGGCGATACCCTGAACACCAGTTGGGCCTCTTCAACGTATGAACGAGTCTGGTCTCTCGTCGCGAGTGGCACTACGGTCTATGCCGGACTCGGTGACACGGCGGCGGATGGCGAAGTCTGGAAGTGTACTTCTTGTAGTACCAGCCCATCCTGGAGTCAGATCGGTGGTGACGGTACCGGTATCAGTGGTCAGTCTTGGGGAAATACGACCGGTGCGTCATTTTTGTACGCAGCGAGCTTGTCGATGATCGGCAATAATATCTTTGTGGGAGCGAGCTCCGGAGCCGGGACGAGTGGCGCTGAGATGTGGCGTTGTGATACGAGCGGGACTTGTAGTAACTCAGCTGGCTGGACAAGAATAGCTGGCGATTACCTCAATGCTAGTTGGGGAGTATATGGATTGAATGGTGTCATATCTATGACCACAACGGGTGGTAAACTGTATGCCGGAACTGGAGATGATCAGGCGGCTGCAACATCCAATGGCAACGCGACGGTATGGGAATATGACGGTACGAGCTGGACCATGATTGGTGGTCAAGGAAAAAATAGTTCGTGGGCGTATGGCCACCCCACATCAACCGCTCAGACAATCCGCTCGGTAACATCGATGACAGGATACAATGGGACACTCATCGTGGGGCTCGGTGGTGGTACCGCTGGTGATGCCGAGGTCTGGAGCTGGAATGGGAGCGCCTGGACTAAGATTGGTGGCGACGGGACCGGGACAGGTGGCCAGTCCTGGGCTACTGGAACCAAACGTTCAGTCCCAGCGATGACAGTCGTCGGCTCGACTCTCTACGCGGGACTCCAGGGGACAGCGGCTGGCGATGGAGAAATGTGGACCTGCGATCTCGCGGTCTCGTGTACGACGACCGCTGGTTGGACGCTCCGGGGTGGTGATGCGACGGGTGCTGGTGGGCAGAGTTGGAACAACACGACGTTTGAGGCCGTATGGAGTATGGCAGTCCGAGGCACGAGTCTTTACATCGGACTCGGCTCAAGTGCGGGGGACGCCGAAGTTTGGACCTGTGATACGGGCGCATCCTGCACTCAAACGGCTGGCTGGACCAAGCTCGGTGGTGACACTGTCAACTCGAGCTGGGCCAATAGTACGTACGAGGAAGTGACGGCGCTCACGTGGTACCGGGGCGAGCTCTATGCTGGTCTCGGAGCGAGTACAGGTGATGCCGAACTCTGGAAGTATAATGGTACCAACTGGGGGAGTGCTGCCGTCGCTGGTGACGGACTGAACAGTAGTTGGACCGATACTCTCTACGAGCGGGTGAAGTCGCTTACCACGTATAATGGAGACCTGATAGTGAGCTTGGGTGATGGTACCGGAGAAGGTGAAGTATGGCGGTACAATACGAGCACTTGGTCACGTATCGGTGGTGATGGTGCCAATTCCGGCTGGACCAATATCGTCGAGCGTATCAGTGCCGTAGCAGTGTATAAAGGCAAACTCTATGCTGGGACAGGGCTGACCGCCAATAGCGATGCAACGATTTGGGCGTATGGCGGAAATATTGTTCTTGAGTCGACCACAACGAGTCAAGATACCAACTGGCACCATATTGCCGTGACGTATGAGGGGAGTGAACTGACGCTCTTTATCGATGGCATTGAGGATACAAGTGTGGCGACCACGGCTACGATGTCTGATACGGTCCATCCGCTCCTCCTCGGGACCCAAGCGGGGTCGACCGTAGCGGGCCGTGCTCCCTCTAGCTTCACTGGAATGCTTGATGAGGTGCGCATTAGCAATATTGCCCGCTCGTCATTTACGACGACGCCATATACGAGTAGTCGAGTGGCAGTGAGACCATCCTCGGCCGTGCGCCTCTCTGGAATCAAATCATGGGACACATTTACTACCACAGAGACAGCGAATGGGGGCACGATTACCTATCGACTTTCGGATGATGGTGGTACGACCTGGAAGTACTGGAATGGATCGGCGTGGGCCACATCATCGGGATTGACCGATGCGAATAGTGCGAGCACGGTCAACACCAATATTGGTACTTTTCCGGTAACTGATGATGGATTTATGTGGCAGGCCATCCTCCTTGGCAATGGCAATCAGCTGGTGACCCTCAATGAAGTGGTAATGGAGTCAACCTCTGATATCGTGGCTCCGACGGCGCCAGATACACTCACGGCGCTCAATCAGAACGGGGGATTGACTTCACTCACGACCAATACCTGGTACACATATACGGCACCGTACTTTAGCTGGAGCGGCGCGACGGATACCGGTGGATCAGGAGTCGGTGGGTACTATGTCTATTTTGGGACAGACAATACTGCTGAGCCATCGACCGCTGGGACCTTTCAGGTGGCAAGTACCTACGAACCCTCAAGTATGACCAGTGGTCAGACCTACTATCTCCGGATTCGAGCACGGGACAATGCTCAGAATACGAGCTCGGTCTACGCTGCTTTTATCTACAAACTCGACAGTACCGGACCACAGAATCCGACTGGTGTGACGGTGGCGCCGACGGGATATTCACCGACCAATGATTTTACTTTCTTCTGGACTGCGACTGCAAGCGATGCTGCCTCTGGTGTCGCTGGCTACCAGTATCAGGTGGGAGCGTCGGTTAATCCGGGGAGCTGGTCATCTACGACGTCGAGTACGAGCGTCAATCTGCCAGGGGCGGCTTACCAAACGGGTGAAAACTTCTTTTACCTCCGGACCCTTGATAACGCCGGGAACGTGGCAAGTGTCAATGTTCAGGTCGCCTTTTACTATGCGGGGAGTGGCCCGACCGCTCCACAAAATGTCGATGTCACACCGGAAACAAATACCGCGAACTCTTTTGCCTTTTCCTGGGATGCCCCATCGAGTTATTCGGGTGATGCCGCTGATTTGACCTATTGTTACACCATCAATACTCTTCCATCAGAGATTACCTGTAGTTTTACTTCAGCCGGAGCGACATCGCTTTCTGCTTCGGCTTTTGCCACCCAGGTGGGTGCCAACACGTTCTATGTGGTGGCTAAAAATGATGATAGCGTCGGTGGAGCCATCAACTATGGAGCCTATGACAGTGTGACCTTTACGGCCAACACCAGTGCCCCGGGTATTCCCCTTAACGTGGAAATAGCTGATGTGTCGGTGAAGAGTACCAGCTCCTGGAAGATTGCTCTCTCGTGGGAGCCACCTTCATCAGGGACGGTTGAGGACTATGAGATCTACCGCTCAACTGATGGCACGACCTATACCTATTCGGCTGCGACCACCGGTATCGCTTTTGTGGACACCGGACTGGATCAGACCACCTACTACTACAAGGTCCGGGCCTGCGACAACGTTCATAACTGTGGTTCGTTTAGTACCGCGGTTGAGCTTCTGCCGAGTGGTCGTTTTACCACGGCTCCAGAACTTTCCTCCGAACCGAAAGTGTCTGCCATCACCACCCGGGCCGCGACCATCACCTGGAGCACGGATCGTACTTCAGATAGTAAGATTCAATACGGCAAGAGTGCCCGCTCATACCTGAGTGAAGAACCGAGCAATTCGGACCAACTCACTGATCACGAGATCCATCTGACCAACTTGTCACCAGGGACCAAGTACTATTTCAAAGCCAAGTGGACCGACGAAGACGGTAATACCGGGGTATCATCGGAAGATAGTTTTGAGACCGCTCCGGCCCCAACTGTCACGGACCCGGCCTTGAAGACCGCCGGACTTGAGGACGCGGTACTTGAGTTTACGGTGCAAGACGCGAGTTCGGTCAAAATCTACTACGGCACGACGGCCGCTTTTGGTAGTATCAAAGAAATCGCCACCTCGACCACCAAGACCACCTACAATGTCACCCTCGACAACCTCCTTGATGGGACCAAATATTACTACAAGATTAATACCCTTGATACTGAAGAAGAAGAGTATGATGGGAGTACCCTCTCGTTTGAGACCTTGCCTCGACCAAAGATCTCCAACGTCCGGATTCAGCAGGTACGAGGATCAGCTCAGACTATTGTGCTTGTCACCTGGTCGACCAATACGGACACCTCGTCCATTGTGAGTTACTATCCCGAGGGCAAGCCAGAGGAGCTCCTTGATGAGGTCAATGTGAAACTTCAGAAAGGCGAGCACCGGGTCCTGGTGCGTAATCTTCTCCCTCAGACCCCGTACGTGCTCGTGGTGAAAGGACGAGATCGAGCGGGTAATGAAGCGGCGAGTGATTCTCAGCGTTTCACGACGGCGACAGATACTCGAGCGCCCCAGGTGTCTGAGGTCAATGTCGAAGGAACAGTCTCGACCCGTGGCGGAGACAATACCGAAGCTGAAGCCGAAGCACAACTGGTCATCTCGTGGACTACTGACGAACAATCGACTTCTCAGGTAGAATATGGAGAGGGGACTGGTTCGACGTATGCTCAGAAATCTCAAGAAGACACGGGACTCGTCACTAACCACACTGTTATCATCTCCGGACTCACTCCTTCCAAGGTGTATCACCTTCGCATTGTTTCGCGTGATAAAGCAGGTAATGTAGGCAACTCTATCGATACAGTCGCGATTACACCCAAAGCCACCGCCAATGCCCTCGATCTCGTCATCACCAGCCTCCGCTCTATTCTCGGACAATAAACACAAACACCATGGCCTCTCCTGTTTTGCGTAAGCAAACAACACCCGCGCCGACGCTCACTCCGCCGCTCCCTGATCCGGCGCCGGTGGTTTCGGATGCAACGCCGATGCCGGCTCCGATAGCGACCACGCCACTTACTTCGCCAAAGGTGCCTATCGTCGGTCTCGGTGAAGAAGTCATCCGCGCCGAGGGAGTGATCAAGGCTTTTGATATCGGGACCCAAATGGTGCTTGTTTTGAAAGGGGTGACGTTTTCAGTAACGCGGGGGGACTTCGCGGTTCTCTTTGGATCCTCTGGGTGTGGTAAGTCCACACTCCTCCATATTCTCCTCGGTCTTGAACCACCAACCAAGGGCACGATCACATTCCTTGGAGAAGATATGTACGCGGGTCGGACTGAGGACGAACGGGCTCAGTTCCGCAAGCACCATATCGGTATGGTCTATCAGCAGTCAAACTGGGTCAAGTCACTTTCGGTGCTGGAGAATGTCGCTTTTCCGCTTATGCTTCTCGGCAAAGAAAAGACTGAGTGTCTGGAAAAAGCTTACGAAACCCTCAAGCTCATGAAGATGGAGAACTGGGCCCACTATCACCCGATGGAACTCTCCGGAGGACAGCAGCAACGTGTGTCGGTAGCGCGGGCCATCATCACTGATCCGGAGGTCCTCGTCGCGGATGAGCCGACTGGTAACCTCGACTACGAAGCAGGTCAGAACCTCATGTACCTCCTAAATGACCTGAACAATATGGGCAAGACCATCATCATGGTAACCCACGACCTCGAGTATATCCGCTATTCCAAAACCGCCCTCAATATGAAAGATGGCCGGATTGAAGGTATTTACCGTGATGGCGACAAAGACATCCTCGAATCAAAACTGACGTATAAAAAAGCAGACTTGAGCGTACTCGACAAGAAATA
>CAYWLN010000013.1:10255-14115 GCA_964459475.1 uncultured Bdellovibrionales bacterium | reverse complement strand
CGTTCTTCAAGGGCTACAAGCCACAGTTCTACATCCGCACGACTGACGTGACTGGTGAGGTAGAATTGCCAGAAGGAACTGAAATGGTGATGCCAGGTGATACCGTCAAGCTCAAGATCAAGCTCTTGGCCCCGGTCGCCATGGAAGAAGGTATGCGCTTCGCCATCCGCGAGGGTGGACGCACCGTCGGTGCCGGTGTCGCAACCAAGATTACCAAGTAATCCGCCAGCTGGCGGATCGAGGCAACTGAGTAGGAACAACTCTCAAAAAAGTTGTTCCTACCACAGTTCTCTTGACCCCGCACCATTTCTAGGAAATGTCTGTGCGAGGAGGACATCTCAAGGCGTAGCCGCCTATCGGCTCCCACTTGAAGTAAGAAGCATTTTTCTTGGAAATGGTGCGGGGTTGAAATAAGGGAATTGGTAGTTTATAATGAACGCAATGAAAAAGACCGAAACAACGCAGAATCTGCGTGTCAGAATCAAGATCAAGGCGTACGATTACAAGGTGATCGACCAGTCTGCCCGCAAGATTGTGGAGACGGCCGAGCGTACCGGTGCTCTGATTGTGGGCCCTGTACCACTGCCGACTGAAATCCACAAGGTGACGGTCAATCGCTCCACCTTCGTACACAAGAACTCACGCGACCAGTACGAGATGCGGATTCACAAGCGTCTGATCGATATCATCAACCCAACAGCAAAAACAATAGACAACCTCACGAATCTTGATCTTCCCGCCGGAGTCGATGTGGAGATAAAGATGTAGTGACGATCGTTCAAGTCCCTCTTCGCTCGATAGTTTCGATAGAGAAGAGCGCCCCGCCTGCAACGCTTTGCGTAGCTCTGGCGGGCGGGATACTAAGCGAACCAAGTTTCAGAAAGTCTGAAAAACTGGCGCGCTTTACAGCCCAGTTTTTTGTTTACCCCGTGAGGAGTGTACAAAAAGCACTGAGCGAACGAAGAGGTTTACGGGGTGTAAAAAGGTTATCATACGGCGATGAAATTCATTATCGGAAAAAAACTTGGAATGACGACCCTCTTCGATGAAGAGAAAGGTGCTTTGAACGTGACCCTCATCGCCTGCGATGCAAACACGGTGACGGCTACTCGTACGATTGAAAAGGATGGTTACCTGGCTATTCAGGTAGAGACCAAGAAGACCGCCAAGAAAACGGTCCGTAAGGAGTTCCGCATTGACCGCGCCATTACTCTCGAGAATCGAGCTGAAGCCAAGAAGGAACTGGCCAAGGAACTTGAGAAGTTCCCAGTAGCTGGTGCTATCACGGTCTCGCAGTTTGCGGTCGGTGACAAAGTGAATGTCGCTGGTATTACCAAGTCCAAGGGTTTCCAGGGTGTCGTGAAGCGTCATGGATTCGGTGGTCAGATGACGAGTCATGGACGTAAACACGATATCCGCAAGCCTGGAAGTATCGGGGCTACTTTCCCAGAACATGTCATCAAGGGCCGTCGTATGGCTGGTCGCATGGGTGGTGTAAACATGACCGCTCTCAATCTCTCTGTCGTCTATGTCAATGAGGCTGAGGGTTTGATCGGTGTTCGTGGGGCAGTCCCAGGAGTGAATGGCCGTGTCGTCAAAGTGATGGGTGTGAACTAACGAAACTGTATGTCCAAAGTTACTGTCAAAAATATCTCCGGAGCCCCAGTCAAAGAACTTTCTTTGAACGAGTCAGTCTTTGCGTTGCCATCGAATGATACGCTCCTCCATCAGGTGTACGTCGCACTCTCAGCGAACGGCCGTGTCGCTATCGCTCATACCAAGGATCGGGGCGAACGATCGGGATCTGGTATCAAGCCATGGCGTCAGAAGGGAACAGGCCGGGCTCGTGCTGGTGCTACGCGGAGTCCATTGTGGCGCAAGGGTGGTGTCACCTTTGGTCCGACCAAGGAACGCAATTTTTCCAAAAATACGACTGCCAAGATGCGCCAGAAGGCCGTCATGATTGCTCTCTCTGAAAAGGTCCGGGCTGGCAAATTGGTTGTCCTCGATGCTTTTTCTTACGAAGAGAAGAAAACCAAGCGTTTTGCGGAGACACTCAAGGCTCTCGGCATCGCCGGCAAGAGTCTGACGTTTGCACTCGCGGTGCCAGAACTCTCTACCGCTCTCATGTCCCGCAATGTCCCCAAGGTAGACCATACTCTGACAGAAAATTTGAATGTGATGCAGCTCCTCGACCACGAGTATATCCTCATGTCGGAAGCAAGTATCGCTGTCCTTGAGAAGCGCTTTGCTTCGTGGAATAATACGGGCAAGAAATAAGCAATCCTATGGCAATTTTTGATAAGACAACTGAAGCCGGAAAGACGCTCCGCAAGCTCACCCCCAAAGAGAGCCCGCTTGCTACTCGTCTGTTGTCCCGTCCGCGTATTACCGAAAAGGCGTATGCCATGAACGCTTCAAACAAATATGTTTTTGAAGTGACCAAGACATCAACCAAGAAGTCAGTGAAGCGTGCGGTGGAAGAGGTCTATGGCGTCAATGTGGTGGCAGTCAATATCGTCCGTCTTCCAGCCAAGACTCGCATCTCCGGGCAAAACCGAACCGTCGGGCGCAAGGCCGCTGTGAAGAAGGCGATTGTGACGGTCGTGAAAGGACAGGCGATTGAATTGTTTAAGGCAGGCATGTAAGGAACTCCTATGGCAATCAAGATCTACAAAAAGAATAATGCTGGACGCCGAAATATGTCGGTGGTTAAGCCTGAGGGTATCACCGACAAAGCGCCGGAGAAGTCTCTCTTGGCAAGCTACAAGAAGCGTGCCGGTCGTTCTCATGGTAAAATTTCTACCCGGCACCAGGGTGGTGGACACAAGCGTCGCTATCGGGTGGTTGACTTCCGCCAGGACAAGTTGGATATTCCTGGAAAGATTGCTCATTTGGAGAAGGACCCGAACCGTTCTGGCCTCATCGCACTCGTCCACTATGCTGATGGTGAGAAGCGCTACATCCTCGCTACTGACGGTATGAAGCAGGGTGGCACTGTCCTCTCTGGTGAGAGCGTCCCGGTCGTCAATGGGAACCGTATGCTCCTCAAGAACATCCCAGCCGGTACCACTATTTGCAATATTGAATTGAAGATTGGTAAGGGTGGCCAGATTGTAAGGAGTGCTGGCTCACAGGCCGTACTCATGGCACTCGATGGTCCGATGGCTCAGATCAAGCTCGCTTCTGGAGAAATCCGTCTCGTGAGCAAGGACTGCTATGCTACGCTCGGTCAGGTCAGTAACTTCGAACACAGTGCTGAGCGTATCGGGAAGGCCGGTCGCAGTCGCTGGCTCAACCGTCGTCCACACGTCCGTGGAAGCGCGATGAACCCAGTCGATCACCCACACGGTGGTGGAGAAGGACGTCAGCCGATTGGTATGCATCCGAAGACTCCATGGGGTAAGCCGGCACTCGGCAAGAAGACCCGTAGTCGGAAGAATCGGAGCAATAAGTACATCGTTCGTCGTCGCACCAAGAAGTAGTATTCTATTCTCAAGAAGAAATCTATGTCACGAAGTCTCAAAAAAGGTCCATACGTCGACCCACGGCTCCTCAAAAAGCTCGAGGGGAAAAAGCTCGGTGATCGCGAGGTCATCAAGACCTGGTCACGTGCTTGTGTCATCTCTCCGGAGATGGTAGGGTTTACCTTTGGGGTTCACAATGGCAAAGATTTTATCCCGGTGTTTACGACCGAAGAAATGGTTGGTCATCGTCTCGGAGAATTCGCAGCGACCCGCACATTCCGTCGTCATGGTGGAAAGATGCAGAAAGAAATTGAAATTGCTGCCAAGCAACGCGAGCTTGATGCCGCGAAAGCTGCTAAATCCGCTACCGCTGCTCCGGCTGGCAAGAAGTAA
>CAYWLN010000013.1:1263-10155 GCA_964459475.1 uncultured Bdellovibrionales bacterium | reverse complement strand
TAATCGAACCTATGAAAGTACACGCAACCCTGAACAACCTCCGCATCGCTCCGCGTAAAGTACGCTTGCTTACCCATGCCCTCATCGGTGTCGACACTCGTGAGGCGCTCATCCAGCTCGACAAGCAGGTTAAGAAGTCGGCCAAGCCTCTTCATACCCTCCTAACGAGTGCTATCGCCAATGCGACCAACAACTTTGGTCTGGATGCCGAGAACCTGTATATCCAGGCGATTCGGGTCGGCGATGGTTTGCGGCTTGAACGCTGGTTGCCTCGCGCCTTTGGCCGAGCGACACCGCTCATCCGACGTGGATCCAATGTCATGATTATTCTCGAGGAGCGTATCGAAGGTAAGAATCGGACCGAAAAGAAACAACCCAAGCCCAAGGCCGTCACCGTCGAAACCGTAGAGGAAGAAGAGGCAGACAAGAAAGAGACCAAACCCCAAATCGCTAAGCCGGAACTGAAGAAAGAAATGCTCCGGGGCGACAAGCCGACAGGCAGCAAGGTAGTAAAGAAGATGTTTCAGCGAAAATCCTCGTAAACTAAAGCACACGTAAAGCAATATGGGCAACAAAGTACACCCAACTGGCATTCGACTCGGTATCACGACCAACTGGCAATCACGCTGGTTTGGGAGTAAGAAGACCTATCGAGATCAATTGAGGAAGGACATCGAGATCCGCGAGTTCATCACGACCAAATGGAAGGCCGCTGCTATCGCGAGTGTGACGATTGAGCGCTCGGCCAATGTGGTGCGTCTCGCTATTCATACCTCGCGCCCCGGCGTCCTTATCGGTCGTGGTGGTACAGGTATCGAAGACCTGACTCGCGTCATCAAGAAGCGTTTCTTTGCTGGCCAGAAGATGGAGCTCAAGGTGGATGTCCAGGAAGTAAAGAACGCTGAGTTGAACGCTATGCTCGTCGGTCAGCAGGTGGCTGAACAGCTCGAAAAGCGTATGCCATTTCGTCGGGTGCTCAAGGGTATGCTCGATCAGGTAGAAGGAAACAAAGAAGCTCAGGGAGTGAAGATTGAAATTTCCGGACGCCTCGGCGGTGCCGAAATGTCGCGACGTGAATGGCTCTCACGCGGCAAGATCCCTCTCCATACGCTCCGCGCTGATATCGATTTTGCTCGTACTGAAGCTCGGACAACCTACGGAGTGATTGGAGTGAAAACGTGGATTTACAAGGGAGAAAAATTTAGTACCGCTCTGTAACAAACGCCTATGCTGTTAATGCCAAGAAAAGTTAAGCATCGCAAGGTCCAGCGTGGAGGCTGGTCAGGCAAGCCTGCGACGTCCGGAACCAATGTCAGTTTTGGAAGTTTCGGACTGAAGGCGATGGAAGAGGGGCTCATCTCTGCACGTCAGATCGAAGCCGCTCGTCGTGCTATGACTCGCTCTATTCAGCGTGGTGGCAAGGTGTGGATTCGAGTGTTCCCTGATAAACCAATGACGAAGAAGGGTGAGCAGACCCCGATGGGTAAAGGAAAAGGAAGTGTCGACCATTTTGTCGCCAAGGTCCAAGCTGGTAAAGTCCTTTTTGAGCTCGATGGTATCCCTCGCTTGGCAGCCGAGAAGGCGATGAGCCTCGCCGCTTACAAACTCGCCATCAAAACCAAGTTTATCGTCAAGCAGTAGTCTCCAATTTTGAAAACAGTTTTATGAAAGTACGTGAATGGCGGGAAAAATCTGAAGCAGAACGGGACAAGGCTCTTATTGAGCTCTCCGATAAAGTACGCAAATTGCGTTTTGATTTGTCGACCCGCGAAGCCAAGAATCACGGCGATTATCGCAAGATGAAGAAAGACATCGCCCGCCTCCTTACGCTAGAGACGCTTGCCGAAGTAGAGGGAGTGGTCGTCGCTCCAGTCGAAGTGGAAGTCACCAAATAGCCATCATCATATGAAGACCATGGAATCAACAAAGAAAGTGAGCAAAGCCCCAACCATGCAGGGTGTGGTGGTGAGCAATGCCATGGTAAAGACCATCGTGGTGAAGGTCGATACTATCAAGGCTCATCCGAAGTATCAGAAGCAGTACCGCTCCTCCAAGAAGTACAAGGTACACGTGGAAGACAGTAGTGCCTACGCCATCGGAACCCCTGTACAGTTTATCGAGTGTCGGCCGATGAGCAAGGACAAGCGTCACACCATCATCGCCTAAAGAGTTTTTACTAAAACGTCGTTACTATGATCCAAGCAGAATCCAGATTAAGAGTTGCTGATAACACCGGTGCGAAAGTCATCGAATGTTTCAAGGTGCTCGGCGGGACCCGTCGCCGCTACGCGGGGCTTGGTGATATCGTCGTGGCCTCAGTCAAAGTGGCTGAACCCCGTGGCATGGTGAAGAAGGGTGACAAAGTAAAAGCAGTTATTGTTCGCCAGGTCAAAGAATACCGACGCAAGGATAATTCCTATATCCGTTTCGACGAAAATGCAGCCGTTATCCTCGATACGAACCTCATCGATCCGAAGGGGACACGTATCTTTGGTCCGGTAGCACGGGAACTCCGCGAGAAGGGGTTTGCCAAGATTGTTTCGCTCGCGCCGGAAGTCCTGTAAGTATCACGTTTTCCATACACTTATGAAGATCAAGAAAGGCGACAAAGTACAGGTGATGACCGGCAAGAGCAGGGGTGTTCAAGGCGAAGTCCTCTCCGTGATCCCGGCTCTCGACAAGGTGATCGTGAAGGGTGCCAACATGATGAAGCGTCATGTGCGGGCCAAGCGCGATGGTGCCAAGGGGGAACGAATCGAAAAGGAAGCCCCCATCCATGTGTCGAATGTCATGGTCGTCTGCCCTCACACCAATAAGCCGACCCGTATTGGGTACAAGATTGAAGGTGGCGAGAAGATTCGCATGAGCAAGCGCGCCAACAAAGCCCTCTAAAGGAAGATGCAATTATGAAAACCCCATCAGTGAAGACAACTTATACCGAGAAAGCTGTTCCGGCCATGAAAAAGGATCTCAAGATTGAGAACCCTATGGCTATGCCTCGCCTGTCCAAGGTGATTGTGAACGTTGGTATTGGTAAGATTTTGAAGGACCAGAAGCGCGTCGACGAAGTAGTGGCGTCGCTTGAGGCCATCACTGGTCAAAAGGTACTCCTCACCAAGGCTCGCAAGGCTATCGCTGGCTTCAAGATTCGTGAGGATCTCGAAATCGGAGCCCGGACGACACTCCATGGCAAGCGTATGTGGGACTTCTTGGATCGCCTCTTCCTCATCGCTCTCCCTCGTGTCCGTGACTTCCAGGGAGTGACCGAAACGTCGGTTGACCACGCGGGCAACCTAAACCTCGGTATCAAGGATCATACGATTTTTTCAGAAATTGTTCCAGAGAAAGTCCAGCACATTTTCAGTTTTCAGGTGAATGTGGTGACGACCGCAAGAAATACCGAAGAAGGAAAGGCACTCTTTCGTCATCTCGGTGTACCGTTTCGAGTGAGTGACACTAACGATAAATAAAGCATTATGGCAAAGACATCTACCCAAGCGAGAGCACTGAAGACGCCGAAGTTCTCTACCCGTATCGTGAGACGGTGTTGGAAGTGTGGTCGGAAGCGAGGATATTTGCGCCGGTACGACATCTGTCGTATCTGTTTCCGCGAGCTGGCTTCCACCGGTGAGATCCCGGGTGTGAAGAAAGCCTCCTGGTAGTATAAAAGAGCTCTTAAGTGAAAGAAGACTATGCTTGACCCAATCGCAGACATGTTGACGAGAATCAGAAATGCCCAGGCCGCCGGCCTGTCTCAGGTGGCATTTCCTGCTTCCAAAATCAAGTACGTGATCGCTCAGATTCTTGAGCGTGAGGGTTTTGTGGCGCGCGTCGAAAAGCAGACCGAAAATGAAAAGGACACACTGTGCGTTTGGCTCAAGTATACGACCGTTTCGCAGACCAAGAAGATGCCGGCTATCCGTGAAATCACCCGTGTCTCCAAGCAGGGTTGTCGCATCTATGTGAAGAGTAACGATGTGAAGAAAGTCAAAAATGGATACGGGATCGCTATTCTTTCGACTTCTCAGGGAGTGATGACTGGTGGCGAGGCTTTTGCCAAGGGTCTCGGTGGAGAGTATCTCTGTAAAGTGTGGTAGTTTTTAGAGCAATATACCTATGAGTAGAATTGGAAAAAAACCAGTCGTTATCCCAGCCGGAGTTGAGGTCACACTCGACAAACGCATGGTATCGGTCAAGGGCCCGAAAGGAACACTCTTGTTTGAGCATCGTCGTGAAGTCAAAGTGACAGTTGGTGAGGGGATGGTAGAAATTGCCAAGGTCGGAGAAACCAAAGTCGCAAGAGCGCTGTGGGGTACGACCGCCAAAACCATTGCCAATATGATCGAAGGGGTCACCACCGGGTTTACGAAGGTGTTGGAGCTCAATGGTGTGGGGTATCGCATGAACCTCCAGGGGAAGAAATTGGTTCTCGCTCTCGGATTTTCTCACCCGGTTGAAATGGTACTCCCAGAGGGTATCACGGCCGTAGTGGAGGGGAACACGCTCAAGGTGACGGGCTCTGATAAGCAGCAGGTGGGAGAGTTTACTGCTGTAGTGCGCAAGTTGAAGCCGGTCGAACCATACAAGGGCAAGGGATTCCGTTACGCCGGTGAGATCGTACGACGTAAGGAAGGGAAGAAGGCCGCTGCCTAAAGCGTGATACATCGTCCGGAATAATATTGAGAACTATGTTAAAGAAAGTTGTAAAAAAGGTGAAGCGATTCGAGCGTAAGCGTCGTATTCGCGCCAAGATTTCTGGCACGGCCCTCTGTCCTCGGGTCACGGTATTTCGGAGTCTCCGGAGTCTTTCGGTCCAGGCTATCGATGATACTGTCGGGAAGACCCTCGCTCACGCCAAACTCGCCGATCTCGGCAAGTCGCCGAAGAATACAGTAGAGAGCGCCGGGAAAGTGGGAGCCCTTTTGGCTACCACGCTTGAGGCCAAGGGTATCAAACAAGTGGTCTTTGATCGTTCTGGCTATCGCTACCACGGCAAAGTCAAGGCAGTCGCTGAGGCGCTCCGTCTCGGTGGTATCATCCTCTAGAGTAACCATGATTCGTACACTATAATCGTATGGCAAAGCAAGGGAAAAGAATGGCGCGTCGGGAGAAGCCGGAGTTTGATCAGAAACTTCTCAATTTGGCGCGCGTGACCCGCGTGGTCAAGGGCGGTCGTCGTTTCCGTTTTCGTGCTACGCTGGTTATCGGGAATCGTCGTGGCAAGGTCGGGGTCGGTGTCGCCAAGGGATCTGATGTTTCTGACGCTATCAAGAAGGCCTACAATGATGCCAAGAAAAACATGGTGACGATTGAGCTCCTAAACGGGACAATCACTCACGATGTCTCGGCCAAGCTCGGGAGTGCCAAGGTGCTTTTGAAGCCCGCTTCGCTCGGTCAGGGTATCATCGCTGGTGGGGCGGTCCGTTCAGTAGTGGATCTCCTTGGAGTGAAAGACATCGTGTCCAAATCGCTCGGTGCATCGAATCCTCTCAATGTCGCTCGTGTGACGGTGAAGGCCCTCCAGATGCTCAAGGCTCCGCGGGTACCCAAGGCTCCCAAAGATGAGAAGGTGGAGGCTCCCATAGTAGCAGCCTAAGCCTATCTGTCATAAATGAACGACTATGCAAATTCATGAACTCAAAGTAGCCAAGAAGAAAGAGCGCAAGCGTATCGGACGCGGTGGCAAACAGGGCACGACCGCCGGTCGTGGATCGAATGGCCAGAAGTCCCGCACCGGTGCTTCTGTGGACCCTCTCTTTGAAGGTGGTCGCTCGACCCTCTTGGAGCGCATGAAGAAAGTGCGTGGTTTCAAGTCTATTCATGCCAAAAAACACACCGTTACTCTGACAGAGCTCGATCGGAAGCTCTCTGATGGTGATGTCGTGACCCGAGCCCTCCTCGTGGAGAAGCGCGTGGTCGACAAAAAGGCTCTCCATGAAGGCGTCAAGATTGTCGCCACGGGGACTCTTTCCAAGAAACTTTCACTCGGAGCCGATGTCCTCGCTTCCGAGACCGCCAAAAAAGCCTTTACGGCCTAATTGGCAGTTCATTCTGTGCCCTTTAACGGGGGCTTGAAATGAGCTATACTGTATACATGAACGAGACTTTCTCCAATATATTTAGAGTCAAGGAACTGAGAAACAAGATTCTCTTTATCTTGGCTCTTTTGGTGGTTTACCGCCTGGCAGCCAACATCCCTCTTCCCGGAGTGGATGTTTTGGCGCTCAAGCGATTGTTTGAGGAGAATGCCTTTTTGGGACTTCTGAACATCTTTTCTGGTGGCGGACTCTCCAATATCTCTATCGTACTCCTCGGAGTGGCCCCGTATATCACGGCGTCGATTATCATGCAGCTTTTGACGACACTGGTCCCGGCACTCGAGCGACTTTACAAGGAAGAAGGAGAACAGGGGCGCCAGAAATTCAATATGTGGACTCGGTTCCTCACAGTGCCGCTCGCCGCACTCCAGTCTTTTAGTATGCTCTCGCTTCTCCGTTCGCAGAATATTTTGGGTGATATCAGTGTTTTCAATATGATCGTGATCATCATCTCAGCGACCGCGGGGACCATCTTCCTCATGTGGTTAGGTGAGCTCATCACAGAGAAGGGTCTCGGGAATGGTGTCTCTATGATTATTTTTGCTGGTATCGTCTCGAGTCTGCCGACTGGTGTCTCTCGCTTCCTCTCGACCTGGGATCCATCACAGATTTTCACCTACCTCATATTCTTGGCTTTGGCAGCAGTGACGATCGCCGGCGTTATCTTTATCAATGAAGGACAACGGACCATTCCGGTGGCGTATGCCAAGCGAGTGAGGGGGGCTCAGGTGTACGGTGGCTCAGCGACCCATCTCCCACTCAAGGTCAACCAGGCTGGTGTCATCCCGATTATTTTCGCGGTGTCGATTATCCTCATCCCGACTATGGTGGCGAATTTCTTGGCGCAGAGTGCCAATGTCAAAGTGGCGGAGATAGCCCTATCGGTGAGTGCCTGGCTTCAGAACCAGTGGGTGTACGGCATTGCGTACTTCGTGCTCGTGGTTATCTTTACCTATTTCTATACGGCTGTGGTGTTTGATCCGGTCAAGATTTCGGAGAACCTCCAGAAGCAGGGTGGCTATATCCCAGGGATTCGTCCTGGAGCGACGACCGCCGAATATCTCTACCACATCATCAATCGTATTACACTCGCTGGAGCACTCTTTTTGGGTGTTATCTCGGTTCTCCCGTTTGTGGTGCAGGGCATGACGGGTATCCAGGCTTTTTCACTCGGTGGGGTGAGTATCTTGATCGTCGTCTCGGTGGTCCTTGAGACCATCAAGCATATTCAGAGTCAGCTTACGATGCGCAGCTACGAATCCTTTTAGTGAAAAAGTTTATTTTTGGCACATTTCATCGTTCCAAGCTCCGGTATTCGACACGGTACTAGGAGTACCGTTTACTCCATTCCTCGCTTGCGCCTCGAACTGTACTCAAAAATAAACTTTTTCTTCGATATTCAAACATATGCCTTTACGAGATACTTACATTTTGCTCGGGTCTGCTGGGAGTGGTAAGAGCACTCAGGCAGAGCTCTTGAAGAGCTCGCTTCATCTCGCTCATATCGATATTGGTTCAGAATTGCGAGCCGTTGCAGCGCACGATACGGTCCTTGGTCGTCAGGTGGATGACATTATCAATGTTCGCCATGAATTCGTGCCAGACGATGTCGTGTTTGCCGTGCTCGTTGACGCGGTACGGTCAGTGCCAGAGACGGTAGGACTCCTCATCGATGGTATTCCACGTCGAGAAAGTCAGATCGAAAAAGTACTCAGTGTACTCAAGGAAAGTGGACGCACCCTAAATAGGGTGATATTTATCGATGTACCAGCGACAGTGTCAGTGGAGCGTATCTCTCGGCGCTATGCCTGTGAGCGCTGCAAGCGTACGTACATCCTCGGCAAGAACTTAATTGATAGCGAGAAGCCTTGCCGCTACTGTGGGGGGCATATTACTCAGCGGGCAGACGATACTGAAGAGGGTGTGCGCAAACGGCATCAGATTTTTCATGAGGAAACCCTCCCAGTTGTAAAGTATTTTGAGGGGACAGGGCAACTTCTCCATGTTGATGGCAATCAAGAAACATACAAGGTATTCAAAGAAATTCTCGAACACGTCCGTCCTGACTAGTACATATCAGCATGTCAAAAAAATGGATCAAAACTGAAGATGAGATTAAGCGCATGCGGGAATCCTGTGAGCGTCTGGCCAAGGTGCTTCAGGAAGTAATGGCGAGCGTAAAGCCCGGTATCTCAACTTTGGCGCTTGATGAGTTCGCGGAGAAACTTATCCGGGCGGAGGGCGGCACTCCAATATTTAAGGGCTATGGGGCTGGGAGCGGTCGTCCCTTTCCAGCCAGTCTCTGCGTCTCGCTTAACAACGAAGTAGTCCACGGGATTCCTCGGGCCGATCGTATCGTGAAGGAAGGCGATCTCCTCAAGCTCGATATTGGGATGCGTTTTGAGGGAATGGTGTCTGATATGGCGCGGACAATGGCGGTCGGTACCGTTTCCAAAGAGGCGAGTCGCCTCCTTGATGTGACAAGAGAGAGTCTCCTTTCCGGTATCGCCGAACTCAAGCCTGGTGCTCCTATTTCAGCGTATGCTGGTGCGGTGCAGAGCTATGTTGAGGCAAATGGTTTTTCGGTCGTGCGTGATCTGGTTGGACATGGTGTGGGACACGAGCTCCATGAAGACCCGCAGGTGCCGAACTACACCTCCCGTCATATGCATGACTTTGTCCTCCGGGCCGGGATGACGCTGGCTCTTGAGCCGATGGTAAACGCTGGGACGTTTGCGGTGCGTATCGCACCTGATGATTGGACGTTTATCACCTCCGACGGCAAACTCTCAGC
>CAYWLN010000013.1:0-1163 GCA_964459475.1 uncultured Bdellovibrionales bacterium | reverse complement strand
GGTCTTGATTGGGGAAAAGCAAAAATAGGGGTGGCGCTGGCTCATGAGGAAACCCGTTTGGCCATGGCCTATGGGGTTTTTCCGAATGATGGGAAACTCCTTGAGGTGCTCGGGGCGCTTTTTGAGACAGAAGAAATTGGCACGGTTGTTATCGGCGTGCACTCAACGGGTACATTTGTAGGCGAGCCTGAGGCTGAAAAACTCGGGAAACAGATAGTAGCGCGCTTTTCGGTCCAGGTAGTATACCAAGACGAGATGTTTACCTCGAAAATAGCCCAACAGAATCTCATTTCTAAGGGCGAAAAATACGTTTCGGCCCACGATGATGCTGAAGCAGCGAGTATTCTCCTCCAATCCTGGCTTGACCGTACGGCGTAACTGTCGAGGCGAGTGATTTTGTGGTACAATACAAATGCAAATCGGAGGTTTTACTCAACCGTCATTTTTTCTATGGAAATACCGTATCTGTCCGTAGTGATTCCGGCCTATAAAGAAGGGGAGCGCATCGGTCGCAATTTGCTCGAAATTGACAAGTATCTGAAGGCTAAGAGTTACACCTATGAGATACTCGTCGTAGAGGACGGGAGTCCCGACAATACTGCTGAAGTGGCTCGGAACTATGCCCTCCAGATTCCTCATCTGCGCGTCATCGACAACGCCGAGAACCACGGCAAGGGCTATGTGGTGAGGCAGGGACTACTCGAATCTAAAGGCAAATATCGAGTGTTTCTCGATGCTGATGGTTCAACGTCTATTAATCACCTCGACACCTTTCTCCCACAGCTCGAGTCGGGCGTAGACGTTGTGATCGGATCTCGCAAGATTGAGGGTTCTTTTATCCAAGTCCACCAGCCACGGCACCGAGAAATCATGGGCGAGGGCGGTAACTGGCTCATCCGTATCCTACTTGGACTCTGGAGCTACCCAGATACCCAGTGTGGCTTCAAGGCACTCACTGGGGAAGCGGCTGAGCAGGTGGCGAGTCGCATGGTCGTCAATCGCTTTGGATTTGATTTTGAACTGATTATCCTCTCGGTCAAACTGGGCTTTAAGATGAAGCAGATGCCGGTCCGCTGGATGAATGAAGAGGGTTCGACGGTGTCACTTACTGGTCCGAATGGCTTTATCCAGGTGCTCATCGATTTGGCGAAGACGAAGTGGCG
>CAYWLN010000012.1:0-14665 GCA_964459475.1 uncultured Bdellovibrionales bacterium | reverse complement strand
CTACGCTGGTATCTTTACAGGAGGCAATGTGGGGGTGGGGGATGTGACGCCGGATAACCCATTTGAAATCACTTCAACCTCTCAGCAACTTCGACTCTCGTATACTGACGGTTCAGTCGATGGGGCTATCTACGTTGACTCAAGTGAGTACCTGACTTTGGTCGCTGGCACCACGAGTGAGGTGAACCGGGTCCAAGTAGGGGCAGGGGGTGCTGGCAACTCCACCCCAGACCTTTTCGGTCTCGATGTGAAGAGTGATACTGGCGATCCAGCCGGAGGCTTTGAGGGGGCGATGTACTACAACACCAGTGACAACGTCTTTCGGTGCTATCAGAACTCAGGCTGGACCAACTGTATTGGCAGTGGTGGATCAAGTGATCTCCAAACTTCGTATGCTGCTGATGCTGATGGCTCCAATGCGACTATCTCGCTCACCGCGGCTGATGACGGACTCATTATCACCAACCCAAGCTCGAGTGGGAATGATCTTTCCGCCTTTACTCTCCAGGTATCACAACTCAACACCACCGCTGCTATCACGGCACTTGACCTCATTCAAGCATCTAATGCGGCCAATGCCGTGGATATTACGGCCAACTCTATTGATACAGAGGTTGGTTTGACCGTGACCGCGAATGCTCTCACTTCCGGCAAAGCCTTGAATATTGCCTCTTCTTCTGCAGCCTTTACCGGGTCGCTCGCCAACTTCACTCTCTCTGGATCGAACGCCTCGAACACCGGCTCTCTCGTCGCCATAGACAACACTGGAACGAGCAACGCCAACACCTCCCTCTATATCAAGCACTACGCCACTGGTACCAACAACCTCGCCTTCCGAGTGGATGATGTCTCTGGTGATACGACCCCGTTTGTTATCGATGGCACCGGTGCAGTGGGTATCGGGACGACAGCTCCGACTTCCCTCTTTGAACTCTATGGCACGACGGCAGCAGATATCGTGGCTACCTTGACCGCTCCCGATGCCACCTATGATCCGGTCATGAAGTTCCGCACGGAGGCCAGTCCAGCGGTTCAGTTCTCTCTCGGTGTCGACAACTCTGACTCCGATAAATTCAAGATCTACTCCGGTGATGGTCTCGGCTCTGGTGATGAGTTTGTGATAGATGCGAATGGTGTCACTACCATTGCGAACCTCAACCTCGGGGCTACGAATTTTGATACCGATGCCGGTATCATCTCATGGGTCGATATGCCTGTTACTGCCTCATCACCCGACAATACCGTCGAATCCTATACAGCCCTCCTTGATGGGCAGAGTATGCTATCTCTCTATGCGCTCTCTGATGGAGCGGGGTCTATCGATACGCGCCGAGTGCAACTCGGGGATGGCGGAGCCGGGGTGTCTCAACCGGTGCTTCTCGGTCTCGATGTTCGGAGTAGTACCGGGGATCCGACGGATGGATTTGAAGGGGCCATGTACTACAATACGTTTGATAATAAATTTCGTTGCTATCAAAATAGTGGCTGGACAGACTGTATAGGTACTGGTGGTTCTGGTGGCGATCTGCAGACCGCTTATGATGCTGATGCCGATGGATCAAACGTCACGATTTCGCTCACGGCGGCTGACGATGGTCTCATCTTTACCAACCCAACATCAGGAGGTAATAATCTCTCGACATTCTTACTTCAGCTCGACCAGGCCAACACCACTGCCAACATGCTGGCTCTCGATATCGTCCAGTCGTCCAATGCCTCGAATGCCGTCAATTTGACCGCGAACTCAATTGATGGCGAGACGGGTCTTGCCATTACTACGAATGGCCTGACTTCGGGTAAGGGTATTAGTATCGCGTCGTCAGCGACCGCTTTTACAGGCAATCTCGCCGATATTACGCTTTCCGGATCGAACGCTGCCAACACGGGCAATGTCTTGGCTGTTTCCAATACCGGTACGGCTAGTGCCAATACCGCGCTCTTTGTCGATCACCGGGCGACCGGTACCGGTAACCTGGCTGTAAGGGTAGATGACGAGTCAGGTGATACGACGCCGTTCATCATCGACGGCGAAGGCCGAGTAGGGATTGGAACGACAGCGATGAGTGCTGACGCTTCCACGGAACGGCTGCTTCAAGTCGGATCGGAAACCAAGCGGGGAAATATGGCAACGTATGGAGAGGTCATAAGTGTCGGTCATGATCGGCACTTGGCTTTGTCTGGGATTACCGATACCTTTGTCTACGACACGACCGGAGACAGTGATGGGGGTCGCTGGGTCGATTGGGCGACGACGGACAATCTGTCCTGGTATACAGAGTCGCTCGATGATGGACCAGATGATCCATGTGATATCGCCAATGATGATCGTTGTTACAAGAAGTCATTCCCCCGCAAAGCTATCCTCGTCGTGACGACCTCGGCGCTCTATATTTTCGATGCGGCGACCAATGACATGTGGATGAAGTTCAGTCAGCATTCTTCTGGCTATGCGCTTGGTGCCGATACCAACAATGATCCGTCGAGTGTGACGGCCTTAAACGGCGTCATCTATGTCGGTCTCCGTGGCACGGCGACGACTAGTCTCTACGCGATTGATTTCGTCAATGATCGGATGTGGAATTATGACGGTACCGACCGGTCCGGAGCGGATACGGGTATCAGCGGCCGCAATGCAGCTGTGACCTACAATGTCGATAACAATACCAAGCTTGACCTGGCCGTCACGGGCACCGCTGCTAATTGGCAGAATGTCAATGATGTCTATGCGGCGGTCATCACCCATAGTATCTCGGCGGCAGCAATCGGCGGAACGACCAATACCACGCCTGGAAACGGAAAGGTTTTTGTGGCCTTGGCTACTGATGCTGGTGTCACGGTAATCAATCTCACCGCTGGGACGCTGAACCAGTATTCCGATGTGACGGATGATGATTATACAGCGGTTGTAATTTCAAGAAGGGGCTATCTCTACGCTCTCAATACGACCCAGGATCAGCTCGAGCGGTGGGATACGATGGATACCGACAAGGCGAGTGAGGTGAACGGCACCTATACAAGGAAGTGGGATGAAACGATCGCTACCGGCCCGGCTATCGCTTCTTCCGCCTTCAATATCGTCTTTCCAGGGCCGGATAACCTAGAAATCGCCGAACGCGCTTCGCTCACACTCGACAGCGAAGACGTTATTTATGCTGGCCACAGTCTCGGTCTGGCTGAACTCCATGACCATACGACGCAAGCCTTCGGCTGGGTCAAGTACTTTAATTCGACGCGTCAGACACCAATGATGCCGGTTGCGGGCATCAACGATATGGTGCTTCCGATGGATGATACGTCCGGTACCCAAGCGCAGGACTTGGCTATTGCCAATACGGATATGGCCATCAAGGGCACGCCGACGCTCGGGGTGAACGGTGTGGCGGGGAAGGCGATTAATTTTGATAACACCGATGACTACCTCTGCTCCGATGCTAATCAGGATAATACCTGTGACGTTGATACCGCATTCAACATGTCAACCGTCGGCTGGACCTTCAGTATTTGGTTCCGGCATTCGACAACCGCACCAGCATCAGGAGTGGATATGATCTTTGAAAAGTGCGTCACGGCAACCCCGGTGCAAGCAACCGGCTGTGTGGCCGCCTATATGACTACTACTGGTACGGTTGTAGTAGCCAATGACGATGATGCTATTTGGACTCAAGGGTCATCTTACGATCTGACCGCGACCTCTACCTATACCTATAACGATAATCAATGGCATCATTTGGTAATATCTCGTACCAATGCTAATGATGTTGATTCGTGGATCGACGGTAATGGTATGAACCTATCGAATGCAACGGGGAACACTATAACGTTAGATGGTAGTCAAATTGTCAGTATCGGGGCCTCTTGTGTGACAACGGTGACCGCCAACTGTGGAGCGGCGACGAATTTCTGGGATGGCCAGCTCGATGATGCTCAGTTCCTCGTTGGTACGACCACTCAGGCTACTCTTTCTGCTCTTCAAGTGCGTCGCCTCTACAATGTGGAGCGTCCTCGAGCGAGCAAAAAGACGATTACGGTGACTGATGCGACATCGGCGACCTCTACCTCGCTTACGGATACGGGTGAGTCATGGAATGTAAACGAATTCGCTGGTCTTATCGTCGAGATTACTGGGAGTAGTGATACCGATTGTGTCGGCATTACTCGTCGAATCACCGGGAATACCGCGACCGCGATGACATTTACTCCGGCCGTCCCCGGAGCTTGTACGCTCGATACGAGTGCTGATTTTGAGGTGGATCCGGAAGCTCTCTATGGTGGATCGAGCAGTGTGGCTGGGATCGGCATTACGGCTGAGTCTCCCCTCGGTGAGGCGAGACAAATGTGTATCGGGACGAATAGCGGGAGCGATACCGGGGGCGTGACCTGCTATAACCATCAGGCGGGCCCGAGCATCGTCGCCGATGTCTATCATAGCCAGGCCAGCCAGACCGATGATACCGGTACGGATTGGACCGGATCGAATTATGACGAAATGGTCGCTATCGATCTCTCGACCCGGACACTTCTGATGGCTTCAGAAGCGCATATCACGAGTATTACCGAAACCGTTCGTCTCGGACAAGGTCTCGACTACTTAGCCAATCAGCTGTTCATGATCAGGCAAGAAATAGTTCTCGACGGTATAACGGCGGTCGGCAGTACCGCCCCGGAAGTGGGCTTTACTGGCGGAGCGGACTTGGCAGAAAACTATTATTCCGATACTCCGCTTGAGGCAGGGACGGTGGTAGCACTCGATGCGACGCAACCAGCCTATGTCGCCCAAACAACGGTGGCGTATCAGCGTGATATGCTCGGCGTGGTAGCGACGAGTCCCGGTATCGTGCTCGGTGATCCGAGTACCAACGGCTATCCCGTTGCGCTCGTTGGTCGCGTACCGGTCAAAGTGACCAATGAAAACGGACCGATCTATGCTGGCGACCGCCTGACTTCGGCCAGTAGGGCAGGATACGCCATGCGGGCTTATCAGTCGGGACGTGTTCTTGGCGAAGTACTTTCTGATGCCGTCGATTGGGCGGTTTGTGACGGCGAAGATCCCCTCAACCGTGATGCACTTCTTTGTACCACGGTATTGGTTTTCGTCAATTTGACCGACTATACCGGACAGAGTGTGGAGCTCGCCATGGCCAGTCGGGATACCCTGCCTGGTGCTGATGGATTGTCAGGGAGTGCCACTCTTGATGGTGCGGAACAAGGACTCGGTTCTGAGACGGAAAGCATTCGTCTTGCTACGAGTATGCCGACGAAGCAAGAGCACATCCTCGCGTTTTTGAAAGAATTGCATGCCAAGCAGGTAGCGAGTGCTCGTGCCTCATCCGAAGTATTTACTGGTCGGGTTTCGGCTTCGACTGAGGTGATTACCCCAGCGCTTTATGCCGATCAGATCTTTGCCAAGAGTATCAAGGCTGATTCGATCGAAGGGCTCTCTATTTGGACCAATCAGATTGCCAGCCTGGAGCAGAAGTATGCGGGTCTTCAAGCAACCAACGAAGGACAATCTAGTACCGATGGTGCTGTCCCTGTGCCAAGTGCGTTGACGAATCTCGAGCAATTCACCGTAGGATCGTTTCGTGTCACCCTCGATGCGTCCATTCTCGGAAAACTGGCCCTAGCTGGAGGTATGACAGTAGGGGGTGAGGCGCAGTTTGGGGGAGAAACTACTTTTGCCAAGCTCACGAGTTTCTTTGGAAAAACCCTGTTTAAGGGAGTGGTTTCGTTTGAACAGTCACCGCTTTTTGGTGGTGATACGGCTGGCTTTGCTACGATTGAGGAGGGGGCGAGAAAGGTTCGGGTAACATTTGAGACACCGTATGAGAAGCAACCTATTGTCACGGCAACACTCACCAATGATGCTTCCCCACTTCTGTCTGAGGCTGATGAGACTTTGAAGCAGGATATCGAAGTATTAGAAAAGGAGTATCTGGATTCGGTATTCGACAAAGATATTCGATACCTGGTGACGGAGAAATCTCCTCGTGGATTTACGATTGTCTTGGCCGAAAAGGCGCCCCGGGATCTCCAATTTTCTTGGGTAGCCCTCTCGGTTGATAAAGCCAAGTCATTCAACTCGGAAAAGGAGAAAGCGGAAGAGGTGACTCCCACAGACCCAATCCCTGCGCCACAGCCGGTACCAGATGTGCCAGTTGATTCGACCACTCTCCCTCTCCCGGAAACAGCGACATCAGAAACAAAACCAGTCCCCGCACTTGTCTCGCCTGAAGCAACGACTCCTTAGAGGGGTCGTTTTTTCTTTACGAAACGAGAGGGAGATATGATAGAATGAGAGGCATGAATACCAAGACTATCCTCGCTTTTCTAGGTGTTTTTTTGGTCGGCGTCGTCGCTGGATTTTTTGGTGCTTCCTGGAAAAGTGAATACTTAGTTCCTCGAGATATGGCTTCTCAGCAGGTGCGTCAGGATGGGGGGTATGAGTATATCAACCCACTGCTTGAGTGTGAAGTGGCCGATGGTATGCTTGATGCACGAAAAGAAAACTTTCACGATGAGTTGGAGGAGTTTGTCGCCAAAATTCGTCAGGAAAACAAGGTATCGGAAGTCGCGTTCTATTTTCGAGATCTGAACAACGGGCCGGCGTTTGGGCTGAACTTGGACAGCGGATTCTTCCCAGCGTCTCTTCTGAAGGTACCTGTTTTGATGGCATACTATCACTTGTCTGAATCCAATCCGAATCTTTTGCAAGCCGAAGTTCGATTCGAGAAAGTGATGGAATTTGGTATCGATCAGACAATTGTTCCGCGTGAATCGCTCACGGTCGGTGAAGTGTATCGGGTAGACGAGCTACTCCGTCGTATGATTGTGTATTCTGATAACCAAGCGCTTTTTCTCTTGACGAGTAGGCTTCCGCTCACTGAAATGAAGAGTCTGTTTGCCATGCTTGGGGCTGATACGAGAGTGCTCAGCGATCCTGAAGCTAAGCTCTCAGTCAAAGAATATGCCAGCTTCTTTCGGATTCTTTTCAATAGCTCTTTTCTATCTCGTGAGAACTCCGAAAAAGCTCTCGCTTTGCTTGCTACGACGGACTACCGTGATGCGTTACCAGCAGGGGTGCCTGATACCATCAAGGTGTCGCATAAATTTGGCGAAGCAGGAACAGGCTCAGTGGAACGTCAATTACACGACTGTGGCATTGTGTATTTTCCTGGACACCCATATCTCGCTTGTATCATGACTCGGGGAGAAAACACCGAAACATTGAAAGAGGTTATTGTACAAATTTCTCACTTCATCTACCAAAAGATTGATGATCAGTACTAAGCACTTTTTTTTCTGCTTGGACGGGTGTATACTAGAGGGGAACTTGGTTATATTTTTTGTTTATGCCACCACGTGTAACGCGGACTACTCGTCTCAAACCTCAAGAATCAGGTGATGTACCGGTCGCTTCAGTGCCACGACCGAAGTCCCTGTGGCCGGTGGTACTGGTACTCGGGACGCTTCTGTGTTTGGCGTTGGCAGTAGCAGGGTATTTCTACTACCAGTATCGTCATTCTGCGCAGATAGCTGATGCCAAGGAGATTGCCGATTTGTCTCAAGAAATCGGTCAGTTTATGATCTTGCCTGAGGGTGAGACGCCGACTCTCGCCACGGTCACTGATCGTGAAAAGCTCGCTGAACAACCGTTTTTTCAGAAGGCTGAAAACGGCGACAAGGTCCTTATCTATAGCCAGACGGGTCGAGCTATCCTGTATCGGCCCAGCCAGAAGAAGATTGTAGACGTGACCACTGTCAATATCAATACGCCAGGGGTGACCCAGCCAACTGAACCAGTACCCGCACCAGCACCAGCACCAGAAGCTACAGTCGAGGCACCACTCATTGCCAGGGTCGCTCTCTACAATGGCTCGAAGACAGTCGGTATCACCAATACGTTGGAGAAACAACTGACGAGCGCCTTCCCGAATATCGCGGTTGTGACCAAGGATACGGCTCAAAAAAGCGACTATACTCAGACTATTGTAGTCGATGTTACGGGGAAGAGCGTTGAGCTTGCTACCAAAATGGCTGAGAATCTCGGAGGTATCGTGGCTGGACTCCCCAATGGTGAAACAGCCCCATCGGATGCGGACCTCCTTATCATTGTGGGACAAAAATAGTCCGTTAGACCCACACTTTCTCCGGGCGAGTCCCGGAGATTTGCTTTTTAGGGCCATTTGGCGCTACCGTAGGAGTATGAGTAGTACGACCGAAGAAATCAAAGCCAGGATCAATATTGTTGAATTGGTCGGCACCTATGTCCGGTTGGAGAAATCCGGCGCCCACTACAAGGCCTGTTGCCCGTTTCATCAGGAACGCTCGCCATCTTTCATGGTGAATGAAGAGCGGAACATGTGGCACTGTTTTGGCTGCGGCAAAGGAGGGGACGCCTTTGCTTTTGTCATGGAGATTGAGGGACTCGACTTTCGAGAGGCACTCACCATGCTCGCTGAAAAGGCCGGTGTTGAACTCCCTAAGTACCAAGCAAGCGAACCAGGGCAAAAGGAGAACAAAGATCGCCTTTTTACCCTCCTTGAGCTTGCCACCAAGTTCTACGAGAAACAGCTCTGGGATGGCGTCGGCAAGGACCAGATTCTCACCTATCTCCGGGGGCGGGGACTCACGGATGAGAGTATTCGGACATTTCGCCTCGGCTACGCACCGGACGGCTGGCGACATCAGATAGAGTTTTTTAGTGGCAAGGGCTTTACGCTCGCTGAGATGGAGCAGGCCGGACTCTTGATTCGCAAAGAAGCCGACCCTGCCCGCCACACTTCACGGGGTGATGTGGGCGGGTATGACCGATTTCGTGACCGGATTATGTTCCCCATCTTCGATATCTTTGGGCACGTCATTGGCTATTCGGCTCGGGTGGCGCCAGGAGGGGATGAGTCACAGGCCAAGTACATCAATACGCCCGAGACCCCAATCTATCACAAGAGTCGGGCCCTCTATGGCCTCTTTCAGGCCAAGCAAGCCATGAAGCAAGCAGGGATGACGATAGTAGTGGAGGGCAATATGGACGTCATCGCCATGCACCAGGCTGGCCTCGCCCACACGGTTGCTGTTTCTGGGACAGCGCTCACTGATGAGCAGTTGAATCTCATGAAGCGTTACGGGAACGAAGTGCGCCTTTTCTTTGATATGGACGGTGCCGGACAGAAGGCGGCCAGGAAGAGCGCCGAGCTCGCTCTCGAAAAGGAGCTCCGAGTCAGTATGGTGGCGCTCCCATTTGGTAAGGACGCGGCCGATATGGGCCGGGACAATGTCGAGACGCTACGCCAGGTAGTAGCCGAGGCGATACCAGCTCAGGAATATTTCCTCCGGACAAGTGTCGGGAAATACGATACCACGACGGCCAATGGCAAGCGCCAGGTAGTGGATGAGTATGTTGCCCTCCTCCGAGTCATCCGGAACCCGATCGAGCGAGCCGAAGCTGTAAAGGCCCTCGCCCGAGCCATCGATATGGATGAGCGCCTCATTACGGGCATGGTCAATCAGCTTTTTCTCGAACAGGTGCGTCGTGATGGGCCAGCGATACCTCGTCCGCCCAAGGATCCCTTTCGTGATCAGCATACCTTTGGCAAGCGCTCGGAACTCCTGAGGGAAGAAATCATTGCCCTCATGTATACTGAGCCGGCAATCTGTCGCACGCTCCTCGGTCGGTTGGCCGACAATGAAGTGCGGACATTTTTTGAAGCCCATCCACTCTACTTCTTTTTGGTTCAGTCCGGTGGGACTCGTGACCCGCTCTCGCTTATCGAAGACAAGGAGCGCAAAGCCGAGGCGACACGTCTCTCGTTTCGGGTCCTCGAGTCACCCGAGGTCTCAGGGATAGCAGGGGAAGAGCGACTCACCAAATTGACCGAGATGGCCGAGCGCTACCTCTTGGACCTCCATACTGAAGTGACGAAGCGAGAAAAGCTCCTCTATCTCGAAAAAGCATTGGCCGAGGCTCGAGCGAGCAAGGACAAGGTGCTTGAGCAAAAACTTCTCGCCGAATTTGTCGCTGTATCCGGAGGGAGTCAGAAATAAGTTTTTGGAAAGATAGAATGAAATTGATGGGTAGCCTGCCCGCCACACTACGCGAAGCGTTGTGGGTGGGGGCTTCCCTCGTGAGACAAGATTTGCTATGATACAATACCTCTAGAAGAAGTGCTCTCAATACAGATGAGCCAAGAGGAATTCCTAATGTTTTTAACCCGCCCACTATGGCAACCAAGAAAGCGAAGAAAGTGCTGAAGAAGGCAAAAAAGGTGGTCAAAAAGAAGGTCGTGAAGAAGGCTAAGAAACCCGCGCACAAAAAATCTGCCACCAAAGCAAAGAAAACTATGAAAAAGGCAACCAAGAAAGTTGCCAAAAAGGCCCTGGCCAAATCAAAGAAGAAAGTCGCCAAAAAGAAGGTCGCCAAGAAAGCCCCGGCCAAGTCCAAGAAAAAGGCGGTCAAGCAGTCAACAAGTAAAGAAGCCAAAGCCGAAACCAAGCAAAATGCGTTTGATGAGCTCTTGTTTCGTGGCAAGCAGCGTGGCTTTGTGACGGAAGATGAGATTATCCACATCCTCCCAGATGTCGAGCAAGACCTCGAGGGTCTTGAGACCCTCTATGAGCGCCTGGAGACTTCTGGTGTCCGCGTGGTCGGGTCCGAAGAAATGCTCAAGCTCGAGACCGACAAAGTAGGGGAAGAGTTTGGAAAGAAAAAAGGCAAAGCCAAAAAGGAATCCGCTCCAGCCAAGCCTAAGGAGAAGATGATGGATATGGGCGACGAGGCTGATGGGACATCAGATTTGGTCCAGATGTACTTGAAGGAAATTGGCCGCGTCTCGCTCCTCTCAGGTGAAGAAGAAGTGCGTCTCGCCAAAGCTATCGAAAAGAATGACTTGAATGCCAAACAACGTCTGACCGAGGCCAACCTCCGTCTCGTGGTTTCTATCGCCAAGAAGTACGTCGGTCGTTCGCACAACCTCTCGCTCCTTGACCTTATCCAGGAAGGGAATATCGGCCTCTTCCGAGCCGTGGAGAAGTTTGATTATCGCAAAGGCTTCAAGTTTTCGACCTATGCCACCTGGTGGATTCGTCAGGCTATCACTCGGGCCCTGGCTGACCAGTCTCGTACTATCCGTATTCCGGTTCACATGGTAGAGACTATCAACAAGTATGCTCAGGTGACCCGTCGCCTCGTGCAAGAGCTCGGTCGTGAGCCTCTCGCCGAAGAGATCGCGGCTGAAATGAACCTCGAAGTCGAGAAGATTCGCCACATCCAAAAGATTTCTCAGGAGACCGTCTCACTCGAGACTTCGGTCGGAGACAACGAGGATGATAGCGTTCTTGGTGACTTTATCGAAGATACCGAGACCGTGATGCCTCACCAGGCGGCGTCCCGCAAGCTCTTGAAGTCTCACATCTCTGATATTTTGAGCGAGCTCACTCCACGGGAACAAAAGATCCTCCGCATCCGCTTTGGACTGGAAGATGGTGTCACGCATACTCTCGAAGAAGTCGGACAGGAGTTCGGCGTCACCCGTGAGCGTATCCGTCAGATTGAGGCCAAGGCACTGGAGAAAATCCGTGAGCACGAACACCTCCGCAAGCTCAAGGACTACTAATTGACGGCTGTATTCAAAATGCGGTATTCTGAATCCCTCACCCTTCCAGGTGGGGGAGTTTTCTTTCCAACAAAGTGAGGAATGAATGATTATTCGTTATTGGAGGGTCTTTGGTTGCCTTGAGCAGTCGGCGGTTTGGGAGGCACTTACTGCCCTGGAACTGCGGGTTGACCCAGATTTCTTGAGCACCGGGCTGGTCGTTGGAGTTCGGATTGATCGGCAAGATTGCGATCGGGCAGTTCGCGTTATCACGCTGGCGGAACAGGCAGGGTTCGTGACGATCCACCAATTCATGGTGAGACGCATGACCCGACTCATTTCAATCGTGGCAGATGTGGGTGATGCGCGCCTACTCTCGCTGATTGAGGGTTGCCTCGTGCAACGATCTTTTCAATCAGGTTGGCCAGTGGAAACCCCGGACGAACTGGGAGATGTCCGTACGTTGGCACCCTTTGAGCTGGTAGCCCCCGGTAGGGAATCGTACCTGGCAGGGGGCATCACGCCTCCTTCAGGTATACAACCGCATGGCTACACAGCGCGAGGAACGAACTATCCCTCTCAGATGTGACATGGCTATGCATCGCTACCCTGATGCGACAGCTCTCGGCCTCGATCCGTGCTATCCTTGTCCGAGACCAATACCGATTGAGATCATCCGCGACCTGGTGGTAGTCTACCCTGACTATTGGTCCCTCGAAAAGCGGGTACGCACCGGTCAGATGGTTCTCCACCGGGCCATCGCTCCACTCGTCCTTTGGGGACTTAGTCGGATGTGTGCGGCGCACTTCCCGATTCATAGCATAGTGCCCATCGTGGCCTATGGTTGGGATGACATCCGGTCGATGCAGGCCAACAATTCTAGTGGATGGAACTACCGCTTCATTGCTGGTTCTGTACCGCCTCGACTCTCGCTTCACGCCTACGGCCTGGCGTTCGATATAAATCCACTATGGAACCCCTGCCGTGACGGTGCTGTTTGGGTTCCAGACGCTCCCTACATCCCTGACGAACCAGGGCGTCTCTCGCAGGACTCCTGGGTGGTCCGGATGTTCGAGGACATGGGTTATACTTGGGGTGGACGGTGGCAGGAGCCCTTTGATCCCCAACACTTCCAGATGCGTCTCAACCAAATCTAGCAGAGGCTTACCGGCCACGCCCGGCAAGCCTTTTTTCTTTTGTTTGAGCTGAGCCTTGCCAGAACCACCAATTTTGCTATAATCAACCTGTTCCTTTTTGGACGATGCTACATTCCGGCGTTCCGCCAGCTGGCGGATCAGCGGTAGAGCTGATGAATAAAATCATGTATACGGTATACGCGATTTATAACAGTGAAGCGAAAAAGGTCTATATTGGCCAAACAGTGAATCTTGAGGCTAGATTAGAACAGCACAATCACAAATCGTTTAAGGGATACACCTCACGTTTTGACGGTTTGTGGGATCTCGTCTACTCTGAAGAAGCTGGTACGCGAGTCGAGGCATTAACGCGCGAAAAGCAGTTGAAAAGTTTTCGGGGTAGAGAGTTTATTAAGCAACATATTCCGGCGTAGCTCAGCGGTAGAGCAGGTGACTGTTAATCACTTGGTCATAGGTTCGAATCCTATCGCCGGAGCACTGAAATTTGAGGCTTTTCTAAGCCTCATTTTTATACCCCTGAGAGGACGTTCGAATCTAAAGAGCGAATCATTTGACTATTGGATATAATCGTATATAATTGGATATAGTTACATATATACGAGAATCATATGGAGAATAGGTATGCGAAGAGGGTTATTCTCAGTCAAGAAATACTCCAGAAAATAACTAAAATTGATGAGTTCAGAGGTCTTTGGAAGGGGAGTTTGAGACTGAGTCCACAAACACTTGGGAGGCTCAAAAGAAGTGTGCTCATCACGAGCACCGGTGCTTCAACGCGCATTGAAGGATCTCGTATGTCCGATGAAGAGGTAGCTCGATTGATCGGGGGATTGAAATCTGCGCCACCCAAAGGGAGAGACGCGGAGGAGGTGGCGGGTTACGCTGATCTACTTGGGCGGATTTTTGATCATTGGCAAACTCTCAAAATTACTGAGGGACAGATTTTACATTTCCACAAAATTCTTTTGAATTTTTCAGAAAAAGATAAGGCTCACAAGGGAGCATACAAAACGACTGACAACAAAGTGGTGATGCGGAAGGAAGATGGCACTGAAGTGGTCATCTTTGAACCGACCAAGCCCTACCTCACCAAAAAGGAAATGGACGATGTATTGTATTGGCTCCACGATGAAATGGAGAGAAAAGAAACGCACCCTCTCATTCTTATCGCCAACTTTATCTTTGAGTTTCTGGCTATCCATCCATTTACCGATGGCAATGGCAGACTTTCGAGAGCTTTGACGACGCTCCTTCTCTTGAAAACCGGTTATACCTATATCCCGTACGTTTCTTTGGATGAAATCATCGAAGAAAAGAAAATAGAGTATTATCTCGCTTTACGAAGGACACAATCCAAACACAAAACAAAGAAAGAAGATATTACAGAGTGGCTCAACTTTCTTTTGGATGCGCTGTTAGAACAAGTCAAGCGAGCGAAAGCGATTATGGAAGAAGATCAGCCAGAGAAATTGCTTTCTGAAAAGCAACTCGCAGTCTATCAGTTGTTTCATTCTGACACTCTGAGCGTTTCGGAAGTGAGTACACTGCTCAAAGATACGATTCCAATGGCTACTTTGAAACAGGCATTGCCACGTCTGGTGGCTTTGCGATTGATTGAAAAAATAGGCTCAGGTCGTGGGACGAGGTATCGGAAGTTGTAATGAAATAGTGAGGAGCGGGGTGGGGTACACTCTACGCGTCGTTTTCCATAAACTTCTTCAAGCCAAAGTAGTAGAACTTTGATTCCTTGTCCTCCTGTAGAGAGGTTCTAATAGCGCCCAGTAGGCGGAGCAATGAGTTAGTGCTGATGCAAAGAAACGGGTTCGTCGACTGGCGGAAGCCCGTTTTTTGTTCCCTTTTATAGTGGAAGGAATCTGATATACTGTAGCTGAATCAATAACATCATGAATATATGCCAGG
>CAYWLN010000011.1:17599-19247 GCA_964459475.1 uncultured Bdellovibrionales bacterium | reverse complement strand
CGTAGCTTCGGTACTGTATTTGAGCCCCGTTACATTGTCGGCGCGAAAACTCTAGATGAGTGAGCTATTACGCACTCTTTAAAGGATGGCTGCTTCTAAGCCAACCTCCTCAGTGTCTGAGAGTTTTCACTTCCTTTCCCACTTAATACAGATTTTGGGACCTTAGCTGACGATCTGGGCTTTTTCCCTTTTGTGCTCCGAGCTTAGCCCCGGAGTACTGACTGCCTTGGTACATACCACAAGTATTCGGAGTTTGGTTGAAAATCCTACCTTACGGCGAATTCTCATCCAGTAGCTCTACCCCTCGGGTACAATTTACAAGACGCTAGCCCTCAAGCTATTTCAGAGAGAACCAGCTATTGCCAAACTCGATTGGAATTTCTCCCCTACACACAAGTCATCCCCTAAAATTGCACAGTTAGTGGGTGCGGGCCTCCACGTCGTTTTACCGACGCTTCACCCTGCTCATATGTAGCTCGTCTGGCTTCGGGTCTAGTCCACGCAACTTATTCGCCCTATTCAGGCTCGCTTTCACTGGGTCTCCGGAATTCGTCATCCCTTAGACATGCTGCGTAGAACTAACTCGTTGGATCGTGCTGCAAAAAGCACGCGGTCACCCATCTTGCGACAGGCTCCCACTCTTCGTTAGCATGGAGTTTCAGTTCTATTTCACCTCCCTTATCGGGATGCTTTTCACCTTTCCCTCACGGTACTAGTTCACTATCGATCTAAAGTAATGTTTAGCCTTGGAAGTTAGTGCTCCCAGATTCAAACGGGGTTTCTCCGGCCCCGCCCTACTTAGGTACTTGTGCATCAGTGTACAGTCGTTTTCGCATACGGGACTATTACCCTCTCTGGTCGTTCTTTCCAGAACGCTCTGCTAACAATTGTACAGTGACCCCGATCAATCGAGTCCACAAGCCCTGCAACCCCACTCGAGTAAACTCGGTGGTTTAGGCTGTTCCGCGTTCGCTCGCCACTACTTACGGAATCTTTATTAATTTCTTTTCCTCCTGGTACTAAGATGTTTCAGTTCTCAGGGTTTGCTACGATACCCTATGAATTCAGATATCGTTTCCCGCCTTCAGGCGGGAGGGTTGCCCCATTCGGAAATCCTCGGATCACAGCTTGGTAGACAGCTCCCCGGGGCTTATCGCAGCCTCCTACGTCCTTCATCGCTTACTTTAGTCAAGGCATCCACACCATGCGTTATGTAACCTTCTTTTTTCGTTTGTCCGCAAATGTTCCAATACCTGTCTTACGACCAGCACTGAAAGCACTCACGGACAATCGGTTAACAGTGAAGAATGTTTGCGCATTCAACGCACTGTTTGTTCGGATTGCTTGTCACGTCGTTACACGAACGACGGCGACTTGTCGTATCGTCATCGCGACGACACAACGTAACCTTACATACATTTCTAGACTATCTCGAAACAACGTCTTTGCTTTCCGCAAGCCAGGCAAAGGGTCATCACTTCGAAAAAGACATGTAATTGTTAAGGCGCTTTTGCGGAAAGATGCGTCACCCTCACTCGAGAGTAAAATCTCTTTCAGCAGAAACGACAACTGGAGAAAAACCGCGCGAGAGAAACAAAAAAAGCACTGATTGAGCACTTCTTTGTTCGTGATATCTATCTTACGCAAT
>CAYWLN010000011.1:0-17499 GCA_964459475.1 uncultured Bdellovibrionales bacterium | reverse complement strand
ACAAAAAAAGCACTGATTGAGCACTTCTTTGTTCGTGATATCTATCTTACGCAATAGGAAGAAACTTGTCAACCCCACACCTTTTCACGTCACTTTTTCCTTTGAAATCCCCTTCTGGACATTCCACCTTTCGGCTTACACAAAGGCAGTAATCGCCATTTTTCCACAAAAAAGGTGCGGGGTCAAGTGCTGACGTTTTTTAGTCATTTTTATCCAAAATTGAAGAGAAAAGAGTCCTCCAATAGAGGGCTCTTTTCTCGACTTCATGGCTTGATTTGGCCATTAGGGCGCGGGTTCTACAAGTGGCGAGACGTTGGGTCCGGCGGGAGCTGGTGGGACCACCGGTGTCTCTGGCGCTACCGCCTCTACCGTCTCGGTCACCCCGGTACCGCGGAGGTTACCGACCCCACTTTCGACGTTTGAGATAAGTTTCTGTACTTGTTCTCGGGTCTGCTTGATGTTCCCCGTGGCATCTGCCGGCAAGAGATCGAGAATCTTCCGGTACTCATCAGTCGCGGCCTGGCGCTTCTTCTGCTTCTCGTAGAGGAGACCGAGTGAGAGGCGGACATCGATGAGTTTTTCATTGGACTTCAAGATTTCCAAGAAGATGTCTTCGGCCTTCTTCTCATCCCCATCCTTGGCACGAAGCTGGTAGAGAACAGCCAGGTTGTAGCGATAGTTGAGGTTACGAGCATCAATATTGACTGCCTGGGCTGCGCTATCGATAGCTTTATCTGTTTCCTTGAGACGAGCGAGTATGATAGCGAGATTGTAGTGGGCAGCCGCGAGATTCTGCTTCTCAGTGATAGCCTGTTCGTAGTAGCTCCGTGCCTCGGCGTAGAGCGCGGTTCGCTCAGCACCCTCTGGCTTGGCATCGCCCATAGCACGCTTCACTTGACCGAGTTTGAGCGCAAAGAGCGGGTTATGTGGCTCAAGCTCACGAGAGCGAGTATAGATCTCTTCTGCTTTCGGAAGCGCATCACTCGCGTAGACAGCACCATTCTCATAGATGAGGGCGAGTGACTCAGTAGCCATCACATCATTTGGCATGAGGCGACGACCCTGTTCACCGGCGACGACTGCCTGACGGACATAGGTGGCGACGGTATTCACATCACGTTCACTCTCAGGCTTAGCAGCTTCGACATTAGCCAAAGCGATATACTCTTGACCGAGACGGGTGAAGTAGCGACCCTCCTGTGGATAGCGCTGGATAGCCTGGGCGAGGAGGACCGAGGCCTCACGACTCGGAGCAGCCGAGGCGAGACGGACAGCCTTGCCAGCCGAGAGATCCGCGATAAAGACCTTGCCCATGAAGACAAAGATAAAGGCGACTCCGGCCGACACCACCATAAAGATAAAAGCGAGGGCAAGGGCAAACTTCGGTGCTGCCTTGAAGGACAAGTTGAGATAGCGCTCTTCGGAACCACTCTCCATGAGGAGCACTCCCATGGCAAGAGCCGAGAGGAGTACCATCAGGATAAGGAGAGCACCATTCACGGGAGCGATAAAGGCCGCGATAAAGAACATCACGACAACCGTCCAAAAGCCGAGCGAGTAAATCTTGTTCCGCTGTTTCTCATGGGTCAGGAGATAGAGCCCGACCGAGAGGAAGGCGAAGCCCAAGACAAGGAGAAGCACAGTACCCACTGCCCCGATCGAAGCCAGTGACTCAAAGAAGAGTCCCGTCCCCTGGTAGAACCGGAGGGTGTAGAGAGTGTTTAGGTTATACTCCACCGGACGAAACATCGAGAAGGCATAGCCATAGTTGGCTGGACCGACTCCGAGCGCAAAGTGCTCAGCAAGTGTGGCTTTGGCAATCTGCCAGGAGAGATTGACGTTCGGGGAGACCTCGACGGGGAGCGTCACCCGCACCAGGCTATTACTCCCGATCATGAGAAATCCGAGCACCATGGCAAAGACGAGCATCGGCACCCAGGTCCACTGCTCAGCTGGTCGAATAATCTGCGCCAAGATATAAACCATGAAGAATGACAGACCGCCCAAGACCACAATCCACGGAACAAATGAGTAGAGCGCAAGGAGGAGAAAGAGGGCGAGAGCCAATCCTACAAAGAGTAGCACGGTCAATACGGTCCGGAGACGCTTCTTAGTGGTCTCATCCTTCCAGAGCGCAAAGAGGGCCGTGAGAAAAAGCGGGATAAGGAGTCCAAGGTAGGTGGCCAGAGTCGAAACGGTCCCAATGAGACTAATCGGCGCATAACGCTCGAGTGTCGCCGAAAGAAACGGGATATTCATGAGCGCGAGGAAGCTCCACGTAACCAAGATAAAACTTGCCACGAGAAAACCTCCAAACACGAGCTGAAAGCGCCGTAGATTGAAGTGGCTCAGGATAAAGTAGTACGAGAGAACCAAGGCGGTAATGGAGACCGCGCCACGAGATGGGTCGCCAAAAAATCCCCAGAAACTATGCCAACGATCCACCGAGAAAAATGCGCCGACCACATAGAACAACCAGAAAAGAGCAATCGGGATATCAAGCGGTGTCCGTCGAATCCGCATCTCCCCCGTGGTCACACCCTTGGAAACCCAGGCCACGAGCCCAATAAGAAGCCAGACATAGAAATAGAGCTGCTTCTCGAAGGCAATCCCCTGAAAGGTCATCCCCGTAAAAAATATCGGAATCCCGGCAAAAAGGCCTACCAGTGCCACCGTGATGACTGCTTCAAAAATTCGTGCTGTCTTTGATCCCTTCTGCAATTCAACACTTGTACTCGATTCCACTGCCACTGGCCGGGCCAGGTTGTTTGCACCGCCGAAACGAGCAAACGAGGGTTTCTCTGATTGCATACTGTTTTCCGTCTCTTTAATGATGATGCGCCGAAGCGCAAAGTTATACCCGTATTATAGAGAAAAACACCGTTTCAGGCAACGGAAACCCTGTCAATAAGCATCAAAAAAGAGGACTTTGTCTGTAATCCTCTTTCGTATGTAGCTATTTGAGCTTGCCTGTGCCCTTGAGAGTGCCTCCACCTTTCATAGAGAACGTTCCGGGGAGATTCGTCGCCCAGGCTACCTCCGAGGTAAAGATATAGACTTGCCCCCTGCTAGAAGAATACCCGTCCGCTCCGACCGCGAGGTCAGCCTGACCGTCACTGTTCCAGTCGCCGGCTGTGAGGGCCCTGCCAAAGCTGTTGCTACTCGCGATACCCGTTACTATAACATCAGCCGTACCGGCTGATGTCGGGTATGAACCATCATTGTTGAAAGTATACACGCGACCCATAAACGACGAATATCCTCTCGCTCCAACCGCGAGGTCGGTCCGGCCATCGGTATTCCAGTCCGCAGTGGCCAAAGAATTTCCGAATATATCATTCGTTGCTTCACCCGTAATCGTCACGTCAGCGGTGCCAGCGGTGGTGGGGATGGAACCATCACCATAGAAGACATAGACACGGCCAGTGCTCGAGGAGTAACTGGATGCACTTACCACAAGGTCGGTCTTCCCATCAGTATTTAGATCCCCCGCGGAGAGAGCGGTCCCAAAATTATCAGAAGTGGCATCGCCAGTAATGAACACATCGGCGCCACTGGCATTTTCAGTCGTGATTGAGCCTCCGTAGAAAACGTAAGCACGGCCGGTACTGGCCGCCCCACCTGGGTTGTAACCAACTGCCCCGACAGCCAAATCAATCTTACCATCAGTATTAAAGTCGCCCTCGGTGAGTGCGTACCCAAAGAGGTTACTAGTTGCTTCACCCGTAATCGTCACGTCAGCGGTGCCAGCGGTGGTGGGGATGGAACCATCACCATAGAAGACATAGGCACGGCCAGTGCTCGAGGAGTAACTGGATGCACTTACCACAAGGTCGGTCTGACCATTGTAGTTAAAATCACCACTCGTAAGCCCAATACCAAACTGATTGCTCGTCGCTTCACCTGTGATTATCACGTCTGCGCCACTGGAAGTGGTTGGGTAGGTACCATCATTGTAAAACAGATACACGCGACCCGTAGCCCCAAAAAAATCATACGATGGTGCTGACACGGCCAGATCAGTCCGACCATCGCCATTCCAGTCACCAACGGTAAGTTTCTTCCCAAACTCTGAAAACGTATCACTCCCGGTAATTGTGACATCAGCAGAGGCAACAGCATTGGGAAGTACTCCATCGTTGTAGAAGAGATATGTACGACCACTAATACTATTTGCGTTGTACGCCCCGACAGCAAGATCGGTTCGTCCGTCTGCATTGAAGTCGGCACTCGCCAAGGAATACCCAAACTGGTCGCTCGTGGCGCCCCCTGTGATCACCGGGTCGTTGAAGGTATAGATATAGAGTCGACCAATACTGGAATAATCAATCCCAGCAACCAAGAGATCAGTTTTACCATCCACATTGAAGTCACCACTCGCCAGACTATAGCCATAGCTACTAGGAGCCGATTCTCCGGTCAGGATAATATCTGCCGTAGCCGCGGTCGTGGGAATAGAACCGTCATTATGAAATATATAAGACCGACCAGTAGCAGAAGAATATCCAGAAGCACCTACTGCCAAATCGATTCGGCCGTCAGCATTCCAGTCGCCACCAACAAGGGCGCTCCCAAAACCATCACTCGTAGTCTCACCGGTAATAGTCACATCGGCGGTAGCAGCTGTCGTCGGAATGGAGCCATCGTTATTGAATATGTAGACTCTGCCAGTACTTGATGAATAGGTAGTTGCACTCACCGCCAAGTCCGTGGTGCCGTCAGTATTATAGTCCCCGGCCACCAACTTATCTCCAAACTGGTTACTCGTCGCCCCACCCGTAATGATGACATCGGCGGTAGCAGCTGTCGTCGGAATGGAGCCATCATTGTAGAAGATATAAACACGACCGGTAGATGAAGTATACGCCTGAGCACCAGAGGCAAGATCGGTCCTACCGTCAGCATTGAAGTCGCCTGCCACAAGAGAGGTGCCCAAGCGACTACTCGCTTCACCTGTAATGATGACATCGGCACTCGCCGGCGCCGGATAGGAACCATCATTGTAAAATATATAGACACGACCGTCATCCGAAGAATATTTGTAGGATCCAACCGCTAGGTCGGTCTCGCCATCAGCATTGAAATCGCCCGCTGCCATGCTCCAGCCAAAATAGTACAGGGTGCTTTCTCCAGTCAGCGTCACGTCTGCAGATGCTGCATTCGCTGGCCATGAACCATCATTATAAAACAGATACGCTCGGCCAGTTTTATTAGAATACTCGTACGAACTCACCGCAAGATCAATCCGACCATCAGCATTAAAGTCTCCTGATGCGAGTGCGCCTCCAAATTGTTCATTTGTGACCGACCCTCCGATAATCACATCAGCTGAAGCGGCTGCCGTCGTCAAACTGCCCGAACTAAAAAATATATAGACGCGGCCGGTCGAGGAAGCATAACCAGTACCACTGGCCGCTAAGTCCATACGACCGTCAGCATTGAAGTCCCCGGTAGCCAGCGCCCAGCCTATTGCGCTAAAAAAGCCTTCGCCATTTATATTTATCTCCTGACCCGTAGTACCGAGCCCTGTCCGAGTGATGCTACTCGAGGTAGGTTGTCTCTGAATCTGCCAAGCAAAGTTCTCACGGGTTTTGTAGAAATACACCTTGCCAGTGCTGGTGTTATTGCCATAGGCACCCACGATGAGGTCAGCCCGACCGTCACCATTCATATCACCGACTGCCAGAGTATAGCCAAAGTAGTTACTCGTTGCTTCACCGGTGATGATAATATCGGCCCGATCAGAGGTCGCTGGCATAGCACCATCATTGTAGAATATGTGTATTTGACCTGTGTCTGTACTATAGGCATTGGAACTCACCGCCAAATCAGTGCGCCCATCGGCGTTAAAGTCACTCGCCACGAGAGAAAAACCAAATTTGATGCCTGTATACGCCCCAGTAAGAGTCGCATCAGCCGAGACAGTAGTGGTGGGGATAGAGCCGTCGTTGTAGAAAATATAGACACGCCCAGTACCGGAAATATAATTGTGTGTTCCGACAGCTAAGTCAACGCGACCGTCAGTATTGAAGTCACCCACCGTAAGAGCACGCGCGAAAAGGCTGTCGCTTCCTCCTCCTGAAATGATGATATCTGCGGTAGCGGCGGTGGTGGGGATAGAGCCGTCATTATGGAAGATATAGGCTCGGCCAACAAAAGAAGAATTGGCATCGGCTCCAACCGCTAGGTCAATGGAGCTATCCGTATTCAAATCACCTGTAGTTAAAGCTATTCCGAAACGGTCCAAAGTGGCTTCACCAGTAATAATGACGTCTGCGGTAGCGGCGGTGGTGGGGATAGAGCCGTCATTATGGAAGATATAGACACGGCCAGTGTCTGTGGAATAGCCATATGCCCCAACTGCTAAATCAGTCTTACTATCAGTGTTAAGGTCTCCAGTAGTCAGGGCGTAGCCAAAGTAGTTACTCGTAGACTCCCCCGTAATGGTCACATCGGCGGTCGCTGCCGTAGTCGGGATAGAACCATCTCCATATAAAATATACACTCTACCAGTGTTGGTACTGTAGCCACTCGCTCCGACAGCCAGATCAGTTTTGCCATCAGTGTTGAAGTCGCCGGCAGTAAGGGCGTAACCAAAGAGATCACTCGTGGCATTGCCAGTAATAGTCACGTCAGCTGTGGTAGTACTGGTCGGTATCTGACCATCTCCATAGAAAATATAGACGCGACCGGTACTCGATGAGTATCCGTCGGCTCCGACTGCCAGGTCAGTCCGGCCATCGGCATTGAAGTCCCCCGTTGTCAGAGCAATGCCAAACTGGTCACTGGTCGCCCCTCCCAAGATACTCTGATTGGTATTGACCTGGCCGTTTTGGGAGTAAAAGATATAGACCCGACCAACATTCCCGGCAGCAAGATTGGCACCCACCGCGACATCGGTTTTCCCATCAACATTGAAGTCTCCGGTCGCTAGCGATGATCCGAAATATGTCCCTCCTTCTCCCGTAATCGTGACATCAGCTGAGGCCGTCGCGGTCGGGATAGAGCCGTCGTTATAGAAGATGTAGGTCCGACCAGTAGAGTTGAAGTAGCTCCCAGCACTGGCCACCAGATCGGTTCGTCCGTCATTGTTCATGTCCCCCGCGCCGAGCGAACGACCAAATTCATCGAGCGAATATGAGGTCGTTATTTTGACATCTGCAGTCGCCGCGGTCGTAGGGATAGAACCATCACCATAAAAGATATACACTCGGCCCGCATACGAAGAATAGACCGGGGAAGATGACGCCAAATCAACCTTACCGTCCGCATCAAAGTCACCGGTCGTCAATGCGGCACCAAATGTATCACTCGCATTCTCACCAGTTATGGTCACATCAGCACTCCCGGCCGTTGTCGGGATAGAACCGTCGTTGTAGAAGATGTAGGCACGGCCAGTAGAGGATGAATACGTGTACGCACCAACGATGAGATCCGTCTTCCCATCAGAATTCACATCTCCCGCTGCAAACGAACTCCCAAAGGAATCATTGGTCGCATTCCCATTGATAAAGACATCTGCAGTTCCAGCCGTCGTAGGAATAGAGCCATCGTTATAAAAGATGTAGGCCCGACCGGTCACACTCGAATACCGTGGAGCTCCGACTACGATATCAGCTTTACCATCAGTATTAAAGTCACCAGTTTTGAGAGCACTCCCGAAATTGGTATTCGCTTCCCCAGTGATACTCACATCGGCACCGGCCGTGTTTGACGGATACGAACCATCATTATAGAAAATTTTGACAGCGCCCGTGCTGGTATTGTCATACAGATCCGTTGAGGCAATGAGATCGGTCCTGCCATCCCCATTCACATCACCGGCTGCTACCGCCGTTCCGAAACGAGTATACCCTGTGCTATCGTGTATCACCACATCAGCCCCACTAGCAATTTGAGCATAAGAACTATCATTGTAGAAAATATAAACTCTCCCTTCATAGTTCAATCCATATGTCGAAGCCCCTACTGCCAAATCAGTCTTCCCATCAGCATTGAAGTCACCGCTCGCCATAGACGTGCCAAGTCCGCTCCCTATCCCCCCTTCGCCCGTTATCACACTCCCGCTCGTGGTGCTTCCTGGCGCGGTAAATGACAAAGTCGGGTCGAGAGCCACCGGATACGAGGTCGGTGAGAAGCTGACTGAAAGCGTTGCGTTCTCTTCACTCCACTTCCACTCTGCCTCATGCTTTTCACCTTGAGCATCAATATAGTACGGCTTGGGGATAGTAAGGTCAGGGGTATGGGCCCCCGAGAGGAGGTCGTCGCCCATCTCCTTGGCCAGTGTCCGCTGGGCCCGGGCCATGAGGTTTGAATCTACCTCCGCCGCTGCCTGATCATTCTTCAGGTCTTGTTCGATATAGTAATAGACTTCTACGACACCCTCACTATTCACCTTCACTTTGGCCTGCTCAATGCGGTAGGATTCTTGCTCGATACCATCACCGCGCTCATAGAGGGTCCAGTGCTTCAGTTTCTTCTCGCCAACGGCCTGATCTTTCTGGTAGGCATAAAGAAGCGACTTCCGATCATCATCACTCTGGTACCTGAGGTAGGTTCGAGGTGTTTTGTCTTTCTTAGGAAAGAGTTTTTGAAAAAACGAAGCGTTCTCCGGTTGTGTCCAGAGCATTTCTTGACCCAGTGTCTCTACACTATAGTCACTCTTCCCAGAGAGATCGGTGATACTCACCGTCCTCTTATCATCGAGTTTAATCTCGATTGGTTTACTATAGTCTTTGGGGAAAGAAAGGTTGAGTTTGGGTGTCTCGGTGCCCAGCGCAGGCGCATCTGATTGATTGACGAATTGGATATCGATACCATCACTCGTATTGTCGGTCAAAGTAAACGCGTCTTTTTCTTCCGTGAGGGGAAGAGTTGGAAGTGCCTCGAAATCCTGCCTCACTCCCCCACCAGCGCCTCCATACTGTGACAGGGCTGTGTCGAGCGTATCGGAAGATGACCACATGAAGTAGCCAAAAACCGGGACCATGAGGAGGCCCAGAATAAGGAGTACCGATTTGAGCGTGAAGCGCGAGAACATACCTTACTAGTATACTACGAAACCGAATATTTATTATGGTAGATTCGTTTCCTTCTGTTCAATGAGGAGCCAGTCCACTTTGACCTTGTCAGTGATCGGTTGCGAGAGATGAATCTTGAAGCCAACATAGTCACCATCTTCATCACGGACCTTTTCAATCCAACTGAAACCACTCGGATTGTCCTTGAACGTGGTAAAGATGCGCGAGCCCTTGACCATCGGAATCATGGCCTTGGTCATCACTTTCACAAACTTGCCGTCACGAGCGAGGACATCGGTATCGGTCATCGGGAGATCAGTGTAGTCATCATTACCATCACTATCAGCATCAACCGCTGGTGGGAGGATCTCGGCTGTTCCGATTGTCGGTGCGAGTGGATCCACTACCTCGATCACGAGGCCCTCACTTTCCACAATCTTGGCCTTGAGCTTGCCTGAGAGACTGACGTTTCCTTCGGTATCAGCTGAGACGAGCGACCCCATGTCAAAAGTCGTGTAGAACTCAAGGAGCGTGCTCACTTGCTCGGTGAGGGTCGTCACTTGTGACTCAAGGAGCGTCGTCTTCCCTACCTGCTCCGAGAGACCGAGATTGAGGGCGCTCGTCACCGTATCGAGGGTCTCGAGATGAGCGAGGTCGTTAGCAAAATACGTGTCGTACTCTGCGAGTTTGGTATCAACCTCGGTATCCTTGGCCGTGAGACTATTGAGTGTGTTTCCGACAACCACCAACTGATCATCGACTGAAACCTGGAGTTCGGCCAAGGTGTTCACATTGGCGTTAGTCTGGAGGGTCAACTGCGCGATCTGGGTCTGCTCCGCGCCAAAGAGCTTCTCCTTCACATCATCAAAGCGAGCATAGAGACCATGGACCGCACCGTCCTCGAGGTATTCATCCACGTAAGGAATGAGGAACTCACCAGGGGCCATCCGTTCCGTCAGATACTCTGGGTAGTTACTCGAATCAAATGACAACGCGTTCTCTTGCTCGTCCTTAGCATCGCGGGTCAGTTTGTTCTGCGGTGCGGTTTCGTAGTTCGGAATCTGGAATCCGGCTGTTTGGGCGGTATAGTGCCAGGCGCCACCATAGCGGTAGTAGATACGACCGTTCGATGAGTCGACGCAGAGCGTACCATTCGTATCACGATTGAAGGTTGAATCACTACAGGCACCAGCGTTCACTTTGGTGACCAGACCATCCGCTGAAGCATCAAGCTGGACATCAGATTTCACTGCCGAAGCCGTGGTGGTGAGTCCGCCTGATCCATCACTCTCAGCATAGATGGTGAGGAAGCTTGTCCCATCTATCGATGCTGAGTAGCTCTCTACCGTTGAGCTCGGCGATGATCCTGTGACCGCCATATCCACCCAAGAGACAATACCGGCATCGGTATCAAAGTTTGTTGCCCCGAGATTGAGATTGGCTATGGTAGTGACACCATTCGCATCTATCACAAACTCATCGCCAGAGCCGAGACCATCACCTGAGTAGATCTTGAACTTATCGGAGTCAGAGTTGTCGACACCGAGAGAGAACTGGACGGCCGGGCTTGATCCAGTGCGGAATTTGACGATAGGATCGTACGTCGTATCAGGGGCAGTAATCGTCGAAACAATGTCAGCGCTGCCCGAACCGTAGATTTCAAACATGCTCGTTGGAGCCGTGGTGCCGATACCCACTGCACCGGTACCATCGATAACAAACGGCGTCGTATCACCAGAGACGTCATCCACTCGGAAGGCGAGGTTATTGGTGCCAGTCGCGTAGTGCTTGATGTAAAGAGAGGTGTTGGTGTTGCTCGTTCCAGTGTTGTCGATAGCGAGGAGGGAGCCCGTGTTTGAGGCGTTGGAGCCAGAGAGGGTGAAGTTACCAAGGTTACCGGTGAAAGCCGTAGAAGAAGAAGCGATGTTCAAGGCCTTACCGGAGGTCAGACCGTTGCCACTCACATTCAAGAGCGTGCCAGTGGTAGCAGAATCAGCCGTAATCTGGGCGACTGAACTCGTCCCAGTACCGGTAAAGACACCGGTATTGGTGATACCAAAGACATTGGTCGTGGTAGCAGAAGAGTCGAGGTCGAGGAGACCATCCGGCGTCACATCCCCCACCCCCACATTGCCTCCTGTAAAGATACCAGCGTAGTTGGTATCAGCTCCAGAGACAGCAGCATAGAGACCATAGGCTGTACTCGTTCCGCTTCCCGCATTGTCAGCGGTGACTGAGATGTAGTTCCCATAGGTATTGATGGTACCTCCGGTGGCTCCCGTTCTCGTCACACTCGTATTCACACCATAGGTGGTATCAGTCCCAGAGGTGACGACTCCCGTATCTGAGAGGACATTCCTTTGGGCATAGAGGGTATCAGCGGTGGTATTGGTGCTTACGAGGGAGAGGTCGAGTCTCGCTCCTGGAGCAGTCACACCAGTACCAATACCGATGTTCCCGGTAGAGTCGATAGCCAAGAGGGTACTAGAGCCTACCGTAAAGCCAGTACCAATGGTGAAGTAGCCTGTCGTATGATCAAGACCAGCGTAGTAGTCTTGGGAGGCACCATCAAAGCCGATAGAGTCATCGACACTCGCTCCGGTTCCTATCACGAACTGTGATTCAGAGGTATTGGATGAGGTAAGCGAGAGGGTACCGTCAGAGGCTGTAGAGAGAGAAGCATAGTTACTGACATCATACGAGAGACGGAGGGCGTTACTTGAGCCTAAGATAGAGAGCTGAGCCGCAGGAGAGGTTGTTCCGAGTCCTAATCTGTTGGTAGAGTTATCGAAGAAGAAGGAAGCATTGTCTTGTTCGAGGATACCACTTGTTCCGGCAAAGACGACACTCCCGGCGGTAGGAGCAAAGAAGGTAGGAGCGCCTGTGCCTCCTGAGACAAGGGCTTGACCTGCAGTGCCTACGGCAGAGAAGGCATAGGCGGTACCGGTGGAGTAGGCGATACTACCGGCTGATCCGACTGAAGTAGCGTTGGTGCCACCATTGGCTATGGGGACAGAGATAGTAGTGCCTAAGACGCCTCCTGAGGTATTGGTGACGATACCAGCCGTTGAGAGGCCGGAGAAGGTGATGGTGCCGGAGGAGGTGATGGCGGTGGCAGCAACGATGGCTCCGCTACTATTCACTTGGAAGAGGTCGCCAGAACCAACAGTCAGAGCAGCTGCTGGTGTAGCATCGCCGATGCCGATACTCCCCACGGTGTAAATACCATTCGCCGGCGCCACGCTCGTACTTCCGACAGTCAGACCATTACCGGATCCGATATTGACCGTACTCGACGCCGGCGTATTACTACTCAAAAGAGAGAGTCCTGCTCCAGAACCATAATAGAGGACCATCCCGGATGATCCAGTCAAGGCAGTCTCCCCCAACACATGGAGTTGATAACTCGGTACGGAAACTCCGATACCAACTGAGCCACTAGAGTTAATCACGAACGGTGTCGTGTCCCCTGAGGTATCATTCACCACAAAGCTATTGCCTGAGCCAGAGTTGGTAATAGAAAACACTTCTGAGCCATCAGCCAAGATATCGGTCGAGTCATCGAGATCGAGCTGATCCTGGAACTCTGTAAAATCCAAAGAATCAGCCGTGATGTAGGAGGCGCCGATGGTCGATGCCACACTCCACGTCCCCGACGAAATCACTGGCACCCCTGTTGAAGCAGAGGTATTGAGTCCCGTCCCACCATACTGAGCTCCGATAGCCGTACCATTCCAGGTCCCAGAAGTGATGGTACCGGTAGCTGTGATATCGGTAAGGTTACCGGTGGTGATGACCGTACCAGAGGCATTCGGAAACGTATACGTCTTGTCAGCACTGGAGAGGTCAGCGACGTCAAAGATACCGAAGTAGGTCGCTCCAGATGATTCGAGAATCTTGAGTTCTGAGGAAGCATTGTTGAGTGAGATATCAAACGCACCGGTTTGGTTCCAGTCAGCGGAGAGAGCACCGAGGGCGATGGTCGGGGTTGAGCCTTCACCAGTCGCAGCTGCTGAGATACCATTTCCGGAAGTGAGCGTTGCCACATAGTTCCCAGAGGTCTCTGTTCCCAAGATGACATCCCCATAGGTAGGAGTCGTGCCACCATGGAGGAGACCACTACTCGTGCCTGCTCCTGTCTGAGAGAGGACTCCAGAGCCATTGGTATACAGGAGACCACCGTTCGTGGTGAAGCCGGAGAAAGTGATGGTGCCAGAGCTTGTGATACCAGTCGCACCGGTGATGGCACCAAGGGCGGAGATATCAAGGGTTGGGGTATTCAAGAAGTTGGTGAAGTTTGATCCGCCAGAGTTCGTGATGAGGATAGCATCGGTGACTACTGTGGTACCGGTAGCAGTAGTATCAGCGTTATCGAGACGGAGGAGTGCGGCGACGGCGTTGTCAGTGGTGTTACTCGTCAATTGATTCTGAATCTGGAAGGCATACTCCGTGTTGCCTGCAACTGATGGGTTGTTGGTGAAGTTCATACTTGCTCCCACGACACCGTTGGTATTAGCATTGGTGGCTTGAGCATTGGTCAGGTTAAACTGCACTGCTGAGAGAGCGGTGTTCGTGGTAGCGGTGTTCGTTGAAGTGAGAACGAGAGCACTTCCCGTTGTGAGAGAGTTCGCGGTGTAGGAGAAACCATTAGTGGTGGTACCAGTAAAGGTCTGTGACCAGGTATTGGTACTCTGGTTGAGGACGAGAGCGGCATCGAGATCGAGAGTGTCTTCGAATTCTGCAAAGTCAAGAGCATCATCAGCAATATCAAGGGTAATAGCTGCTGTTTCAGAGCCAGAACCAGTGACCGTGATGTCGCCCGCTCCTGCATCAGCGATGGTGGCGACGTAGTTCCCGGTGGTATCAGTACCGAGAGCGACGGCATCGGCTGCGATGGTGAGAGCAGTAGTACCACCTGAGCCAAGGGTGGCTGTGACATCACTCGTAAAGGTGTGACCAGAGAGGATGACAGTACCAGAAGCGTCAGGCAATGTATACGTCCGAGCGGCTGAAAGGTTAGCAATCGTGAGGAGACCATCACCATCTGCATCATTGAAGTACAACTCAGTACCAGTGGTACCATCAAAGGCAGCACCACTCGTGACGTTACCTACCGCGGTGATATCACCGGCACCGACACCACCGACCGAGTTACACTTCCAGACGTCAGCCGCTTCATCCCATGAGAGGACTTCATTGTCAGCGCACCCCTGGAGGAGTGAGAGGCCACTTGAGGTCAGTTCGAGACCTGGGCCAGAGGAGGTCGTGGCAGAGAGACCATTGGTAGCGGATGGGAGGAGGATACCGAGAGAGGCTCCTTCGGTACCAGTGAGGGTGAGGCCACCATTACTTGTGGCGGAGGAGACGTAGTTGCCACTTGTCTCTGTCCCGAGAATGACATCCCCATAGGTAGGAGTCGTGCCACCATGGAGGAGACCACTACTCGTGCCTGCTCCTGTCTGAGAGAGGACTCCAGAGCCATTGGTATACAGGAGACCACCGTTCGTGGTGAAGCCGGAGAAAGTGATGGTGCCAGAGCTTGTGATACCAGTCGCACCGGTGATGGCACCAAGGGCGGAGATATCAAGGGTTGGGGTATTCAAGAAGTTGGTGAAGTTTGATCCGCCAGAGTTCGTGATGAGGATAGCATCGGTGACTACTGTGGTACCGGTAGCAGTAGTATCAGCGTTATCGAGACGGAGGAGTGCGGCGACGGCGTTGTCAGTGGTGTTACTCGTCAATTGATTCTGAATCTGGAAGGCATACTCCGTGTTGCCTGCAACTGATGGGTTGTTGGTGAAGGCCAGGTTTACTCCCGTATAGGTAGTAGCGTTCGTAGCAGCACTCTGAGTCAGATTGAAAGCTACCCCATTTGAGGTGGAGGAAGAACTGGTTGGTGAGGAGGCAGCGGTCAAACTGAGGGCACTGCCAGTCGTGAGAGAGTTCGCGGTGTAGGAGAAGCCGTTACTAGTGGTACCAGCGTAGGTCTGGCTCCAGGTGTTGGTACTCTGGTTCAAGACGAGAGCAGCGTCTAGGTCGAGAGTGTCTTGGAGTTCGGTGAAGTCTACTCCATCATCAGGAATACCGATAGTGATACTTCCAGAGCCATTGGCGATACCAATTTCATTGGCCGTACCGGTGAGATTGGCGAGCGTATAGCCACTACCATTACCGATGAGGAGAGTACCGTTAGACGCTGCCGACCCATCGACCCCGGTGCCACCACGAAGAGCTGAGAGCTGAGCCGAGACACTCCACGTCCCAGAGGAAATGGTTGGGACACCGGTCGAGGCCGAGGTATTGATCCCTGTCCCACCGTACTGTGCCCCGATAGCCGTACCATTCCAAGTAGCAGAGGTAAAGGTCTGTGCTCCATCGATAGTCGCAATTGTGCCAGTCAGGTTCGGAAGAGTGAGCGTTCGATCGGCAGACGGATTGGTAATCACCAGCGTTGTCTCATTGGCATCATCAGCCCCAGTACCCTCAAAGATAATCTGGTTACCCGTGTTCACATCAAAGAAGAATTTGGAGGCGTTTGAGGTGGAGCCACCAATAGCGAGGTCATCGGTTGTATTGGTCAGATAGGTAATGGTGCCGGAGTCGGTGAATTTGGAAGCCCCTGAACCACCGGTATTCGATATCCAGGTAAAGCCTCCAGACGCGTTATCGTACGAAAGGATATAGGTATCAACGGGGGCATTGGTGGCATTCAGATCAACTTCAAGAATCGTGCCATCAGTAATTTCAGTCGTATCGATAGCAGTGCCGAGAGTACTGGCGATGGTCACCGTATCCGTCGTACCACCCGTTGTGGTGATACCGGTCCCGGCGGCGATAGTAATCGTGTCACCCTGAGAGATGGTTTGGTTAGAACCGCTCGTACCAGCGAGAGTGAGGAGAGTGCCCCCAGTGAGGAGGACCGTACCGGAGGAATCCGGCAATGTAATCGTCCGGTCTCCCGTCGGGTTAGTCACCACAAGGGCTGTTTCATTGGCATCATCCGCACCAGTGCCCTCAAAGTAGATGGTGTTACCAGTAGTACTCACATCAAACACGTAACGAGCAGAGGTAAGTGTAGAACCACCGATACCCAAGTCATCGCCTGTGTTGGTGAGATAGGTAAAGGTTCCGGAATCAGTGAATTTGGAATTACCGAGTCCTCCACCATCTACCCAGGTAAAGCCGGCAGTACCTGAGTCATAGGTGAGGACATATCCACCCACTGGTGAATTGGTCACTTCGAGGTCTACTTCTTCAATAGTGCCGTCAACAATTTCTGATCCGGAAATGTCTGTTCCGAGAGTAGAAGCAATCGAAATCGTACCTGATCCCTCAGTGATAGTAATACCCGTTCCATCGGTTAAGGTGGCGAGCGTATAACCGCTTCCGTTGCCGATCAGGAGCGTACCGTTGGCAGCGGAAGCACCGTTCAATCCCGTCCCACCATACTGCGCTCCGATAGCCGTACCATTCCAGGTCCCAGAAGTGATGGTACCGGTAGCTGTGATATCGGTAAGGTTACCGGTGGTGATGACCGTACCAGAGGCATTCGGAAACGTATACGTCTTGTCAGCACTGGAGAGGTCAGCGACGTCAAAGATACCGAAGTAGGTCGCTCCAGATGATTCGAGAATCTTGAGTTCTGAGGAAGCATTGTTGAGTGAGATATCAAACGCACCGGTTTGGTTCCAGTCAGCGGAGAGCGCGCCAAGAGAGAGAGTGAGAGCAGCTCCTTCACTGCCACCATTGCCTCCTGAGATACCAGAACCATTGGTGATGGACTGGACGTAGTTGCCGGTGGTATCGGTAGTGAGGGCAACACTGTCGGAAGCAATAGTGAGGGCGGTGGTCCCACCGGTTCCGAGAGTACCAGTCACATCACCAGAGAAAGTATGCCCAGAGAGGATGACAGTACCAGAGGCGTCCGCAAAGGTTATGGTCTGGTCAGCTGTCGGATTGGTCACGACCAGGGTGGTTTCATTAGCGTCGGCACTCGTACCTTCAAATTGAATTGTCCCGGCAGAGACATCGAAGAAGTACGATGATACATCGACGCCAGTCCCACCGAGTGCAAAGTCATCCGTCGTCGAAGTGAGATACGTCACCGTACCGCTGTCGGTAAAGTTACTCGTTCCACCGGTCTTGTCAGAACAGGCCCACGTATCTGCCGTCTCATTCCACGCGAGAACCTGATCATTGGCACAGCCCTGAAGGAGCGTCAGTCCAGCCGAGAGAAGCTCGAGACCCGATCCAGAGGAAGTCGACGATGAGAGAGCATCCGTTGCCGATGGGAGGAGGATACCGAGACTACCACCCTCAGTACCAGTGAGTGTCAGTCCGCCATTGGCAGTAGCCGAGGAAACGTAGTTCCCGGTCGTATCTGTCCCGAGCGCGACCTTGTCTGCCCCGATAGTTGTGACACCAGTATTGTCTATAGTAATGTCTCCGGAGACTGAGACAAAGGTCGGTGTACCCGTGA
>CAYWLN010000010.1:0-20611 GCA_964459475.1 uncultured Bdellovibrionales bacterium | reverse complement strand
CACTTCGGCCAACTTGGGCTCTGACTCATTTCTCGGTACGCCACCTTGGGTAAAAAAATTGCGAAGACGAGCTTCTCTCACGGTTTGAGTAGCCTCACGAGTGGTCGGGCGTTGCTCTGCCTCTCGCTCTGGAGCTGGTACTGCCATGCGCTCGATTGGGAGCACTCTCTGTGGTCGAAGGCCCTGCGGAGCGGGTTTCGCTTGCATACTCGGTGCACCATCAAAGCGCTTAGAATTGAGACTCGGTGGCCGTTCGGGTGTAGCATTGCGGATACGGAGTGTCCGCGTGGCTGGCGCCACCGGTGCGCGAGGTGGCACACTCATCGGAGGTTTGGTCCCCCCTCCATAAAAATCACTACTTCCGATATCCTGAGATCGGAGCCCACCGAACGTGGGCTTGATGGTAGAAAGAGGCGCAGGTGTCACTTCCGGGGTGAGCTCGATATGCTCTGCAGCGCGTGAAAAATCGTCCGTATAGCGCTCGGCCGTGAGTCCAGCCTTCTCAGCGAGGAGCATCCCAGCCTCGTCTTGGGTCACGATCACGATACGTTTGCCAAGTTTCTCCGCTTCACGTTGAAAGAGTCGCAGGTTGACAATACTCTGGAGGACCAGCGCGCGCTTGGGAAAGACGAAATAGTTTTCCTCGGATGATGAGCGACGCAATCGCCCAATCACCGAGATAATTTCTTCGTCGTTTTCGATATAAAATGTCTGGGGCATACCACTGTCCTATTATGTGTTTGACTATTTTTTTTCAAGTGATTCCATACTCCGATGGAGGATAGCAGAGAGCATCTTTTCTTCCTCAATAGCATCGAGAAGCGCCAGATGAGCGAGGCCAATCGGGGTCATATCCTGAGGATTATTGAGCTCGCCCGTCTCATCGGTGATACTCGCTACATCATGAGGCTGGAGAAAAGAAACTTGGGGTGGCTTGGAAAATGGTAGCGTCCCAGCCCATTCTGGAGTAAGGAGTGACTGTTTGATACCAGGGAGCGCCGAACCACCACCACAAAGAAAAATACGCGATGGGAGGAGATCAGTCTCAGCAAACTCCATAAGGGAAAGCTCCACTCCACCGAGCCAAATCCGACAGTCATCGGCAAACAGCGCTGCCACCCGCTCGGCATCATCGCTCTTCAATCGTCCATTGGCGTAGTCGAGTTTCATGGTTTCGGCCAGCTCAAAAGACAGCCCGAACTCTTGGGCCAAGCGTTTGGTAAAAGCACGACCGCCGAGAGCAAACATTTTGGTCCCTTCGAGACCGCCATTTCTGACGACTGCGATATCCGTCGTCCCACCACCGACATCAATAAATATGGCACTAAAATCCATCATATCCTCAACCTCCACCGACCGCGCAACCGCGTAGGGCTCGGCCGCTACTGAGAGGAGGTCGAGATCAAGCTCATCAGCAATCGTCTCGAGGGCCCCCAAGTGAATCATTGGGGCGTAGGCGTTAAACACGCTCATCGATACTGATCGGCCCTGGAAATCTATGGGGTTCAAGACATGATAGCCATCGATACGGACATCCACCATGGCAGCATTGATGAGCTTCACATCGATATCATTCTGACCCGTCTCCCACGACAGCTGGCGCTTGATACGTTCATAGGCCTTTTCCTGAACCTTTTGGATGATCATCTTGAGCTCGGACACGCCGATGTGCATCTCTGGATTGACTCGCTCATAGTGCACGGTCGTTGTCGTCCCCTTGACGAGTTCACCAGCGATACCGATAATACTCTTCTCAATACGCTTGACCCCTGCTTTTTCCTTGGCGATAGTGATGGCCTCTCGCGCAGAATCAATCACGCCGCTGATGTCAGAGACGGCGCCACTTTGCATATTGCCAATCTTCTGGGCTGTCCGACCGACGCCAATGACGACACCACGACGCGCCCCCTTTTCAATACGAAGAATAAGCGCTTTGACCACCTCGGTCCCGATATCAAGCGCCAAGACCAGATCTGAATCTTTACGAAATGAGAGACTACCAAAAAGACCCATAGTATACGCGAAATGTTTGTGTTTCTATTATAGCACTACCCGAGTCGTTCCGGGGTGATATTCTTTCTCATGGTCTCCATCGTTGACTCATCGAGGAGCCCCTCGATGGCACCATACTCCCCGACGACGCTTCCGCTATTGGCAATCCCACAGGCAAGCGCCTCAGGCAGTGTCCGGCCAGCTAGGTGCGCCCCAAAGAAGCCTGATCCAAACGCGTCACCTGCACCAGTACTATCCACTACCGTAGTACGTGTATGAATCGGACAGTACCAGAGTTCTGTCCCGTCATAGCCCCAAGCCCCCCGTCTGCCATCAGTCATCCCAATCATCTTGACACCATGACGGGCGAGACTCCGGAGGAGAAAGGCTTCATCGTTCAGTTCATCATCAGTCGGTCGAGGACTCGATTGCATGAGGAGCTCGATGGCTTCGTCTTTATTGAGGAGAAGCACGTCGACCTCGGGAAGCATCTCAAAGATATACTTGGCATCTTCACGGATATTGTGTTGTCCCGGATTGAGCGCGAGCTTTTGTCCATACTGTTTTTTGGCCTCGCGTATGGCCAAGAGATTAGCGTGCCAATCACCATTTAAGGCACTGACAAAGAGCCACTCTGCCCCCTTGAGTCGAGATGCCTCGACGACGAGTCGTTCATTGGCATCACGATTGTGAAAGATAGTACGCTCGCCAGTCTCCATGACCACAATGATAGCCGAGAGGTCAGTCTTGGCATCGGGATACGTCGTAAGGAGGTCTGTGGCGACACCGATACGGTCGAGTTCGTGCACGATGTACCGACCAATTTCGTCTCCGCCGATACAGCTGTATGTTGCGACAGAGCGACCGAGTCGAGCCAAACCACAGGCGACATTGGCCGCTACACCACCAATCGCTTCGTAGCGATCGGCGACGCGGTACTTACCACCGAGCTCAAACGCGATTTTCTCTTTGGCCGTGATATCATCAGGCGTCTCGATAATGATGCCTTCATCGGTCGGAAAAAATATATCCTTGGAGGATGAGCCGATACAAATAACCTCTGGACTTTTATGAAACCACATAGTGGACTCGCTTACTCAGTTAGTGTGACAGGTATCTCAACCTTCTGAAGCTCTTGATAGATTTCGGAGAGACGATTGTACTTGGCGAGACGTTCACCCCGGGAGAGCGAGCCTGATTTGATGAATTCAGCCCCCGTCCCGACAGCCAAATCAGCGATAAAGTCATCCGGCGTCTCACCAGAACGATGAGAGATGATGCGGTTCATGCTGTTTGCTTGAGCAAGGCGCATACAATCCAGGGTCTCCGTCACCGTTCCGATCTGATTGACTTTGATGAGGACCGCATTGCAGGCCTTTTCAGCAATCGCTTTTTCCAATCGAGAGACACTGGTCACCAAGAGATCATCACCGATGAGCATCACGGTCTGGTGCCATGAGGCTGGCTCACGCTCGAGCTTTTCCTTCATGGCGGCCCATCCCTGCCAGTCTTCTTCATGGAGACCATCCTCGATCGACACGATAGCGTGCTTGGTCATCCATTCGCGATAGAGATTGACGAGCGATTCTCGTGACAGCTTTACGTCTTCAGGTTTCAAGAGATACTGATCCTCAGTCTTATCATAAAATGAATCAGCTGCCACATCGAGCCCGATATAGATCTGCTCCCCGAGCACATAGCCCGCCTCACGCACCGCCTCACCGATGAGTTCGAGTGCCTGAGCATGTCCCTCCACTCGTGGAGCAAATCCACCCTCATCGCCTACCGCGGTGGTGAAGCCTCGTTGATGGAGCAGTTCTTCCAAGGCGTGAAAAATCTCACTCCCAGCCCGGAGCTGCTCAGGAAATGAGTCAATACCAAAGGGAACAATCTTGAATTCCTGCACTGAGAGCCCTGAATCGGCGTGTTTACCACCATTCACGATGTTGAACATCGGGACTGGGAAATGCCCCTTGGCTTCTTTCTTGCCATACAAACTGGCGATATGAGTATGAAGCGGTACACCCGCGGACAAAGCGGCAGCACGACAGACGGCAAGTGACACCCCGAGGATAGCGTTCGCCCCGAGTCGTCCCTTGTTGGGCGTCCCATCGAGCGTCCGCATCGCTTGATCGAGCTCGGTCTGCTTCGATGCCTCCATGCCTCGCACCGTATCAGCTATGAGCGTATTTACGTGTGCCACGGCCTGAAGCACGCCTTGGCCACGGTAGCGTCTGGTGTCGCCGTCACGAAGCTCCAATGCCTCAAAAGCACCGGTTGACTTCCCCGAAGGGACCCCTGCCTTGGCCACGGTGCCATCGTCGAGTGTCACCCGAACCTCGACGGTCGGATCTCCCCGTGAATCAAGAATTTCACGCGCCCAAACTTCCAAAATCTTTGCCATACACTTGTATAAAGCCCAAAAATCAAATCACAAAATCCAATGTTCTCACATTACTCTTCATTATATCACGCCTGGAGAGCCACGAGTCCAGGGAGACTGTCTCCACTCAAGTACTCAAGCATCGCGCCACCACCAGAAGACACAAAACTAATCTTGCCAATGGCATCCGCCTTTTCGAGTACCGCGAGCGACTCTCCGCCACCAATAACAACATAGGCTTTGCTTTCGAGGATAGCGTGGAGGATAGCGTCGGTCCCGATGTCATACGGCTTTTCTTCAAACTTACCCATCGGTCCATTCCAGATGATGGTCTTGGCGGTAGCAATAATCTGCGTATAGTACCCGATGGTTTGCGGTCCGATATCGAGCCGGAGCGATGAATCAAAGTCATTTGGAAGGAGTACTCTCTCTGAGAATGCAATTTTCTGATCCAGTGCTTCATTGGCGATTCTCCCACCCACCAAGACCGCATCATAGCTCTGCTCGAGCGCCTGAATGAGCGGGAGTTTGGTCTCGATCTTGGCACCACCGATGATAGCGATGGCTGGATGCTCGGGAGCGGTACGTACCCGATCAAGCTCGGTCAACTCCTCTACTAATCGCAATCCAGCAAAAGATGGGAGGAGCCTGGTCACGGCCTCGACCGAGGCATGAGCGCGGTGACAAACGCTAAACGCCTCATTGACGTAGTGAGTAAACGGAGTCACGAGTCGCTTGGCAAATTCTCCATCGTTCTTTTCTTCTTCGGCGTAAAAACGGACATTTTCGAGGAGAAGCACCTGCCCCGGGAGGAGTGCCTCCAGTGCTGTCACGACTGAATCCCCGACACAGTCAGGCACAAAGACGACTTCACGGTCGAGCGCTCTGGCCACAGCATCGGTAAGTTTGGCCACCGAGTACTCCTGGTCCGGCTTGCCATCCGGACGGCCAAAATGAGTGAGGAGAGCGATTTTGACGTAGGCACTTTCAGCAATCCGGTCCACGGATTTCTTGACGATATCTAGTCGGAAATGCTCTTCGATGTCACCGATATTACTCTGCTCGATGTTGAAATCAACTCGCATGAGGACACGTGCACCGGAAAAATCTACCCCCTCCATACTGCGCAGTTCCATAGGTTTCTCGTCTTCAAAAATTACTGAAATTATTTGCCCATGCCGAGGATACCGATCATGACACCAATGAGCGCGGTCAGTGCCGTAAATATCCAGGCGCGCATAACAATCTTGGGCTCTGGCCATCCTTTGGCTTCAAAATGATGGTGGATGGGAGCAGCGAGAAATACTTTGCGTCCAAAGAAACGCTTGGAAAAGAGCTGAATGGCAACACTGCCTGACTCGATGGAGTAGATAGCCACGATCACAAAGAGGACGAGAGCAGAGTTCGTGAGCATCGCGACCACCCCGAGTGTCGTCCCGAGCGCAATAGCACCCGTATCGCCCATAAAGAATCGTGCCGGGTAGATGTTGAACCAGAGAAACGCGAGGAGCGCTCCAGCGAGCGCTGCACAAAACGCGGCGAGATCCATCTTGTTGTGTACAAAAGCAATGAGCGAAAAAGCGCTAAAGGCTATGAGCAGTACTCCGCCGTTTAACCCATCAAGTCCGTCGGTTTCATTGGAGGAAATAGCTGCAAACAGAATAACAAAGATAAAAAGCGGGACATACCACCAGCCGATAGTGAAGTCACCAACGGCCGGAATGTGAATCTCGTCCCAACCAAGCTTGCTATAAAACCACCAGGCCCCAAATCCAGCGATGAGAAACAGCCACCAGAACCGAAAAGCGAAACGCATCCCACCACCCTTATTGGTCCCTTTGCCACGGACGCTCATGTAATCATCGAGGAGGCCAAGGAGGCCAGCCGTGACGAGGACAAAGAGTGGGAGCCACACCTGAGAGCGCTTGAAGAAATCCAGCCGAGCGATAAAGTTCGTATTGGTCCACTCAGCGATAAACGGGAATACATAGTGCGAGAGGAGTACAAGAAGGAGTACCGTCACCCAAACAATGACTCCCCCCATGGTCGGCGTCCCCGCTTTGCCCGCATGGAGCTTGTTCACAAATGTGAGCTGCTCACCATTGACTGAACGCTCTTTGATTTTGATGCCAAATTTGTACTTGTAGAGAAGATGCGTCCACAGCGGCGTCAATCCAAACGCGATAAGAAACGCCAAGAGACCCGTGGTCAATACTTTGAGCACGTTTATGATCGTGGGAACACTCTGAATCTGCGCAATCTGTATAGCATCCATACCGTGTAATTTAATAACTATTTCCAATCATGCGCCTGAAAACTCCAGTCAAACATAGACCGTATACTCTGCCAGCGTGACTGATCATCGAGGACTACGGCCACTACTTTATGATTCGCAGTATAGTCAGTCGCTACGGCGAGAAGCGAGTATCCAGCGAGTGGGGTAAAGCCCGTCTTGGTGCCGATGAGATTCGGGAATTGGCCCAAGAGCTCGTCAGTATTGAAAATTTCATGCTGGTAGCGACCATCGGCCGAAGTGATAAACTGCTTTTCATTGCGCATAATTTCCCAAATTTCCGGGTATTTGAGAGCATGGACGGTCACTTTCGCGATATCTGCCGCCGAAGAGTAACACTCCGCCTCACGTCCATCTGGCTCCAGTCCCGATGGCGTACAGAAGTTCGAATTTTCTAGCCCGAGCTCCCTCGCTCGCTCATTCATAATCTTGGCAAAGCCATCCTGCGTCTTGCCGATGTGTTTGCCTAAAGCGATAGCAGCGTCATTGGCGCTATTCATAAGGGCCGCCTTCAAGAGATTTCGAACGCTCATTTGCTCCCCCGGCTTGAGACGAACGCCGTTACAGAACCCGGAGCGTGGACATCCGACTCGTGTCCCCTCCGCATAGACCGCTTCTTCATCGATGGTCACGAGTTCATCAAGATCCTTGACCCGCTCCATGACGATCGTAGCCGTAAAGAGCTTGGTAAGCGAAGCAATCTGACGCTGTTCATGGGCATTGCGCTCATAGAGCACTTTGCCTGATTCAGCATCCATGATAATCGAAGCATGCGCCGTTACTATAGCCAGACGAGGCGAATATTCTTTCAGTTCTGGTTGGAAACTAGTAGCGAGCTCCCGACTTTCTTCCACCACTGGCTGTACTTCTTGCGCGACGCCGAGCACCGCCGTCGCTACTGGAGCATCAAATCGGTCCGCTTCAGAAAAATAAGCATCGAGCGTTGACTCGAACCACGCGAGAAGTGGCTGACTCCCACCGCTGTACCACCCAAAAGCAAAGGCGGTTGCGACAAGCATAAGACTGAGTAAGAAAAAGCGCATAGATTATTCTTCGATGGGTGATGACTTTATTGTTTGCGTCTCCTCATCAGATGCGACATCTGGCTGTCCAGCCAAGATGAGCTTGAGTCGCTCATCCTGGGAGAGAGTCTCAAAATCCGGTAACTCCGAAATCTGCCCCAATCCCAATGACTCAAGAAATCGAAACGTCGGGCGGTAGAGATACCCCCGACTGTCACTCGGATTCCCCTCACGTGAAATAAGGTCTCGGAGAAGGAGGTTGCGGAGCGTAAAGCTACAGTTGACTCCGCGGATAGCATCGATTTCAGAGCGCGATATCGGGGAGCGATACGCGACAATCGAGAGTACCTCTAGCGCCGCTTTGCTCAGGTTCTCTTGGAGCTCGCTTTTGGTCAGGACCTCAACAATTGGGGCGTGCTCAGGTTTGGTAGCCATAAGTAACGACTCGCCATCCGAAAGAATCATGAGGCCGCGCAAAGCATTACTCTGATAGTCTACCGCCAATGCCTGTCCTGCTACTCGTATCTCATCTTTGGGTACACCGAGAATTTTCTCCAGACGAGTGAGAGACAGTGCCTCTCCACTGACAAAAAGGAGCGCTTCGAGTGATGACTGGAGGGAGGATTGAGACATAGACTAAGAAACCAATCTTTTTATACGGATATCGCTAAAATACTTCTCCTGCTCCACCGAGATAAAGCGTTGCTTGATGAGCTCGAGCATAGCCAGAAATGAAACGATGACTTCCACCCGATTCTCGGCATTTTCGATAATCTCTCGGAACGATGACTCTACCCGCGCGCCGAGGGTCGTCTGAAGATGCGATATTTTTTCTTCAAGCGTAATCACGAGGGCGATTTCCTTTTCTGGCAGAACTTCAAATACAGGAATATCACCGAGGACATCGACAAAGTGCTGGCGTAGTATTTCTTTGGTCAGTCCCTTGGGAGGATAAAAGACCACCTGTGTGCCAAGAAAACTCTCGCGATGATAGGCGCTTTTCCTCGTCCGAAAAAAGTTTCCCAGTCCCTGTGAAGCCTCACGAAACAAGCGATAGGCTTTGAGATGATACTCGAGGTCCTCCATCGCCTCTTCTTCTTCATCACTAAAGGTGAGAATAGGGAGGAGCGCTCGCGACTTGATCAGGATGAGCCGAGCCGCGATGGTGAGAAACGCCGAAAGATTCTCAAGCGACAGATGCTCTTCATCTCGAATGTAGGCAAGGTACTGATCGGCCACCTGGGCGAGACTGACTTGGGTGATGTCCATCTTCTCCTTTTCGATGAGCGTGAGGAGGAGATCAAGTGGTCCCTCAAACTTTTCCAGATGAAATTGATACGCCATAAGAGTCAAAACGGAGTAAAAGCGCACAAATGAAAGAGGAAATGGGACAATCCACTTCCTCTCTACGATACCATTTTTATGCCTTTTTTGAAACCTTACCCAAAAAACCCTGCCACCTGAGTCACCAAGACCAGGGCTGCGAGAGCAATAGCGATAGCGATAGTAGCATAGGTCACGATCTTCTTGCCTGTTTCTGCCTTGCCTTCATCTCCTCCAGCGGTCAAGTACATGAGGCCTCCGATAACAAGCATGATGATCGCGATGATGCCTACTATGGAGAGGAGGAAGCTTAAGACCTTAGAGGCTATCTCAGTAAAGGTTTGGGCTTCTTCGACGACTTGGGTTACTTCTATCCAGCCTAAGAGTTCTCCAATTTCTTTGAGGAAGGCAGGAGCAGCGATAGCGAGAGCGAGACCGACTACCGAAGCAGTGATAGCCACTTTGGCTTGAGAGACTCGTGATTCATTCCCGGCCGAGAGGATATACATGACCGCTCCTACGATAATCATGATGATAGAGAGGACGACGATGATACTTTGAAGCGTTGAGAGGACAGCGGTTAGGACACTATCAAGAGAGTTGTACTTGAGAGGGTTAAAGTAGCCTACTCCAGGAGAAGGGAGGGCGAGTGGGGCACAACAAGAAAGTCCGGTATCACCACAGGTGCCAGGGGTAGGCTTGTATTTATCAGGTGCACACCCTCCTGAGACACAAGTGTTTGGGGATTGACAGGTGCCATCGCCACCAGGGGAACTGGGTGATCCTGGTGACGGTGAGCCAGGTGGGAGGGGTGGAGGCGTGGCGTTGCCCGATAGGGTAACTGTCACGTATTGTTTAGGTCCTGTGCCATAAGCTGACCCATCCTGCTGGCAAAACAAGATATACGTTGTGGTAACTTGGGGAGTCACAACTCTGGTCCCTACCTGGGTACCCTTGGCTGTGGAGAGCGTATCAAGAATGACGTTGTTACCAAGCTGCCCATCATTTCGGACATTTTCCTGCAGACTACACCCACTGGCTCCATCATTCTTGAAACTCCACGATAGAACGGTAGATCCATCCGATGGAGTGGCGGTAAATTCTAGTATGGCTGGAAAAAAACCGACCTGTACTTTAGCTCCCAAAAAAGGCTGCCCATTTGGATTGGTGATTTGACCAAGACCCTGGCTGTCCAGACACCATAGATGATAATACCCAGTCTGAGAAGGTCTACCAACAATACTGCCGTTCACCGGGACATCTGTCCACGTGACGAGATCCGGGTCAAAATCTCCTTTTATCTGACAACTCACTGCTTTGGTAGTTTGCCAGGTCAATGTTGTTGTTTGGCCTGATTCGATAACATTAGGATTGGCGGAAATATTAATGGTAACTTCAGATATCGGTGTCTGATCATCATCTGATGGTATCGCTTCACAGGCAAATTGTCCTCCTTGATTTTGTCCTGCTTGGTATCCAGACGCGCAGTGCCACTCACATTTTCGATTCGTATCTGTTTCGGAATAGAGCCAGGGTGTGTCAGAGACAATATCCGCGCTGTCATTGGGATAGATTTCGGAATGCTGTGACGAAAGCCATGGTTCGACTCCGGTACACTTGCCGGTAAGAATCACCTTCACCGTTTGCTCAGCATACAGCAAATCTGGCTCAGCGAGACTGGTAGAGCCACACCCAAAGCGATAGGTAATGGTACCAGGTGAAGTAGGAGTAAATACGATGGGTTTCCAGTGGGTAGGATTGATCTGATCTTGCATATCAGGTCCTCCATTGGGATCGAAATATATGGTACCAGTTACTACCTGGCGAAATCCGGTACTATCGGTAAATACGCAATACTTCGGATTCGTATCGCGAGGCAATTGATCGACTTGGGGAAAGAGTCTCACTTCTTCTCCGAGAGCGATCGTGGCTGGACTATCGAGAACGAGTGAGACATAGTCAGTTGCCGATACGGGTGAAGTCAGTCCAAAACTCATGATGAGTCCCATGATGCCTCCGAGGAGGGTTCGAAGATGGGTGTGGGTATATGGGGTGGGTGACATAGAAGAATGCTCCAAGTGAATTAAATTATGATGTGTACGTATGTGTGGCCTCGGGATGAACCGTAGTATCATGAAGGAAGCAAGTTTCAAAGAGTGCGACGAAGAGGACGATGGCCACGAGGAAGAAAATACTCTGCACTGGGAAGACAGCGAGCATCAGTGCTGAGAGGAGTGCGGCCAGGATATTAGCGACGGGACGAGCGGTCCGGAAAAACGCAATGATGTCCATATCATCAGGACCAATCTGCTTGTAAAAGTACGAGTCACGAAGGATCTCGATACCCGCGATACCGACCCGGGTCATAAAGAGGGCCGTCCCCCACACCACGATGTCACCCGGCGCGAGAAATGGCAGGATAAAGGTGGCTGCGGCTGCGATGGCAATACTCCCGATGAGCATCTCTTTCTCTCCGAAATAGCGATCAGCCAACCTCCCGAGTGGGTACTGGAGGAGGACAAACGGGAGGAGCATGACGGTAAAGATGATCCCAATCTCACTCCAGGCAAAACCACTCTCACGGAGATAGAGAGGAGTGTAGACAATCATCAGGGCATAAAAGAACTCAAGCGCGAGCGATACGTGGTAGATTCGGGACAAGTTGCGCGAGGCGAGCATCTTCTTCAGTGTCGCCCGAAATCTAATTTTCTTCTGAATGGTCCGATTATCCAACCGAAAGCCGACCAACGTGGCAATGAAAATGATGGTATAGCCAATCACCAGAGCCAAAAAAATCCCGCTGTAATCATAAGATTCAAGCGTTTTCACGGAGAGAACCGGAGCAATGAGGAGCCCCGCGTTCATGATCGTAAGGTAAAGACCCCGGATACTTCCCGACACCTTATCCTCCGAAAAGCTCTCGAGAAGGATATCGAGTGTCACCCAGGTCACATTGGTCGCGATAAGGAGAAGGAGCGCCGCTCCAAGCGAAATGTAGGCCGAGGTAGCCGACGCGAGAACCGCGGAAGCACAGATCGAGAGCCCGAGTGAGAGGTAAAGGGCGCGAGCTCGACCGATAATCCGAATCAGGGGCTGGAGATAGAAGAGACTTCCCAAGACGACGACGTAGGCAAGGAGGTAGAAAACACTGACATTGTCACTCCCGGATACCTCTGCAAAAAAAGTGGAGAGGATGTAAATAAAAAAAGCGTCGAGAAAACCGAACACGAACGATACGGCACTCACGAAGCGAACTTTTTTCTTGTTGAGATTTTCTTTGTGCGGCATGCTTTTTGTTTTTTGTATTATATCACAAAAAAGCTGTGAGCAATCATTTGAGACAGCTTGCGACATAGCCCCGCTTCTCCGCTTCTTCCTTGGTGGCAAAGCAGAGGCGATTCTCTGGTTTGATCCGTTTGGCCACCGCGCACGTGGCCAGGTGATATTTGGTGCTATTTTTACTCCCGACAAACACACACTGCCCTGTCTCTGCTCCGACCGTGACCATTGGCTTGGGAGTACCAAGGATACGCTGTGGCACTGGTACCGTGACCGACTCTCCGGCCACTGCCTGAGCTGGCACCACGCTCGTCGGTAGAGGCGGGAGCGTCACCACAAGTGACCCCTCTGCCTGGCTACCTCGGTAGAAATACCCAGCCTCAAAGGACAAAGCGCCGACCAGAAACATCCCCAAAAGGAGGCCGAGGCGCCCACCATGGAGATGAAACCAGTTGATGAGTTGGTCTTTCATACTCTTCCGTGCCCTGCTTGACCATTCGGGAAAGCCGTGATATACTCTCTCTACAGTATATCGCAATTCTTCTAATGTGTAAGGACCCCCTCCTATGGCAACCAGAAAAGCGGGTGGATCAACCGCCCTTGGCCGTGACTCGATTTCCAAGCGCCTCGGCGTCAAGATTTTCGGTAACCAGTCTGTTTCGGTCGGCAACATCATCATCCGCCAGCGTGGGACCAAGTTTCACCCCGGCAAGAACGTCAAGCAAGGAGAAGATGATACCCTCTTTGCCCTGGCCTCAGGTTTCGTAGAATTCCAGGCCAAAAAGGTCAAGGATTTCACAGGCAAGATTGTTTCTCGCACGTTCGTAAATGTCCTCCCAGAAAAGAAGTCCGAACAGCAGTAACGTTCGGTCCATCAAAAAACACCCCGAGATTTTCGAAGGGTGTTTTTTGTATCCATATATACTACCATCCACCGCCCCCGCCTCCACCACCGCCACCACCAGAGGAGCCGGAGCCACCCGATCCTGACGAGGTACCGGTATTCGAGGCAATACTCGATGACAGGGACTCGATGTGGGATGAGAAGCTCTCGGTATCAAATCCTCCCATATCCGACGCCACAAACCAGGCCGGATGATAGCCAGTGAAATACGCTTCGCCATAAATCTCCCGCATCTTGGCGACCCATTCTTTGGTCATCCCAAACACGATTGCAGCTGGGAGGAGTATCTCAAAAATACGCTCTTTTTCATAAAACTGCTGGCGCGCCTTTTCGGCGGTTTCCATATAGAGTTTGAGACCCTCAATCTTCCAGTTTGTCTCAGTTCCCGCGAGCGTGCGCTTGGGCATCACGATTCCAAAAATAATAAGGATAATGCCCGAGAACCACACTGCCCCCGTCGCTACCAGGTACATCTGAGCGAGCAAGAAAACACTCGCCATAATCAAAAGTACTCCCAACACCAGAAACAAGACTCGATACCTCAGTCCCTCTTTCACGAGCAGTCCCTTGGTAGCGAGTAACTCGATCACGGACTTTTTGATCACTGGTACCGATTGATAGAATTTATTTTTGAGCGCTGAGAGTTTCACGCTATCGCCTGTGGCAAACACGGCATCAAGGAGGAGCTGCTGCGCCTTCGTCAGCGTGAGACCAGGGCGTTCATGCTTTTCCAAGATAAACTCCTTGGTCGTGAAAAACAGAATCTTGGTTTCTTCCTCTCGGATAGTGAGCGCCCCAAGGACCGCGAGCTCGATGATGCTGGCCGTCACAAACTCGTTCTTCCAGTCACCATTGGTCGAAAGCATACCGAGCTCAAGGGCATTCAAGTGTGCTGGGATTTCGTATTCCGGGATCACGACTTTATCCCAAGCTGGATCGTCACCATACTTCTTCCATGTGCGGTACGCCGATCGCCAAACGAGGAAGGGCAAGAGCCACACGAGATAGGCGCCATAGGTTTCCCACCAACCGAATTGATACGGAGTAAATATCCCCTTCGGGACACTGACTGAGAGGGTGATGCCCTCGCCCGGTGCGAGCATCCGCTTCCCGGTGATAATTAGTCTCTCCCCCTGCCAGCTCGCCTCGGCAAGAGTGTTGTCCCTAGCTCCAAGTACCCCGCTATAGAGCGAGAGATCAGCCTCCTCACGAGTCACTCCCGCCGGAAACACAATACTCGCCTCATAGGCATCGATGTCCATGTCCCAAAAATTGCCATTGATATTCCAGTAAAACTCATCTGAGGCCGGGTTTGAGCGGATGACGTTACGCACCTGATAGACGATTTTGTACTGGTGGACCCCTGTGACCGTCACATCAGGATCGCCAATCTTCCAGGTCATGGTCGCATCACCACGATTGACTGTCTCCGTATACGGATAGGACCGCCCGGCAAAGTCAGTGATAGAGATGAGCTCCACCGGGGTCTCGATCGTTTCTCTCTCAGTTCGGGCCTCGGTCGGCACAATCCGGTAAATCCCGTGTTTCCCCACACACTCACCACAGTCAGCCGTGATCCACTCCGTGACCGTCATGGTCGAATCCGGCGCGAGCACAAACTCGGCTCGGAGATCCCTCACATACCAATTGGTCACGTTTTCCCGCGCTTCTGCTCCTGATATTCCCATCATGAAAAGCATGAGAACGACTCCGAAAGTACCAAGAACTCTACACATACAATTGAAAAACTATTTTTTCTTTTTACACGCTTCGAGAAAGGCGACAAAAAGCGGGTGTGGGTGGAGGAGCGATGACTGGAATTCTGGGTGAAACTGGGTCGCCAAGAAGAACGGATGGACGCTCTTCGGTAGCTCGGCTATCTCCATGAGGACACCATTGGGTGAGGTGGCCGAGAAGACCAATCCAGCAGCTTTCAGCTGTTCGACATATTCCGGATTCACCTCATAGCGATGGCGATGACGCTCGAGAATCTTGGCCGTACCGTAGGCCTGAGCTGCACGAGTCTTCGGTAGTACGAGCGCTGGATACTCCCCGAGGCGCATGGTGGCGCCATAGTCCTTCTTCCGTAGATTTTCTTTCTGCTCGGGCATGATGTCGACCACGGGATAGGGTGACTTCTGGCTCACCTCGGTAGTGTGCGCGCCCACGAGCCCTACCACGTGCCTGGCATATTCAATCACAGCGAGTTGCATCCCATAGCACAGTCCAAAATACGGTATCTGATTCTCTCGACAGTAGCGAATCACGGCAATCTTGCCCTCAATACCCCGACTCCCAAATCCACCTGGGATGAGGATACCATCGTATTTCTTGAGCGTGCGGAGGAGCTTGGGATTCTCCTCAAAGTCGGTACTCGCAATCCAGGTGAGCTCGGCTCGACGCCCTGTCGCACATGCTGCGTGTTTGATGGCCTCTATGACGCTGATATAGGCATCCGAGAGTACAAAGTCGCCTGTTTTGAAGTATTTGCCCACGATGCCGATTTTGACCGTCTCTTTAGCATTCTTGATGCGTTTCACCCGTTTCTCCCATTCTCCTGCTACCTTCGCTCGCTTGATTTTTAGCCCAAGTTTCTTCATCAGGATTTCACTCAAACGATCCTTTTCAAAATTCAGTGGCACATCATAGATACTGTCGACATCAGGAGCGCTGATGACGTCTTCTTGGTGCACGCCACAAAAGACGGCGAGCTTCTCCTTTCGCTTTTCATCAAGCGGTCGATCAGCACGAGCAATGATGATATCTGGTTGAATACCCGTGCCATTGAGCGTACGGACAGCGTGCTGGGTCGGTTTGGTCTTCATTTCACCGACCCGAGATGGGGTAGGCACATAACTCACTATGACGGTGGCGATATCACCAGGAGACTCAAATTTGAGCATGCGAATCGCTTCCAAGAACAAAATATTTTGATACTCACCAATGGTTCCGCCTATTTCCACGATGGCAATGTCAGCCTTTGCTTGTTTGGCTGCGTGCTTGATCCGACCGATGACCTCGAGTGGGATATGCGGCACCACTTCGACGCATTTGCCACCATATTCCAAGTTTCGTTCCCGCTCAATCACCCGCTGATAGACCGATCCCGTGGTCATGTAATTTTCCCGAGTGAGCTTGATATTGAGAAAACGCTCATAGTTCCCCATGTCCTGATCGGTCTCATAGCCGTCAGCGAGCACAAACACTTCGCCGTGCTCGGTCGGATTCATAGTCCCCGCATCCACGTTGATATAGGGATCGATCTTGATAGCAGTTACCACTAGGCCTCGAGACTGAAGGATCTTGCCGATAGAAGACGCCGTAATGCCCTTGCCAACGCCACTCATCACACCCCCTACCACAAAGATATATTTCGTCCGCTTTGCTGTTTGTTTGGTCATACCCGGTAGTAGAATTTCAATGGGTTATCTTTTTGTACGTCAGTCAATTACATTTCTTGTTCCATGAATATCGCTTTCGTGGCATTTCTCATATAGTGTAATACAAACTGATTGAAATTTCACTACCGGGCATACGGTATTTAAAGAGAAAGAGCCGCTACCAGAGATGAAGTGGCGAGCGGCTCATTGTAAGTTACGTTTTCGCGTGACTATTCCGATTCTACCACAAGTTCAAACGAGGCTTTCACACCATGACCAAAATCAGCCGAGAGAGCGAACTCTCCAGTCTCTTTGATGGCTTTGTCGAGGACGAGCACACTCTTGTCGATGGTGATACCCATGGCCGAGAGAGCGAGGACGATTTCTTCGCGTCCGACTGAACCAAAGAGCTTGCCATTTTCTGCCTTACTCTTAATCACTACTTTCTTGCCGGAAAGTGCATTAGCCAAAACACGGCTTTCTTCCGTCATTTTTGCCGACTCTGCCTGACGCTTAGCGACAAACCGCTCGGCCTGCTTGAGTGCTCCGGGCGTAGCCAAATCAGCCAACCCTTCGGGGAGGAGATAGTTGAAACCGTAGCCATTCTTCACTTCTTTGACTTCGAGCGCCTTCCCAAGGCCCCGGACGTCTTCCAAAAGGATTACTTTCATACCAAAATCAGTCACCTATTAACTCAGACCAGGATAGCCTACTTCCGGCCTTTTGACAAGGTACCACACCAATCATATTGGTGTGGTACCAAGGTTCCTACTCAGCGGATTAGTGTAGTGCCAAAGTTCCAACAGAACGGATTGGTGTAGTGCCAAGGCTCAAATGTCTAGCGAACTAGAGAATGAGCATACTATCCCCAAAAGAGTAGAACGCATAGCGCTCCTGGATAGCGAGGTCATAAAGAGCCATGATGTCCCGTTTAGCCCCCTTATGCCGGAGAAAAGCATCAACGAGGAGCATAAGAGACGTCTCAGGGAGATGAAAGTTGGTAATGAGAGCATCTACGGCTTGGAAATGATAGGGCGGAAAGATAAAGATATCGGTCGGGCCACTCATCGGACTGACCTGGCCAGCCTCTACGGCCGACTCGAGCGTCCGGGTCACCGTCGTCCCGACTGCTACCACACTCTGACCCTGATCATGGGCTGCATTGATAGCCTCAGCCGTTTCCACGGGAATATGAGCATACTCACGATGAAGTCGCTTGGTCTCAAAACTCTCCGGTCGGAGTGGGGCAAAGGTCCCGAGGCCGACATTGAGTGTGAGTCGTGACGTATCAATGTTTTTCTGCTGTAATGATTCGAAAACCTGCTCGGTAAAGTGAAGTGACGCGGTCGGTGCGGCGACCGATGCTCCAGATTCTGCAAAGACCGTCTGGTAGCGCTCCCTGAGTTCCGTCTCAGGTGTATCAGCTCCCTCGAGATAGTGTGGGAGTGGTGTCTCACCAAACTGATTAAGGAGAGCGAAGAGACCCACTTCAGAGTGAAGTTTCACCGAAAAAATGTTTTCGGCTTGGTCCACCACTTCACAGTATTCACCATTGGGAAAATACAATTTCTGACCGAGAGTGACTTTGCGATCCACGAGGACCGGGATACGCTCTTCATCCTCAATCTGATTGGCGAGTACAAACACCTCAATCTTACCCCCGGTCTCTTTCGTGAGCCACAGGCGCGCCGGAAGTACCCGGGTGTCGTTCAAGACCACCAGCGCATGAGGTGGGAGATACTTGGCCAGGTTGGCAAAAGTATCCATCGTCACGGTGTCTGTCTTGGTGTCATACACAAACAACCGGGCGCTATCTCGTGGCTCGACACCAGCTTTCCGTATCAACTCATCCGGGAGATCGTAGTGATACTTTTTTAGGTCAGAAAAGGTCATTTTTGCATCTTTAACATGCTCTCCTCTATTTGCTTCTTCATCTCCTCTGACGCTTTGCGTGTCTCTTCCTCGCTACGGGGCTGGTACTGAGGTGGAAAAAACAGTCTCGTTACTTGTTCCGCCTCTACGGAGGTTGCGTCAGTATGTTTTGGGACACTCGTCTTCACTGGCTTACCAAAATTCTTCAGACTGAGGGTCAGTTGCAGTCGAGGGGCCGGAGCTGGAGTTACTGCCTTTCGTCCCGATGCGGAGACATCGGCTATACCTTCTGGAGTCATTTCATCCGGGCTGACAGGGATAACCTTGCCCACCATATCACTTTCCACTGCTTCGGTTTTGATAACGATCTTGTAGGGAAGCTCATCCTTTTTACCAATCCAGACTTCACCACTCCACGACTCTCCGATATCAAGCAACTGATCGAGTTCCTCGAGTTCTGATTCGTCGTAAGGCTTCTCTTCGATATCACGAAACGCTATCATCAAATCTTTCAGCTGGTCCTTGTTCAAGACAAAAGAATAGTGACGACTTTCAACTCCGTGAAGTTTAGTGGGTTTAAGCTCTTCTATCGTTTCAAAGATCACGATATCTCGGAGGAACTTCTGCTTTGCATTCCTCTCCTCCGCATTCTTTTCCGTATTGGCAGTCAAACCAAAATAGAACCACGAGGGCCTCTCTTCTGGTTTCTCTGCCCGCTCTTTTACGTCAGCGTACCCAATCTTGACCCAATCCTGGGCCGGAGCTGATTCTCCGATAAATGTATTAGTGCTCGGACCTGGCCGATAATAAATCGAATCGTCAATCAAACGGAATTCCAGGCCCTGCGATACGGTAGCGCCAAGCTTCATATTGACTCGAAACCAGCCCTTCCCCTCTTCGCCCTCCATGTTCCCAGAGGCGCCACTGTAGCGATAGCTGATAAAGCCCATATTGATGTCGCCTGAATACTCCCAGGACTGTTCATCGAGCATATTACCAAACGCCCTACTGATTACTCGTTCAGGAGCCAAAGTATACTGTTCATACATCCGGTATGCGGCCCCGATGAGGAACACGAGCATAACAGCAGTGACCGCCCCCACCAATAATTTTCTATAACCCATACGTGAAGTGTACTACTTCTTAATTGTGTAGAACTTAGACCAACATCGCTATCAACCCCTCTTGAGAAAAACAAATAGGGTAAGCCAAGCCGTCCCTTGCGAGAGCACCCTGAGTGAGCCATTGATCCCAAGCGCTGCCCCACCCATAAACAGACCAATTATTTACCTACACGGGCTACGCTATGAGCTAAACCTCTTGTTAGAGATATTTGAGTGCAAAAAATCCGAGAATGAGGAGGGCAACAAAAACAATCGAGAGGATATCTATATACTTTTCAATCGAATCCTTGTACCGCTGTCCCAGATAGTGCATGAAGGTGGCGACCAGGAAAAACCGCATCCCGCGTCCGATAAGTGAGGCCAGGACAAACATGAGGAAGTTGATGTGGAACACGCCTCCCGCGATCGTAATCAGCTTGTACGGGATTGGCGTAAAAGCCGCTGTAAAAACCGTCAAAAAGGCATTATCCTGATAGCGCTGCCCTATATACACGAACTCCTCCTGCAATCCATAGGTGTTCACGATCCAAGCACCAACAGTACTGAACAACAACAGACCGATGACATAACCGAACATACCCCCAAACGCACTGGCAATCGTACAGATAGCTGCATGACGGAGAAAGGAGGCCGGCCTGGCCATGACCATAGCGATGAGGAGCGGATCGGGCGGAATCGGAAAAAACGAACTTTCCACAAACGATATGCCGGCCAGGGCCTGTTCGGCCCGCTTGGTCTCAGCCCAGCCCACCACCCAACCATACATCCGGCGAATTATCTTCCGAGGCCAAGAAAAAAACGACAAAAGCAATAGTATCGGTTTCGATGTGATAAACGCTTGAAAACGCGGAGCATCACGCCATACCTGTAGAGTTTTGAACATACCGAGTATCTTTAGCTTAAATAAAAATGTGGACCTGGCGAGAATCCCTGCCGCCCGCCATGCCTACAGCAGGTAAACCTTTGGAGGGGGCCGCAGCCCCTGCCTACGGCAGGTAAATCTGCAATGTTCACCCTGTTAGACGTATCATTGGTGGAC
>CAYWLN010000009.1:16894-21162 GCA_964459475.1 uncultured Bdellovibrionales bacterium | reverse complement strand
CCAAGCTTTTTGGCCTTGTAGCTTTTCTCGGCTCCATCCTCTACCTGAGCATAGGTGCAGCCTCCGACGTTCGCCCCCAGGTTGGTCTCCATCTTGAGTACCCCAAAGAGAAAACCTTTGGGCACGCCGGTTTTCTTGCTCGCGAAATCCACAGCCTCCTCAATATCCTTGGCGTTATACGACTTGCCGAGAATGGTACTCAAATCGCCCTGCAATTCTGAGAGTTCTTTCTTGAGGCGGTTGACGGTGGTCGCCTGATCCTCCAGGTCTTCTTGGACCTCGCTCTTCTGATAGGCCAGGGTCTGTTTCTGCTTGTTCTGAATTGCGAGGAGCTCTTCATGGTCAGCCTTGGCCTCCTCAAGGGTCGACTTTTCTTCCAAGAGTTTATCTTTGGTGCTGGCTATCTCGTCGATGAGCTCGACAATCTTTTCCTGGGTCGAGAGGAGTCCATCACCATTTTGGAGAAAGCCCATGACATCATTCTCAGACAATACTACCTCGACAAGCGGCGTCGCATCAGCGAGATAGAGCTCTTGAAGTAGCCCCGTCAGCACCTTCTTCTCAAGGTTCAGCTGTTGGTCCAAATTACCGATCTCAATCTCCTTTTCGTCGATGGTCTGCGAAGTCTGATTGAGAAGATTCTGGACTCGGAGGATGGCTTGTTGGGTCGAGGTAAGAGTCGAGCTAATGTGGTTCAGATTACTCTCCAGGATGCCGTACTTCTTCTCGGCCTCTTTGAGTTTCTTCTCGGTCTTTTCGATATCCTCCTCTATCTCATCCGGGTCATCCTCGGCGTGAGTCATGGGCGCCACAGCAAAAAAGAGTGAGGCACCAAAAGCCCCTACCACAAGCAGGTTCCACGAAAGATTTTTGATATTGAACATAGCACTCATTAGTATACCATATTCACCCTGTGAAACGTTGCGTAGCAACCAACGATGCATTGCATCGTGTTTCACAGGGTAAATCCTTATCCGGAATGTCGACTTGACGAAAATTTAGTCCGGGGGCATACTGTTCAGGTTGGTCCTGTTACCTCAGCGACGCTTGGAGATTCTCCAAGGGACACTGACTTGACTGGATTAGCACGCTAGTCCTTTTTCTCAACCCTCACAACAAACGAGGAGTAGTTGTGCAGTCAACAAATCCGCAAGGACGCCGTCATACGGTCCTGACGTGCTACGACGACCGAATTGACGAACTGGTCGAACAAGAAATCCGCAGTATCCGGAAGCAAGGTGGCATCATTCGCGACAAAGACATCAACCGTCCACCGGGCGGGGTGCATTTGTTCACGAGCAGATCAGACTGTCGCGAGGCGTTTTACGCCTTGCTTAGAAGCTGCAGTGACATCGCGCAATCCACCGTCTTTCACTTCTGGCCCCACACCAACTGCCAGCACTGCGGACGCTATCACCCCGAAAAGATCGGGACAGCTGCGCTGAGTGACCTGCGCTACCATTTGAGAAGTGCTAAAAAGATGCTTGAAGGAGCCAAGCATCACTTCTCAAGCTCGGGAGATCAGATGCCGGAGCTTGATGTCCGCATCATCTTGACGGTGGACCAGCGTATCGTCTCGATTGGTGAAGCGCACGCGCTCCTTCCGCACGTGCCTGAGCACAGCCGCCATGGTGCGCCGTGCATGGGCCATCACGAACATCACCACCCCGGTATTCACCCACACGGTGGCCGTGGCAACGGACACGACCTCCATCCGTTGAGCTAGCTGCGGCTCACGGACAAAAAACTAGGCGCCCCGCATCGACGGTGGCGCCTTTTTTATTTACCCTGAGCGTAGTCGAGGGGTTTACTTCACTTGTATCGAAGGGTCACCCTAAGACTGATGGAGTTGCCGTGGTTGCCCGTGATTTTTTCCACAATGAATACCAGAGAGCGAGACGGAGACCGATCACACCAAGGACCAAGAGAAAAATCATGAAGTTGAGTGGCGGGAGCTCAGGCTCGGGGGTAGCAAACATCGCGAGCCACTCAGGAACGTTTTTGATAAGGAAATGAAGCGTAGCCAGAATATAGGCCACATAGCCGACTCGGAGCAGTCTCCGCCACCACACGCCACCGAGCTCATGGATAGCGTACTGGTTGGAGATAGCCGTCATCATAGCAAAGATGAGGAGCGCGACTACGGCCAGAGCAAAGGCATAGAGGTTTGAGATGACAAAGGCACCATAGTCCCACACATGATCGAGGACGTAGAGAGGGCTCGACTCGTAGCCTCTCGGCTTGAGTATGAGGTAGTAGACAAGCGACATCACCGCGTGCGCCAAACCGAACGCGAACCCAGCGAGCCCCAAGTACTTCCGATAGACGATCTTGGTATCGATGAAGTCCCAGAAGTAGCACAGGCCTGAGAGGGCAAACGAGAGCCCGATCAAGATCATGGCTGTATTTGCCGAGGCCTTGTTCGCCGTCACCGGGAGGGTCGCGGGCTCGGTCAGCATGAGGTAGCCATAGGTGAGCCCAAAAATGAACAGGCTCACCCATGCGGTGTGAAGTGAGAGCTTCCAGCCGAGACTCTCCCCTCGTTTTACTATAATCGCCTCAAAACGCTCACGAAATGTCATGCAAGTAGAATACTCATTAGGCGGCGTCTTCACCCTCTACTGGGGCCACAGATATTTCCTTGGACTGTTTGATGATAGCCGCTTCCAGTTCATCTTGGACTTTAGGATTTTCTTTGAGAAAGGTCTTGGCGCTTTCCCGACCTGCCCCGAGCTTCACCTCACCATAGAGGAATGAGTTGCCAGACTTCTTGAGGACGGCATAGCGTACGCCAGAATCGAGGAGGTCGCCAGCCCGAGAGATGCCTTCGTTGTACATGATATCGAATTCGGCGGTTCGGAATGGAGCGGCCACTTTGTTCTTGACCACTTTTACTTTGACCAAGTTTCCCACTACTTCTTCGCCCTTTTTGATCTGGGCACTACGACGGACTTCGAGCCGAACTGAGGAATAAAACTTGAGGGCCTGACCACCGGTCGTGGTCTCGGGATTCCCAAACATCACCCCGATCTTCATACGGATCTGGTTGATAAAGATGACCGTGGTATTCGAGTTGGCGATGATAGCCGTGAGCTTGCGGAGAGCCTGGGACATGAGCCGAGCCTGGCGACCGACGTGCTGGTCACCCATCTCGCCCTCAATTTCTGCCTTCGGGACAAGCGCTGCCACCGAGTCGACCACAATCACGTCCACCATATTGGACCGGACCAGGGTCTCGACGATATCGAGCGCCTGCTCGCCAGTATCTGGCTGAGAGATGAGGAGGTCGTTGATCTGGACCCCGATGCGCTTGGCATACTCCGGATCAAGGGCATGCTCAGCATCGACGAAAGCGGCGACTCCGCCGAGCTTCTGGGCGTTGGCCACGATGTGGAGAGTGAGGGTCGTCTTGCCAGAAGACTCTGGTCCATAGATCTCGACCACTCGACCACGAGGGACTCCGCCGATACCGAGAGCGATATCGAGTGAGACCGATCCCGTCGGGATAGCGGCGACATCTACCTTCTTCACATCACCAAGCTTCATCATCATCCCCTCCCCATACTTTTCTTCTATCGTATTTAGCACGGTATCAATTTTGCTCTTGTTCCCCTTTTCGACTGCCCCCTGCTTTGCCTTGGCCATAAGCGTATATTTATGTTTACTACGACACCAAAATGGTACGCTACTTCACCTCCTGAGGAGTATCTCTTTGGTGTTGTAGTTTACTCTACATTCATACTATCATACACGATACACCCTGTCTAGTTCGTTGGCTCTATGGGCGGCGGTATCGACTCAATTTGTGGCACCACTTCGAGTACCGGCCGTCGTGATTCTATTGTCACCGTCGCCGTTTTCTCCTTATCGAAACGATTGAGTGTCCGGACCGTAATCGTATTCATCCCGGCCCGAAGGAATAGCTTGTCAGAAAAAAGCCCATCGGTATCGACAAATATATTCTGATCATTGAGGGTCACCTGGGCCCCCTTGTCGGTCTTGCCTCGCACCACGATTTCTTCGCCTTCTACCACCGCACCGTTTTGGGGCTCGAGGATGACCAGAGCTGGCTCAGCAGCAAAACTCCGAAACTCTCGGTAGAGATAGAAAAACGCGCCAAAGACGAGGAGCCCGATCAGCCCGACGACGAGCGTCCGTGAGGTGATGACAAACGACAGCGGTGCAAAGCCGTGCGTGGTCGGTCGCGTATGATCCTGACCCAGGTTTTCTTGGATGTTCCGCTCCCGCTCATAGAGTTTGACGAGCGC
>CAYWLN010000009.1:12056-16794 GCA_964459475.1 uncultured Bdellovibrionales bacterium | reverse complement strand
AGGAGCTTCTCGGCTCCACCAGTATCGAGAATAGTGCGTGAGTCGATCTGACTCTTAAGCTGAAACGAGATACGGGCTGGGATGTTGGCCTTGATGAGCCCCGTGATAACGGTTGCTTCAGGACGCTGGGTGGCGAGGACGAGGTGGATACCAACCGCGCGCGAGAGCGATGCCAACCGAACCACCAGGGACTCTACTTCTTTGCCATGAGTCGCCATGAGGTCAGCCATCTCATCAATCATGATGACGATATAGGGCATCAGGGGGAGCGCTTCTTCGGTCACTCGGCCGGTCTCGGCGTCCACAATCCGACGCTTCGTGCCCTTTTCTGACTCAGCGTGATAGCTCTCGATATCTTGGACCCGGGCTTCTTCGAGCACCTTGTACCGATGATCCATCTGACCCGCCGCCCAACGGAGGACGTTCACCACCTTTTTGTTTTCTACAATAACCGGCGTCTTCAGGTGAGGCACCCCTCGATATCGAGAAAACGATACGCGCTTCGGATCGACGAGAATGAGCTGGAGATCCTCTGGGGAGTTCTGATAGAGGAGCGACAGGAGGAAGGTATTCATACACACACTCTTCCCGGATCCGGTGCGACCGGCGATGAGCACGTGGGGCATCTTGGCGAGGTCAGCAAAGATATGATTGCCCGCGACATCCTCACCCAGGACTACCATCAGGTCTGAACGCCGTTTCTTCCATTCTTCGCTCTCAAGCACGGCCTTGAGTCGGACGGTCGCAACAGACTGGTTCGGCACCTCAATCCCGATGAGCGATTGGCCTGGGATTGGTGCCTCGATGCGAATAGACTTGGCCGCGAGCGCAAGGGCGAGGTCACTATTTAAGGCTGTGATGCGCGTCAATTTCACGCCAAAGGCTGGCCGAAAGGTGTACTGGGTGACGGTCGGTCCAATCCGGACTTCACCTGGCTCCACGTCAATGCCGAAGTGCTTGAGGGTGCTCTGGATAATATGCTTGTTCCGCTCCGTGTCGCCACCCACTGCCTGCCCCGAGGTAGACTCAAGGAGGTCGACTGGGGGCAATTCCCATTGATAGGCATGCTTCCGAAGTGAGCGCTTGGGACGGATAAACGCTGGAACGGTGACCATCTCTTCCTCTGCTTCTCCAGCCTCTTCTTTGGCTGGCTCTTCGCCATGAAATTCGATTTTACTAATATTGTTTTCCGTCAGCGCCGTGTCAGGCACCGTGACTTCCTCTACTGGTTCATCTGCGAGCGGTGAGGAAAGAAGCGGGGCTACATCAGGAGTCTCGGCCGATGGCTCATCCTCCCCTGTCTCGTCTTCACCCTCTTCTGGCGTCTTCTGGAAACGAGCCATGGTCCGCTCAAAGGTATGGACGAGCGACACGTTGAAAGCAGCTATCATCCCGACCGCAAAGAGAGCGATACTGATAATTGTCCCGGCAATCATCCCGGTAAACTTCATGAGGAGGTAGGCCAAACCAAAGCCGACATAGCCGCCACCACCGCCATTCTCGGCCACTTTGAGCATTTCTTTGGTGGTATCACCACTGTAGAGGTGGAGGAGTCCGAGGAGTGATACAAAGCCTACTGCCAAGCCCACAAACTTGACCGCATCGGCAAGGGTCGTGGTTCGGCGCTTGAGGAACATGAGGGCTGCCGCGAGGAGGACGAGGGGGAGGAGCCACTTGCCGAACCCGAGCATCATGCCGAGTCCCTGGTCAATCCACTCGCCGAGCACGCCGGCCGAATCAAAGTATCCCAAAAGAAAAAGGACAGAAAGCGCAAACAAAAAAACCGCCGCGATGCTACGCTTGGCATCGCTATGGAGTATTTCTTCCCAGTTGAACCCCTCATCTTCGCTACTTTCTTTTTTTCCTGGTGTTTTTTTCTTTCGTCCCATAGATGTTCTTAACCAACCAATAGTAACCCCATTATAGCACGGGAGAAATGGCCCTAGAGTAGTACTACTAAAAGATTCCTCTTACCCGATCAAGCAAGCTCCTTTTTTCTGGTATTTTAGGAATTTCAGGCATAGCTTTCATCTGACCGTTACTTTCGCCCCCTTTTCGAAAAGCATCGACTAGCTGCTGGGCCTTCACGAAATCATTGGTCGCTGCTCGTGCACTCGCTTGTTGAATGGCTTCTGCCTCTTTCAGTTTTGCCACGCTCGCCTCTGACTGAAGTATCAAATCATTCAAACGTCTCACCTCGCCATCGAGATGATGGCCCTTTATCATAGATTCGAGTTCTTTCATCAGCTGTGCTCTGTCAAAAGTTCTGTAAAATGAAAGCATCTGGAGGCTATCCGCTGCCTCCCCAACCAAAGACATCGCCTCTGTTGGTAGTGCTGCCGAAACTTGATCCAAATTTGGGAGCGACATGTCCTGTATCCCCTCTTGCAGCTCCAGATAAATAGCTCTTTTGGAAATATATTCCCTTTGTTTGGACATTTCAGAGGCGAGGCGTTCAGCAGGGGCCATCTCCCTATTTCTTTCTTGGATAACTACAGGCGCTGAAGCTACCTTCTCCGCACGCGCCGTAGCCTCAAACTCATCGAGATTAACGTCTACCAAGGGTGATTCTAGTCCGCGCATAAGGAATCATTTGTATTATTTTTCTTTAGTATATATCCTTTTCCTGCTTTGCCAAAAGAAAAACGGGCCTTTCGACCCGTTTTTTGACCTTCATATGGTCCATTATAGCACAAAAACACCCTCTTGTACAGAGGGTGTTTTTGGAGGCACGATGCAACAAACTGGATTAGTCCTTCTTGTTCACATCGAGACCACGATAGCCGGTACCAGCGGGGATGAGACGTCCGATGATGACGTTCTCCTTGAGCCCACGCAGGCGGTCTTCCTTGCCAGCGACAGCAGCGTTGATGAGGACACGTGCGGTCTCCATAAAGGACGCTGCTGAGAGGAAAGATTCAGTAGAGAGGGCGACCTTGGTGATACCCAAGACCATAGCCTCGCCAACTGCCTCCCGACCCTTCTTCTCGAGGGTTTCTTGATTCGCTTCGAGGAACTGGTCCTTTTCGACGATATCACCTGGGAGGAGGAGTGTATCACCCGGGTCAGCCACGCGGATACGTGACATCATCTGACGGATGATTACTTCGATGTGTTTGTCATTGATGGCTTCACCCTGCGTCGCATAGATCTCTTCGATTTCACGAATGATGTAGCGATGCACGGCCTCTTCACCCATGATGGTAAAGAGCTTGCGGAGGTCGAGGTGACCCTCAGAGAGCGCCATACCGACCGACACGAGATCGCCTTCCTTGACCTTCAAGGTAACGTTCTGTGGGACCTGGTACTCATGCTCAGCGCGGTCGTTGTCGATCACCGTGATCTTGACTACCTTGGCACTGTCACGAGCAATGGTCTTTACCTGGCCATCCACCTCAGAGAGGATACCTTCGGTCTTTGGGGTACGAGCTTCAAAGATTTCTTCCACACGTGGGAGACCCTGGGTGATGTCGGATCCAGCCACACCACCGACGTGGAACGTACGCATGGTCAGCTGGGTTCCTGGTTCACCGATAGCCTGAGCAGCCACCACACCGACCGAGGCCCCGAGTTCTACCAAGGCACTGCGACCGAGGTCGATACCGTAGCAGAGGCGACAGACACCACGGCGAGACTTACAGGCGACGAGCGAGCGAATCTTGACCTTGGTAACAGCTTTGTTGGCTTCGACGACTTTGCCCTGCTCCCGATTGATGAGGACACCCTTCTTGACGAGCACTTCCTTGGTCACGGGATCCTTGATTGCTTCGACGGTCACGCGACCCTCGATGCGACTGCCATAGTTCTGACCGATAGCGTCAGAGTCTTCACGATAGAGGTAGGTACCTTCGGTATCCTGACAGTCCTCTTCACGGACGATGATGTCCTGAGACACATCGACCAAACGGCGAGTGAGGTATCCAGCAGTCGCGGTACGAAGGGCGGTATCAGCCATACCTTTACGAGCACCGTGAGTCGAGATGAAGTATTCAAGAACGTTGAATCCTTCTTTGAATGAGCTCTTGACTGGGAGTTCGATCGTTTCACCGGTCGGACCAGCCATGAGACCCTTCATACCAGTCATCTGTACTACGACGGATTCGGATCCACGAGCCTTGGAGTAGATCATGGCGTAGACAGGACCCTCTTTGTCGAGGTGGAGACGGACGGCATCGGTAATCTTGTTCTTGGTTTCGTTCCAGATTTCGATCACGCGGTTCTTGCGTTCATCATTGGTGAGGAGACCCATGTTGTACTGGTTCTTTACCTCTGTGATGCGCACTTCAGCCGCGGCCACGAGTCCGGCCTTTTCTTCTGGGACAATAAGATCGTTCATACCCCAGCTGATAGCAGACTTCGACGCTGCCTTGAACGTCAGGTCCTTCATGCGATCGGCAAACTTGGCGGCTTCGTCCTGACCGAGGTTTTCGAGGATACGCGACATGAGCACCTTCAAGTCCTTCTTGGTCATTTCTTCGTTCACGAAGCGGAGACTTTCTGGGAGGATGTCATTCAAGAGGATCCGCCCGACCGAGGTCTCAATGAGTTTGCCCTGGAACGAGAGTTTCACTTTGGCATTGACGGCCACGATGCGGTTCTGGTAGGCGAGGATAGCCTCGTCCATGGTACCAAACGCTTTGCCCTCCCCTTTCTGACCATCTTTGAGATGGGTCAGGTAGTAGGCACCGAGCACCATATCGAGGGTCGCGGACACAATCGGCTCTCCAGAAGCAGGCTT
>CAYWLN010000009.1:0-11956 GCA_964459475.1 uncultured Bdellovibrionales bacterium | reverse complement strand
CACCGAGCACCATATCGAGGGTCGCGGACACAATCGGCTCTCCAGAAGCAGGCTTGAGCAAGTTCTTGGACGAGAGCATGATGGTCGCACTTTCGTGACGAGCCTGATCGGTGAGCGGTACGTGGACAGCCATCTGGTCACCATCGAAGTCAGCATTGAAGGCGCTACACACCATGGGGTGGAGGCGGATAGCCTTCCCTTCGATGAGAACCGGCTGGAACGCCTGAATCGACAGACGATGGAGGGTAGGTGCGCGGTTTAGGAGTACGTAGTGGTGTTCGATGATTTCGTCGAGGATTTCGTAGGCCTCTTCGGTCTCAGCATCCACCATCCGACCGGCGGTGCGGACGTTGTGGGCGTATTCTTTGGTGATGAGCTTATTGATGATAAACGGCTTGAAGAGTTCGAGGGCCATCTTCTTCGGCAAACCACACTGGTGGAGCTTGAGCTTGGGACCAACGACAATAACGGAACGACCAGAGTAGTCGACACGCTTGCCGAGGAGGTTCTGACGGAACCGTCCCTGCTTGCCCTTGAGAGCATCGGCGAGCGAGCGGAGCGCCCGGCGCTGACCGGTTGAGGCAGCGGTCGAAGCCTGACCACGACGAGCCGAGTTGTCGAAGAGAGCGTCGACAGCCTCCTGGAGCATACGCTTTTCATTGCGCGTGATGACTTCCGGAGCACCGATCGACATCAGTTTCTTCAAACGGTTGTTGCGGTTGATGATACGGCGGTAGAGATCGTTTAGGTCAGAGGTCGCAAATCGGCCACCATCAAGAGCCACCATCGGACGGAGATCCGGTGGGATGACTGGGATAGCGGTCGGGAGCATCCACTCGAGACGGAGGTTGGCCTTTTCAAATCCCTGGTAGACCTTGAGGCGCTGGAGGAGCTTCTTCTGATCGACTGATTCATCAATAGACAATTCCTCTTTCAAGATTTTGACCTGAGATGGGATGTCGATTTTCTCGAGAATCTTGCGGATAGCTTCGGCACCGATACCGGCCGTAAAAATCTGACCGAATCGGCTCGAGAGGTTGAAGTACTCCACTTCAGAGAGGATCTGGTACGGGCGGACGTTCTTGATATCATCCTTGGTATCACGATACTGAGCCTTCAATTCTTCGAGATCCTCTTCGAGCTTCTTCTCGTTCTTCTCAGCTGCCTTCATTTCCTTCTGCTTGCTCTTGTATTCCTTTTCGAGGGCATCAAGCGACTGCTCCTTCAACTTCTCGTCCACACTCATGATGATGTACGAAGAGAAGTAGATGACGCGCTCGAGATCCTGCGGAGAAATACCGAGGACGAGTCCGATTTTGGACGGAACACCGCGGAGGAACCAGATGTGGGACACCGGAGTCGCAAGCTTGATATAGCCCATGCGCTCACGGCGGACGATAGCGCGGGTCACTTCGACACCACACTTATCACAGACGATACCATTGTAGCGGATGCGCTTGTACTTGCCACAGTAGCACTCCCAGTCCTTGGACGGACCGAAGATTTTTTCACAGAACAAACCATCTGGTTCGTAGCGCTGGGTGCGATAGTTGATCGTCTCTGGCTTGGTCACTTCACCGTTGGACCAGTTGAGGATCTGATCGGGACTGGCGAGGGTCAGTCTCACGCTGTCGAAATCGCTCACCTTTGTAATGTTTTCCATAGAATTGTGATTGATGTGGATGAAAGGGTGTTAGACAGTTTCGACAGGGAGCATCTCCTCCGTGTCCTCTTCTTCTGTCCGCGCTCCCTTCAATTCGACATTGAGGCAGAGACCCTTCAGTTCGTTCACCAAGACGTGGAACGACGCTGGCAGGTTTGGACTCTTGATTGGCTCGCCCTTGATGATCGACTCATAGGCCTTGGAACGACCCAAGACATCATCGGACTTGATAGTAAGCATTTCTTGGAGGGTATAAGCAGCACCGTATCCTTCGAGAGCCCACACTTCCATTTCTCCGAAGCGCTGGCCACCGAACTGAGCCTTACCACCAAGAGGCTGCTGCGTAATGAGCGAGTAGGGCCCGATGGATCGCATGTGGAGCTTGTCTTCGATCAAGTGGTTCAGTTTCATGATGTACATGACACCGACGGTCGAATCGTTATCAAACGGTTCACCGCTCTTACCATCGACGAGACGTATCTTGCCGTTCTCAGGGAGACCAGCCTTCTTCAGTTCTTCACGGATATCACCTTCTGAGACACCATCGAGTGCCACCGAGGCCACCTTGTAGCCCTGCTTCATAGCAGCCCAGCCGAGGTGCGTCTCGAGGATCTGACCGATGTTCATACGAGAGGCGATACCCAAGGGGTTTAGGATGACATCGACCGGTGTCCCATCAGGGAGGTACGGCATGTCTTCTTGAGCGGCCACCATCGAGATAACACCCTTGTTACCGTGGCGTCCGGCGAGCTTGTCACCGACTGAGATCTTACGCATCTGAGCGACCGAGACCTGGATCTGTTCAAAGACCCCCATCGGGAGTTTGTCACCACGTTCACGAGAAAATACTTTAACGTCCACTACTTTACCGTGTTCACCGTGTGGCAGGTAGAGCGACGAGTCCTTCACGTCACGAGATTTTTCACCGAAAATAACACGGAGGAGGCGCTCTTCAGCGGTCAGGTCACCCTCACCCTTTGGGGTAATCTTGCCGACCAGGATATCACCTGAGGACACTTCGGCTCCAATCCGGATGATTCCGCTTTCGTCGAGGTTCTTCAGACGGTCTTCACCGATGTTGGGGATATCACGAGTGACCACTTCCGGCCCAAGCTTGGTGTCACGGACGTCAATCGAGAAGTCTTCGATATGGATAGAGCTCCAGCGATCCTGCTCGACGATACGCTGAGAAACGACGATAGCATCTTCGTAGCTGAATCCTTCCCAGGAAACGAATGCCACAACCATGTTCTGACCGAGGGCCAGTTCACCATGATCAGTCGAGGCACCGTCCGCGAGGAGATCGCCCTTTGCCACCATCTGTCCTTTGCTCACGCGCGGGACCTGGTTCATCGAAGTAAAGGCGTTTGATTTCTCAAAGCTCTGGAGGAGGTATTCGGTATCAATGTGATCCTTCTTGGCACCAGCTGGAGCATCGGAGCGGACAATGATGCGGTTAGCATCAACGGCGATCACTTCTCCGGCGTGGAGCGAGAGTACTACTTGACCCGAGTCGCGAGCGGCCTTGTCCTCGATACCGGTACCGACGATGGGCGACTGAGGGATAACACAGGAGACAGCCTGGCGCTGCATGTTCGAACCCATGAGAGCGCGGTTGGCGTCATCATGCTCGAGGAACGGGATGAGAGCTGTGGCGATCGAGATACACTGCTTGACCGAGACATCGATATAGTCGAGAGAATCAGCTTCGATCGTTTCTGGATGGCCCTTGACGCGAGCTCCGACCATGTGTTCGTTGATGTTCCTGTGATCATCAAGCGAGATACGGGCGTGAGCGATGATCTTCCTATCTTCTACGATGGCATTCAAGTATTCAATATCGAGCGTCACGAATGGCTTAACGAGAACGGTCTCGCCCTTCTTTTCCTTGGCAACTTTCTCGGCCATTTCGGCGGTCAGCTTGTCCCCTACCTTGAAACCAGCGACGGCTTCGGCGAGGATACGGTGCTCAAGCTCTTCTTTCTTGGCGACTACTTCTTTCTTGACGACAAGGTATGGAGTCTCGAGGAAACCGTACTCATTGACCCGAGCGTAGCTCGCGAGGTGACCAACGAGACCGATGTTTGGACCTTCTGGAGTCTCAATCGGACAGATGCGACCATAGTGACTGTGGTGTACGTCACGGACTTCAAAGCCAGCGCGCTCACGAGTGAGACCACCAGGACCCATCGCTGAGAGACGGCGCTTGTGCTCGAGTTCGGCGAGTGGATTCACCTGGTCCATGAACTGCGAGAGCTGAGAGCTCGAGAAAAATTCTTTGACGGAGGCTGCCACGGGACGAGGGTTGATGAGCTGGCCTGGGACGACCGTGTCGGGGTCACAGGTACTCATGCGATCCTTGATGTTCCGCACCATGCGGTACATACCAACCCGGAGCTTGTTCTGGATCAGTTCACCGACGGCACGCACGCGGCGGTTGCCGAGGTGGTCGATATCATCGGCCTTGGCATCGACATCGTTGTTGAGACGGATCACTTCTTTCACGATAAGCACGAGATCATCCGTATTCAAGATGCGGTTCTCTTCGGTATCAGCTCGCTCAATAGAGAGGCGCTGGTTCAAGCGGTAGCGTCCGACGGAGCCAAAGTCATAGCGTTCGAAGTTGAAGAACATGGCGTCAATCATCTGCTTGGCGTTTTCCTCGGTAGCGAGGTCACCTGGACGGAGACGCTTATAGACTTCACGGTAGGCCTCACCCTGGTTGTGGGAAGGATCTTTGAGGAAGGTGTTTTCGATGTAGCGGTTCTCAGCGGTATCGGTGTCAGCAAATTCAGCCCGGATACGCTTCTCGTCAAAGCCAAAGGCCTTGAACAGAGCCGTGATTGGGAGCTTACGCTTGCGGTCAATCTTAACCGAGATAACACCGTCTAAGTCAGTCTCAATTTCGAGCCAGGCACCACGATTCGGAATAATCTTGGCCCCAAAGAGCTTCTTGCCCTTCTGGTAGTCCATGGTAAAGAAGACACCGGGAGAGCGGATAAGCTGAGAGACGACGACGCGCTCGACACCATTGATGATAAAGGTCCCGCGCTCGGTCATGATGGGGAAATCACCGAGGTAGATCTCCTGCTCTTTGACCTCACCGGTCTTCTTCATGAGGAGAGTGGCCTTGGCGCGGAGCGGAGCTTCGTAAGAAATGTTCTTGTTCTTGGCGATGAGAGCCGGGTACTTGGGCTCATCGAGGTAGTAGTCGGTGATGGTGAGCTCGAGGTCCTTACTGGTAAAGTCAGCAATCGGATTGATTTCTGAAAAAAGCTCCTTCAACCCCTTGTCCCAGAACCACTGATAGGAATCCTTTTGGACCTCGATCAAGTCCGGGAGGGAGACCGTAATACGATTATTGAAAAACCGACGCTTCGTGAGTGACGACTCTTTGCCGAAGCTCTCTTTTACACGCAATGCCTTCTCTCGAGTGGACATAAAAAGACACTCACTGGCGCACTCCTTGCTGGGTCGCAAGTAGGGCCGATGAGATTATCGGATAAACTATTTGATTATGGATAGGAGGTGGATCCGCTCCATTGGGTTGGAAAATGTTAGCTTTGCTTTTGAGAGCCGTCATTTCCTTCTCGGTCTCGCCATAGACCTTGCACCCAAAGGCGATTCGAGGCTAGAAAAGTCAGTCACTTTACTCATCGAGGTCTCGAGGGAGAATTCTCGGCCTTTCGAAGAGTCAAATCTACAGTACAAACCAGTGTAACAACGTTTGTTTTGGCTGTCAACCCCGCACCATTTCTATGGAACAGCATCGGGATCGTAATACGCGAGCCGAGAGGCGGCTACGCCTTACATCTTTCTCTTGTCAGTAGCTTACCTTGGAAATGGTGCGGGGTCAAACAGAAACCAAAAAATGGCTCAAAATAGGCCCTCGTTTAAAAATATATTGGTTTTTTGACGATCCACAAGGTACTTCACATGAGGTAACCCTCTTACTTCTGCTTCACACCAAAAGCATACACTTTTTTGATCGTTTCGGCAATGCGCGTCGAAGTATAGACATCAGGGAGCTCTGACTCCACCACAAAGTCCGAGACCGCCTCTGGTCGCATCCCCTCCCCCTTCAGTATCTCGGCCATCGCTTCAAACACCTTGGTCCCCATGTCCCTGGCTTCGGGCCACATCCTCTCTGTCACAATAACATCGTCTTTCAAGAGTGAGAGCTTTGATGATTCTTTTTGTAGTGCAAGTTTAAAAATATATTGCATACTTATAGATATTATTTTAATTTCTTCCAATCAAAGTTCCAGGGGTCGGATTTGCGGTCGGGGGCGATGTCAGCGTGGCCGACGATGTTTTTGATAGCGTACTTTTTCTTGAGGGTAGCGACGAGGGTATTTACGGCTTCGTACTGGGCCTTGGTATAGCTTGTCTCCTCTGTATTCATGATTTCAATCCCGATAGAAAAGTTGTTCACATCCTTGCGACCATCAGGCATCTTGCTCGCCCCAGCATGATAGGCGATATTCTGGTCTGCAACCAAGCGGTATATGGTGCCACTCCGGTCGATAAGATAATGAGCACTCACGCCATAGCTCTCATAGATAGCGACGACCTTCTCGACGGAATACGGGTCACCGCCCAAGGAGTTATACGACGAATGAAGGACAATCGTATCAATGGTGCGCGCCTTCGCTGGTACAGCAAAACCGGTGTTCATCAGACGATCAACAATATCAGCTTCTTTCTCGGCCTCCATTTCCCCGCCTGCAACGCTTGTCGTAGCACTGCGGGCAGGATCAGCTACGTTCGGTTGAATCAAAGATTCTGGTTTCAAATTTTCTTCAAGAGAAGCAATCTCGGCCTCTACCCGTTCTTCTTCGGTCTCTTTGATATCAGTCGCTTGTTCCTTCAAATCATTATAAAGATCGAGACCTGCCGGCGCGGGAGTATCGTTCTCAATCGTGAGTGACGTCGGCACCATACCAAAGTAGAAGTAGCTCATGCCGAGCCCAAGGATGGTGAGTGTCATGATGAGTCCAAAGAGTCCCATGACCCTATTATACACCCTGTGTAATCAGGCATAGCCTGGATCTGCCAGAGGCAGAATTACACAGGGTAAACACTAAAACAGAAAACCCGCCTTTTACAAAGCGGGTTCACTCCACAGAAAGATCCCAAATTAAGTTTGGAATAATTTTTCTAACGAAAAATTACTTCTTGCTCTTCTTTTTGCCACCGCTCATAAGAAGAGCGATAGCGGCCCCGAGGGCGGCCCCGATACCAGCAGCGACAACGGCTGCTTTCTCTGGATTCTTCTTGGCGTAGCTCTCGACGGTTGCATAGGTGCTCTCAAGTTGCTTCTTCACCTTGGCCACTTCCTTTTCAGCCATCACTTTGGTCTTGTCCACCTGTGCTACCACTTTACTCTTGATAGCCTCTGCGACTGCCTCTACCTGCTTTTGTGCTTTTGGCATAACTGTACCGTTAGACTGAATTATTTGGAAACATGTTTTTCACCCATGAGGAGCACCAGTACGAGTGCAAAGATGACTGTGCCGATGATGATCTCTCCTATCCCTGAGAGTCCGTACACTTGATTGAGGACGCGCGCGCAACCTACCAACAAAAAGGTCGCTCCCAAAAGGACCAAATAGAAGATGGTCAAGCGTTTCAAGACACTCTCGAGAAGGCCGTGCACGCCTCGTTCAAAACTGGCGAACCAATTTCCAATGAGGCTCTCAGCATGACTCGTGAGTGCCGTACTCACCTGATCGAGGAATCGACCAAATTGAAACGGTTTCTCTTTCTGCGAAGTAACTTTTTTTTCCATACTTTTGTTTCCTGTTTGAGTGTAGCATATTTTTCACAAGATTCCCATTGTCGAATCACAAGAATTATGATATGAAAGAGGTATTACCATTCTTCTTCCCTATGAAGTGTGTTTTCTTCCGAAGTGCTCTCGCACTCGGATGTCTGCCCTTCCTATTTCTATCTTCTCCCTCGCACGGAGCGACACCTCCGCTCATCTTGAGTGAGGTCCAGACGAAAGGAGAATCTGTCACGGACGAATATATCGAGATTCGTAATCTTACCGACGCCTCCATCGATCTCTCGGGCATGCAACTCCGTCGACGCACGAGTAGTGGGAGTGAGAGTTCGATCAAAGTCTTTGGCGCCGGCACTACCGTACCAGCGGAAGGTTACTGGCTCTTCGCGCACAGTGCTGGTCGCTACGCCCTCCCCTACGCTGATGCCGAAGGGGGCTCATCAGCGCTCGCTGATAATAGTAGTATTGGCCTCTTTTCGGAGTCAGGTGTGAGTGGCATCCTCATCGACAGCGTCGCATGGGGTACCGGCGCTCCCTTCACGCCCGAGACGCCGCTCCTTCAGAATCCTGGTGCCGGGAAAAGTCTCACCCGCGACCCGGTCACTCTCGGCTGGGCCACCGATGTAGCTCCCACACCCACCAACAGCCGAGGTGAGGTCTACCTCGAAACACCATCTGTTGCTCCTGATTCAGCGCTCTCTTCCCTGAGTCCGGTTCGTATAAATGAGGTGTTCGCGAATCCAAGAGGCGATGAGTCGGCGGAGTTTATTGAACTCTACAATCCCAGTGATGGACCAGTCGACCTCGCTGGCTTTCGCCTCCGTGATGACTCGAAAACCGGCGAGTACACTTTTCCTCCGAGTTCCCCTATCTCGGCTCTTGGCTATTTTGTCTTGGAGCGGAGCGTCTCCAAACTCTCGCTCAACAATACTGACGAAACGCTCTCCCTCTTTGATGCGGGCGGTCTCCTCGTCGATAGCATGACCTATGCCAAAACCAAGGAGGGCGTCTCACTCAATTTCACCGGAAAGAGCTGGCGTGGGGGCACGCCGACGCCTGGCCAACTAAATATCGTCAACACTCTCCCTGAGACCAAGGAGAAGGTACCGAAGAAAGGCTACCGGGGCCTGGCCATCCCCTTTGATGCTCGGGGCAAAGACAGTGACGGCAGCACCCTCAAGTACACCTGGGACTTTGGCGATGGTCACAAAAGTTACAAAGAAAAAACGGAACATCGTTACGAAAAGAACGGCACCTACCAGGTCACGCTCACGACCACCGATGGGTCTGATGATGTCTTGGAGACCTTTGCTCTCAAAATCGCCTCCCTCCCCAAGCCCAATATCCGTATCACGGCGCTCGTCCCCAACCCGAGTGGCAAAGATAGTGATGGAGAGTGGCTCATTATCGAAAATCGTGGGAAGAAAGCTATCGATCTCAAAGGCTATGGCATCGCCACCGGCTGGAAGAAACTCTCCAATCACCCCATTCGAGAAAGTTTTGTCATCCCGCCCCACTCTGAGAGAAAACTCACGCGAGAATTTTCCCTCTTCACCCTCTCCAACCAAAAAGGCAAGCTCGAGCTCCGTGCCCCCGATGGCAAAGTCCTCCAAGATATCAAGTATAAGCTCTCAAAGTCAGTGGCAGAGGATGTCGTGTATCGCAAGGAAAAAGGTAAGCGTTGGGAGTGGACTGAGACTGAAACGCCTGATACAGAAGAAGGCAACACTGATGAAGTAGTAAATGAAGAGCCTCTACTAGATGCGAGTACGCTACCAACACTTACGGCCCCAGTAGCCTCACCCGAACCGGCGGCTCCGCCTACGACTGAAGTAGAGCTTGTGCCCCAAGCACTTCCAGAGGATATTCCTGAGGAAACCCTTGGCGACCCAGCCGTACTCGGGGCGAGCACGACCGAACTCGAGCCAGCGTCCACTCCAATTACGCCACCGCAGTCTGACCCGCCCCTTCTCCTTTGGTTCAAACACCTCTTCATTCACTGGAACTCCTCCCTCAACAATTGGCAAAATAGCAAAACCGCACCATAAAGGGACGGTTTTATTTGAGCGGGTAAAGAGCCCGCCAAAGGACAGGTAAAAATCCCTGCCTGCCTGACCGCAATTTGAGCGAGAGACGAGAATCGAACTCGCGTCCCTGGCTTGGGAAGCCAGTGTACTACCATTGTACTACTCTCGCGTTCTAACGGTCTGGTGGGGTCACGCCTGCCTGCCGGTAGGCGGGTATTACCACTATACTATACCCGCTTTTTTCTCAGCAGGGCCATTGTAACGTATTTTGGCTCTGCTCGTAAAGGGTGCGGGAGGAAGGCTTTTCTGGTATACTAGCAAGGTCTAATTTTTTTTATATTCTCATGCCTGCATTCCTCACTAAGGGCTGGATTATCGCCCTGGTCGTTGTCGTTATTGTCTCTATCGGTGGCTACTTTACATTCTTTTACGCCAAGGAACACAAAACCGAGTTTGCCGTCGGCTCGCTCAATATCCTCCAGAAAGTCTCCAAACTCCTCCCCATCGCCGAAGATACGAAAAAGGAGCTCGAGGTGGTGAATCAGCTCGTCACTGAACTTACCAAGCAAGATGACAAAACTCGCGTCTTCCTCATCCTCCTCCAAAACGCTGATGAGCTCCGGCCTGGTGGTGGTTTCCTCGGCCAATATGCCATCGTCAAAGTCAAGAATGCCGCCGTTGTCTCGACCTACGTCGAAGATGCCAACCTCCTCGATCAGCGTATCGTGGCCAAGATTACTCCGCCCTATCCGTTCAAGCGTAAGCTCCAGCTCAAAAACTGGAAATTCCGTGACTCGAACTTTTCCCCTGACTTCCCGACCAACGCCGAAAAGGCCCAGTATTTTTACCGTCTCTCAGGTGGCCGAGAAAAGTTTGATGCAGTCATCGGGGTCAACTCCCACGTCTTCAACAACATCCTCGCGGTGACTGGACCAATCAAAATCCCTGGTGATTCTCACACCTACACGAGTGATGACGGCGCCTACAAACTCGAAGAGCGCGTCGAGCGGGCCTACCTCGGTGAAGATGTCCCAGCGGAACTGAAGCAGAACCGCAAGGCTATTATGAAAAAGATCGCTGCTGAAATCATGAACCGCGTGGCCACTGTGGGGAATGCTCCGAAACTCGCCGAATTCACCCAGAATGAACTCCGGAACCGCGATGTCATGATCTGGTTCGCCGACCCGAATCTCCAGGCTCTCGTCGAGAGCGTCCACTGGGATGGTTCGGTAGCGGAGGACTGGACTGGTGATTATCTCATGCTCGTCGATGCCAACATGGGAGCGCTCAAGAGTGACTACTACATGCGCCGGTCGCTTGATTACACGGTTGACTTTACCGGTGAAAAGCCCGTCGCTACCGTCCTCTATACCTACAAACACACTGCCGCCTATGGTGACTGGCGGACGAGCGACTACCACACCTACCTCCGTGCATATGTCCCGAAGGGAGCCAAGCTCCTTGAGCGCAAACTCGTTGGCTCACCCCTCACGGATGAAGCCTTTGGCAAAACGTATTTCGGCGTCTTTGTCGATGTGCTTATCGGTGGTGAAACACAGGGAATGCTTAAGTATGAACTCCCTGAGACGGTTACCGAGAACGACTACAAGCTTCTCATTCAAAAGCAATCGGGTGTCGGCACTGTCCCCGTCTCGGTACACATCAAGACCAAAGATGGTAAAACCTTTGATCAAACCACCGAACTCAAAAAAGATCTCCACCTAACCATTCAGGAAGTTGAAGAAAAGAAGTAAAAAAAGGACGTCCCGAGCACGCGAGGGTGCAACGGGACGTGGAAAGCACAGGGGTCTGTGCCAGGAGGAGCCAAAAAAGAGGGACGAAGAACTACTCATAGCGTAGCATGTTCTTGTGTTTTGTCAATACCACGCTTGCTCCGCCCCGCACATGACGCTATGATGAGGACATATCCTTATCTCTCATTCCTATGGCTGACCAACCAATTACTAGCGAAGACCCATCTATCCTCGCCCCAAATGACCACCGCCGACTTGGCCAAGAGCTCGACCTCTTTACTTTTTCTGACCTCGTTGGTTCAGGACTCCCTCTGTGGACACCGCGCGGTACTCTGATCCGCAACCTTCTTGATGAATACGTCTGGCAACTACGTAAACGTCATGGTTTTGAACGAGTAGAAATCCCCCACATTACCAAGAAAGATCTGTACGAAAAAAGTGGGCATTGGGATAAATTCAAGGATGAACTCTTTCGTATCACCACTCGTGAAGGCTACGAGTTTGCTATGAAGCCCATGAATTGCCCACATCACACACAAATCTACGCTCGTCGTCCATTCAGTTACCGTGAGCTCCCCCAGCGCTACGCCAACACCACGATGTGCTATCGAGATGAGCAATCCGGAGAATTAAATGGCCTTGCCCGTGTCCGCTCCCTTACTCAGGACGATGCCCATGTGTTTTGCCGTCGGAGCCAGATTGAAGAAGCGATGCTCAAGGGATG